>CALLIL010000001.1 GCA_938009755.1 uncultured Marinomonas sp.
ATGACGATTCATAATCATTCTGAATTCAGTAAATAGTGGGCATAGATTTCATATGGGATTAAGTTGTGGAAATCGCCTTCAAAGACTTCTGTAAATATCTTTTGGACAGATTCAGAATGATTATGAATCGTCATAATCGTATCGACACCTGACAGCTTTAACATTTGCGCATAAAGTTTGGCGGTAAATGGTTGACCGTCAAATTTCTTAATGTCTTTTACATCACGTTCAAAGCTGGTTTCACCTAAGTTTTTGCCAGGGCCTCGGTCTTGAGCGCTGTAGAAAAGGTCAGGTTCAACTAAGATGACACGTGCGGCACCATTTTCTTTGGCGGCACGGGCGATAATAAAGTTAGTCATAGCCAGTTCTTGTCGACTTTTCACATGGCTTCCAGTACTAACAATGATGACCGTTTTACCAATAAGTTTCCGGCCAATGTTATCAAAATCAGCTTCATCTGAAATGAATCTAGGACAGAATTCAGAATTCATAAACTGCTTCATGCTGATGATATCTGCGATGTCATCGTACTGTCCCATTGCGTAGGCAATGTCTATTGCAAATGGATTATCGGAAGAGTTGCTAACAACTACAACATTGGTTGCCTGACCTGTCGACAAAATCATGAATGATCCTTACTAAAAGGGATTAGGAATTTGCGCAGATTTTAATACGTGCGGAGTTTTTTTGATAGAGAGATCACTCCCTGAGTTGCGATAAAAAACATTTAACTATAATTAGTTGTCTATTAGTTCTTAGTTCTATCTATAACCAGTTGTTTATTGATTCTTAGTTTTTATTATATGAGAATCTCGTTGAGGTTAGTTAGCCTGCCTGTTTATCGTGTTTTTCTTCTAATTTAGTTGTAGGTTGCATCTATGGTAGGGGATAATAATGGTTAATTTATTGCTTTTTATAGACGGTAAAATACATATGTTTGTACTTTTATTGTTGCTTTCAGGAGTAGAGCAGTAGTTTTTAATGATAGAAGTAAGTTCTGCATGACGCAGAGTTTTTTATATTGAGTTACGAGGATGTTCATGATGCTTAAGTCCCTAAAATTACGAATTTACATGCTTGCCTTTGGCCCTTTTCTTTTCGTTGCCTTAATAGGTGCGCTAACTCAGGTCCAAACATTGAGTCGAATAAATGGAGGGGTTTCGGTTTTAGTTGAGGAAGCAACGATTGAGACAGAAAAAAACCGATTAGTGACTGTGCTGGACTCCGCAGTGAGCATAATACAGACGGAGCTGAATTTACCGGGTATAGAGGGACGTGATAAGGCATTGGCTTTATTAAATACTTATAAATATGATAATGGGCAAGGCTATTTATATGCTTATGCAACAGATGGCTTGCGTTTAATGCACGGTGCTGGTGCGAAAACAAATGTAAACCTTTACAACCTTAAGGATTCTCAGGGTAACTTACTGATCCAAGATATTATTAATTCCGCGATGACTGGGGATGGCTTTAGTCAATTTTACTTTCCAAAGCCTGGAGAGACAGAATCCAGTAAAAAATATGGTTATGGCGTGTATATTCAAAAATGGGATTTGGTCATCGGAACAGGTTTCTATATAGACAGTGCAGATCGAATCGTGTCGAGTATTCGTAGTTCAATGGGGGATATCCAAGAAAAAAGCCAGGTAATTGCATTTAGTATTTTAGCGGTTGTCTTTGGATTATTAGCTTTAATTGTGCTTTTTTCTTCCCGCTCTGTGCTAAGTCCGTTGTTAGTGTTGGGGTCTGCAGTTAAGAATCTTGCCAGTGGTCAAGGAGACTTGACTAAAAAATTACCTTCGAGCTCGATTGATATTCTCAACAATATAGCAATGGATTTTAATGTATTTTTAGACTCTATGGCGATGGACATAGGCAACTTAAAACGCTCTAGTGATAATTTGATGTCTATCGCGGTGAAATCTAGTGAGCAAAGGGAGAAATTGTCCCAAGCTTCAGACCGACAGATTAGTGAAACAAATTTAGTGGCGAGTGCAATTGAGGAGATGAAAGCGAACTCAAATGAAATTGCAGGTAATGCTGAAACAACCAAGCGCTCAGCTGAGAATACGGAATTAGAAATTCAAGATGTTTTAAAACAAGTGAATGTTTCTAGTCATCAATTAAACGAATTGAGTAATGTACTAGAGACTGTTGAAGCTTCTGTTAATGTGTTGGGAGGGAACGTTGAAGAAATTAACCTTGCTTTAAGTGTTATACAGGGAATTTTTGAACAAACGAATTTGTTGGCATTAAATGCAGCCATCGAGGCGGCAAGAGCAGGAGAGCAAGGTCGAGGTTTTGCTGTCGTGGCCGATGAGGTGCGTGGTTTGGCTCAGCGTAGTCAACAAAGTACGGTTGAAATTAAAGATGTATTAGAAAGATTAGAGGCAAGTGTTTCAAAGGCGACGGAAGATATGCATGGGTCGATACAGAGCCGAGAACTTGCTTTAGAAGCAATGTCAAAAATTAATGAAATAATCAACTCAAGTACTGAGTCTATCCAAAACTTAACTCAGATGAATATTCAAGTTTCAACTTCTGCTCATCAACAATCTGAGGTGGCCAGTGATATCGCTAAAAATGTTGTAGGCATTGCAGAACTTGCCGAAAGTATTGGTAATGAATCAAATAGTACAGCCGAACAAATGATGTTATTAGAAGAACAAGCTAAGGTAATAAAAGGCATTAGTGATAAATTTAAAGTGTAATAAAAAATATTTATACTTAACTTAAAGTTCTTGTAATTTAAAAGGAATGTCATAGACATTCCTTTTTTTGTTTTTAATACTTTATTGTTTTTTTTGTATGCTTTTTTGTTATTTTTTTGATTGGTTATTTTAAATAATTTGTTTGATTTATTTAATTGGTTTTATGGTCTATTTTTTGCTGTGAATTTCAAGCTTATTAATTAATAGGAAAACCAAATGGATGCCTTTTTATTAAACCATCAAGACACAATGAAAAGAGCGATTAAAGATGTCGATCAATATGACCGAGATTTAAGTTCACTTAGTACTTGGTGGGAAAAAATAGCGTTGGTTGGAAAAATCAACAGCTTAGAGGTTGCATCCACTATATTGGAAGATATGGATAATACGCTTGGCCAATTTAATGAGCTTCAGTCTCATTTAATTAGCAATTTGATTCATGAGCATGCTAAAAAAATTATCCTCCAGAATGCTTCTAGAAGCCAAATGGCAATTGACATATTAATAAGAAATTTATTTGAAAGAACAGCAGATATAGGCTTTTTATCAACGGATTATGATGTTGTTAAATTCTGTAAAAATACTGAATTAAATGAACAAGATAGAGAGTTTATAGAGCAACGTTTAAGGTCCTATGTAAATATTTACTCTGTTTATAATGATGCTCTACTTTTAAGGCCCAATGGCGATTTGCTCTTCCAATTAAGCCAAACCTCACGCACTGCTCATGTGTCAGATAAATTCATTCAACAAGTGATTGAACAACCTGATGAGTATGTTGAGTATTTTGGCAAAACTCAATTAATGGGAATGCCAGATCCACACCTTTTATATGCAAATGCTGTTGTCGATCAAGGTGAGGTTGTTGGTGTGATTGTGTTGTGTTTTCGCTTTGATAATGAATTGGAAGGGATAATTGATAGACTTTTATTTGTTAATGAAAAAAACCACTTTCTGCTTTCTGATGGAGCAGGAAACATCTTATATGCACAGAATGAGAACGTTTTAAGGGATCCGCCTAGATTATCTTTGTCAGCAGAGCCTCAAATGAAGACTGTGAACGGGCAATCAATAGTAGAAGTGTGTACAAAAGGTCATGCATATCAGGGTTATGCAGGGCCTAAAGATTGGCACATGGCATCGCTACTTCCGATTGAAGCAATGAATAATAATGAAGGTGAAAAGCAACTCGATAATGTTTTAGCTGGCACCGATTTTACCGGTATGATTTCGGAGGACTTAATTGATATACGTCGTCAGTCAGTATCAATTAACGATGACCTCCAGCTTATTGTTTTAAATGGTATTATTACTGCTGCTCGTAAAGATGCGGTTGAATTTATGCCGGTATTAGAAGCAATTAAAAAAATAGGTCAGGACATTAATGATGTTTTCTCAGGCTCTATTGAATCTTTATTCTCAACCATTATATCAGGGCAATTAAACGCTGTTCGTCTACAAGCTAATATGGCGGTCGACATTATGGACCGCAATCTATTTGAACGTGCTAACGACTGTCGCTGGTGGGGGCTAAGTAGTCTGTTAAGAAGTGCTTTATCAGCGCCTGATATAGATACAAGCATTGTTAAACATACTCTTGCAACGATTCATGAGCTTTATACGGTTTACCACACCCTATATGTTTATGATAAACAGGGCCGATACATTGCTTTTTCAGATGAACAGTACAATGATCGAATAGGGGAAGCTGTAGAGCCTCGTTCAGGCGCTCAAGACGTTTTGAGTTTAGAAAGTATCTACGAATATAGCGTTTCGCCGTTTGAAAAGTTTGATTGTTATGATGGTGCATCAACTTATATTTATAATGCTGCGTTACGAGACATAAATAATGATGAAAGTATTATTGGTGGAATAGGTATTGTTTTTGATTCAACAGTAGAGTTTAAAGCTATTCTGAATGATATTTTACCAAGAGAAAATGGGCAGATAAAAAAAGGGACTCAAGCTTTTTTTACTACAGAGCAAGGTGTTATCTTGTCCAGTGCGACGGATGATTACTCTATTGGTGCGATGTTTAATCCTAACCTTGATAAACAGGAATTAGATACGGAGGGGTCTTTAGCTAAAGTAATGACGCTGGATGACCGCATGTACCTTGTGGGTGCGGCGAAATCTGTTGGATATCGCGAATATAAGCGCGATGATGGATATGACAATATTGTTATTTCTTGGGTTCTTGTTCCTTGTTAAGGCTGATAAGTGCATTTGGTTCTTTTATTGAGTGGACATAACCGCTTGATTACGTCCGTTTTCTTTTCCTTTATAAAGTGCTTTATCTGCACGTTTTATCATTTTTAGTGTACTGTCATTCTCTTTTGAATTATCAGACTCAGCTACGCCTAATGTAATGGTAAGAGGTAATTCTGATTGGCTGAAGGCACTCCCAGAAATTCTTTGGTTAAGGCTGTTTGCTACCTCTATGGCTTCTTTTTTATTTGTGTTGGGGAGCAGAGCTATAAATTCCTCCCCTCCAAAGCGCGCAATGATATCGTTTCTTCTCAATGATTCTTTTAATACTCTTGCCACCTCAATTAAGCATTGATCGCCAACGTCATGTCAGTATTGGTCATTTATTTTTTTAAAGTGGTCTATATCAATGAGTAGTAAACTTAAAGGAGAGTCTAATGAGGTGTTTTTAAATTCATTTTCCAAATGGAAGCTTAATCCCCTTCTATTCAATAACTTTGTCAGAGGATCTTGGAGGTTTTCATCTTTCAATTGACTAGTAAGTTCTGTGTATTTCGTAAGAAAAAATTGCCCAAAGTAAGCGCTAAACAACATGGCAAAAATTAACCAAAATCCTCTGCTTATTGTTTTCTCTTTAGAATAAAATTCTTCATCCAGATCAATAGTATACTCAGAAAAAATCATAGAAACTAAAGTGACGAAAATTAATATTATGGTGACGATAAAAGACTCTTTTTTACCGCCAATAAGCGCTGCCATGATAGGCAATAATGGTAAAAAATACGTAATTTGGCTGTTAACACCGCCAGTAACCGCAATGAGTGGGAAGGTAAGTATGACAGAGAAGCTGATGGCAAACGTCACTTCCCATTTGTTTGGTAATATTTTCTCTCTTAGTACGGCATACAATATACAAATCAAAAATAAATCAGCGATCTCAAGTAAGAGCAAATGGTGGTGTATGTTGGCAAATAAGGGCCTTATGAAGATAGCGCATAATAATGCGACAATAATGAGTTCTGCAATTTTGATGGTTAGCAAATGGTTCAATTCTCTTGCAGCATTCTTTGTAAACATAAAAACCTTCATTCCTTAAGAGATACTTCATAAATAACAATGAAATTTTTACGATCATACCTGAGATGGTTGAAGCTATTTTTCTTTTTATGTAGCGATTTTGTATACCTTATACATTTAAGTGCACTTATGCTTTTTGAGCTCATATAGACAATCATATGTCTAAGGTATGAAGGTTTAGGGAACTTGGATTATGCGAAGTAGTCCAGATTGCAAGTTACCACACCAAGATAGAGAATAATGGCCATTGTATGCCGATTTTAGGTGATTTATCGGCATTGCCAAAAAGAGATAAACAAGAAATGATCAAAGCCTGTGCACCATTATTAAGTAGCGTAACGATCAAGTACAAAAAATATTGAAGTAAATAGGAAGCGAATGACGTTAATTCAATTAAAAAACTATGAAGCACATTTTTGTGATTTTTTAGAGCAGCAATCTCAAACGGATGCTGCTCATGACATGACTCATATTTTACGGGTCGTTAAAGTCGCCAAGCAAATTGCATTGGAAGAAAAGGCAGACTTGGCGATTGTTGTGCCTGCAGCTTGGTTACATGATTGTGTGTCTTTGCCAAAAAACCATCCAGAGCGCCATTTGGCTTCCTCCATGGCGGGTGATAAAGCGATTGAATATTTAAAATCCATTGCGTACCCAGAACAATATTATTGTGAAATACACCATGCTATTTGCGCGCACAGCTTCAGTGCTAACATTACTCCAGCGAGTCTTGAAGCTAAGATTGTGCAAGACGCTGATCGTCTTGATGCATTGGGCGCGATTGGCGTTGCTCGCTGTATGCAGGTAAGTGGCGCGTTAAACCGTTCACTGTATTCGACGGATGATCCGTTTTGTGAGAAGCGAACGCCAGATGATGCACGTTATTCTATTGATCACTTTTATAAGAAACTGTTTCTTATTGCAGGCAGTTTAAATACAGTGTCAGCCAGAAAAGAAGGCAAGCGACGAGAAAAGGCAATGCGGGCATTTTTAGAGCAATTGGCCAGAGAAATTTAATGAGTGAGTCGTTAACAAATTAGCGTAACAGGGCGACTGATTTGATCTGTGCGATGACACTTTTGCCTTTGGCTAAGCTTAAGTTATGTGCTGATAGTGCTGTGACTCTGGCCATAATAGGAACCTCGCCTATTAATAAACGAACCAGAACCATGCTAGCGTCTTTTGGGTCAACACACAAATCATCAATAAAAGCGCTTAATCGATTTAATATGCTGGAATCTTCTTGCTTACTTAAGGATAAACTCACGTCTTTGGATTGAATTCTAAGGCGTAAAGTATCGCCAATCTGCTCGTTGGCCGTTTTGACGATAATACTTTGGTCGTGCACTTCGACCCAAGATAATCCCCATTCAATTGATTGCTTTGTTACTTTTCCTGCGATCACCACGCTGGCGTCTTGCAGCGTAGAAAAAGACGAATCTAACTGACCAAGTAATGTGGACGTTTCTCCTTGTTCGATCACCTTACCTTTCTCTAATACAAGCATATGATCTGACAGCCGAATGACTTCGTCTAAAGCGTGGCTGACATAAATAATGGGAATATTTGCCTGATAACAGACCTTTTCTAAATAAGGCAAAATCTCCTGTTTTAGCCCTTCGTCTAAAGCCGCTAAAGGCTCATCCATGAGCAACAATTTTGGTTGAATTAATAAGGCTCTGGCGATGGCCACTCGCTGAGATTCTCCTCCTGATAACTGTGAAGGGTATCGCGTTAAAATGTCTTCAATATTGAGCAGTTGTATGACTTCGTCATAAGCAATAACCGATTGTGTTTTATCTGCTCTTTTAATGGCAAAGTCTAGATTCTGTTGTGCAGTGAGGTGCGGGAAAAGGTTGGCTTCTTGAAAGACATAACCAATAGGACGTTTGTGTGAGGCAAGTGTGCGTCTTTGATTTTGCCAAATATCTCCTCTGAAACGTAACTCACCCTGAATTTCATTATTCAAGCCGGCAATATAACGTAATAGCGTTGTTTTCCCCGAACCTGAAGGTCCGAATAATGCTGTTACTCCGGTGTTAGGAATACTGACATCAAGGTCCAAATAAAAGCGAGATTGGGCATTTTTTGGTGGTTTGATTGTGATGTGCAATCGATTGTTCAAAAGCTTATTCACAGGATGCCACCTTTAATAGACGTATTTTTCTTACGCTTTTGAATGCTGTATAAGCAAACCAGAGTAACAAACGCAAAGGCGACCATTAATAAAGATAAGCTGTGGGCTTGAGTGTAATCCAGCGCTTCCACATGGTCGTAAATCTGTACAGAAATAACTCGAGTTTCATCCGGAATGTTACCGCCAATCATCAGTACCACACCAAATTCACCAACAGTATGAGCGAATCCTAAAATGGCAGCGCTTAAGTAACCGGGTTTGGCTAAAGGTAGCGCAATGTAAATGAACCTGTTCCACGCAGAAGCACGCAATGTGGCCGCCGCTTCTAAAGGTTTATCACCAATGGCGATAAAAGCGTTTTGTAATGGCTGAACGACAAAGGGCAACGAATAAATCATTGAAGCAACCACAAGGCCAGAAAAACTAAATGGCAGAGGAGACCATCCAAGGTGATCAAAAAATTCTCCGACAGCGCCTTCTGGGCCAAAAAGAATCAGCAGATAAAAGCCTAAAACCGTTGGCGGCAATACCAGCGGCATAGCGACAATCGCGTTTATTGGGGATTTTAACCAAGACTGAGTTCGAGCCAGCCACCAAGCAATGGGAGTACTGATGAGGATCAAGAGAAGCGTCACGACACTGGCAAGCTTCAATGTAAGCCATATTGCACCAATGTCTTCTGGGCTGAGTTGCATTTTAGCGTGACCTAATTGTGTTCTATTGAATAGCCGAACTGTTCAATGTCAGCTTGTGTGTCTTCACGCATTAAAAATGCCATAAAAGCCTCCGCTAATACAGGGTTTTGTGCGTTGGATAAAATGACACCTGCCTGATTAATGTTGTCATGGTAATCATTTGGTATGGTTTTCCAATAACCTGAGTCTGGCGAGGCGAGTACTTGGGATAAGGCAACAAAACCGACCTTGGCATTTTGAGTATAAGTAAATTGGTAGGCTTGACCAATGTTTTCCCCTTGCACTAACTTCTGTTTTACTTCGTCCCAAATGGATAAATGTTGCAAGCTCTCTTCGGCTGCACGACCGTAAGGGGCCAGGCGTGGATTGGCGATGGCAATACGTTGAGAGTTTAACAGGGTATCTTTGATAGAGGTGTTCGGTAGTGGTTTTCTCGACCACAATGCCAATTTACCTTGTGCGTAGATAGCTAAACTGTCGGAGACCGCTAAAGAGTTATGAATAAGGGTCAGTGGCTTTTCTAGATCGGCAGAGAGAAAAACATCGTAAGGCGCGTTGTGTTTTATTTGTGCGAATAACTTTCCTGATGAGCCAAAGGAAAGTTGAATCGCGTGTCCAGTTTCTTGCTCGAAATCTGCAGCAAGATGTTTGATTGGCGTAATAAAGTTGCTTGCTACTGCGACACGCAGTGTGTCTGCTTGCAAAGGAAGCGAGTAAGCGCTTGCCAGCAGAGCGCTAGCAAGCAAAATAACAGGACGAAAAGCGATCCTTCGCATAAAGACAGACAATATGGCATATCTTATGCGTTTGATTCGATTTGTCATGTCGTTGCGGTTAAGCAAGTAAGTAGTAATTGCCTTTCTCTATGCCTATTGTGGCTTTCTTAAGAGCAGCACCTTGGCATGGGCCTGTGATGCAAGAGCCATCTTTTGGTGAAAATAAAGCACCATGATGATGGCATTTTAAGTAGTCGCCACCATCGTCAAGTGAGTCCTCAGAGGACCAATGAAGACGTTTGTTCTGATGTGGGCAAAGGTTTTGGTAGGCGCGAAGTTTGCCTTCATATTTGGTAATGAGAAGGTCGTATTCTGCCACTTTTATATTCAACGCTTTACCTTCTTGGAGGTTTTGCGCATTAGGAATGAGATGTTTATTGAACACGTTGTTGTTCTCGCATTTTTTATAATTAATGTAGTGTGAGCAAGGTAGGCTCTCCTAGATAAAAATACCTTTGCATGCGATGTGTCGCATTTTATATAAGATATCTCTAACCTACCGTTATTTCCTGCTATATTGTAATAAATAAGGAAGGCATCAATATAATGCATTTTCTGCAGCAAAAATACCCCAATGTGCTATGGAAAATTAATGAAGACGTAATAATTTTGTCAGTTCTTTGATCGCCGTTGCTTGCAGGCATTAAGCTCCTTATACTCTCGCCATGACAAAAAAAATGCCCACTAAATCGACCCGTAAGTCTCCGACTAAAAAGAAACATACACCCCGTCCATCTTTGTTGAGGCGAAGCATCCGTACACTTTTTAAATGGGGTTGTCTCTTCTCTCTTATTGGCAGTATTCCTTTTGCTGCTTGGGTTTGGTGGTTAAACGGCCAAGTGGTTAGCCGCTTTGAAGGGCAAAAATGGCAAGTGCCGTCCGAAGTGTACAGTGCGCCAGTGATACTGAAAAACGGTGCGCCTTGGAAGAAGCAAGACCTAGAGAACCTACTCGAAGAAACGGGTTATCGTTTTGGTCGTAACAGCCAAAAAGTAGGTTGGGCGGCGCGCAGTCAAACTAAAGTCAGCGCGCATCTACGTTCTTATGTTGATCACCTCGGATTCCATGAAAGTGAGCGTCGTATCTTTTCTTTTGATAATGGCCGTTTGGTCATTAAAGCCTTGAATGGCCAAGAGATAGAAGAGGCGAGAATCGAACCGCAGCGGATTGGTTTCTTGTATGGCGGTAATACCGAAAGTCGCCAAATACTCACTTACGAAGACATTCCAGAGCCTTTGCTTGAGATCCTTATTGCGGTCGAAGACCGAGATTTTTACGAACATTGGGGAATCTCATTAACTGGTATAGCACGCGCTGTTGTGGTTAATTTGACTCATGGCGCTCGTCGCCAAGGCGGTTCCACGCTGACGCAACAGTTGGTCAAAAATATGTATTTGAGTTCTGAGCGAACGTACACACGGAAGCTGACAGAAGTCATTATGAGTTTGTTGCTTGAATACCACTATTCTAAAAACGCCATTATTACGGCTTACATGAACGAAGTGTATTTGGCGCAGCTAGGCAACAGTGCACTGCACGGATTTGCAGCCGCCAGTCAGCATTTCTTTGGCCGCCCGTTAAATGAATTAAACATCGACGAATACGCTTTATTGGTCGGTATGGTAAAAGGCCCTTCTTTATACAACCCAGAGCGTTCTCCGAATCGAGCGAAAACCCGCCGTAATACGGTATTAGGTGTCTTAAGAGATCAAGGCCGTCTGACCGAAAGCGATTACAACAGCTTAGCCAAGCAACCAATACGCCTTGCGAGTAAACAAAAGTCGCGTTCTGTTTATGGGGATTATCTCGATCTTGTTGCTATGCAGTTGTCTCGAGACTTTGATGAAACCACGCTTGCTACGAAAAATTTGCGTATTTACACCGGTGTGGACATTCGAGCACAACGGGCCGCCAGTACAGCGATGCGACGCCAAGTAGCGAACTTAGAAAAAAGCGATCCTAAGCTAAAAGGGTTGCAAGGTGCCATGGTGGTAACAGATCGACTCAATGGGCAAGTACGAGCGCTGGTCGGCTCCAGCGGAGAGTATTACACCGGCTTTAATCGTGCTTTAGGGGCCGTAAGGCCGATTGGTTCCTTAGTGAAGCCGCCATTGTATTTATCTGCCTTGGCAACAGGGCGCTATACTTGGTGGTCACAGATCGAAGACAAAGCGTTACGCTTTAACTTTAATGGTCAAATTTGGGAGCCAGAGAACTACTCTCATCGAGAACATGGCGTTGTGCATTTGTACGAAGCCATGGCGAAGTCTTACAACTTGGCGACTGTCGCCTTGGCAAATGAAATCGGCTTCAATCGCGTTGGTGACACATTGCGTCAATTAGGTGTGAAACGACCCTTTACCATGTTGCCTTCCATGGCGCTTGGTGCGTTGGAGTTGTCACCGTTTGAAGTGTCTCGCTTGTATCAGCCGATTGCATCAGAAGGACGAAGTAGTGAGCTTGGAGTGGTGTTGGCGGTGATGGATCAGGACGATCAATTAATGAAGCGCTTTGATCAAGGTAACGATACTGCGTACACAGACGCGGTACTGGCTGTGACATTAGATGGTATGAAAAAAACACCTGAAATTGGTACCGCCCGCGCGGCACAAGCAGTGTTTCCAAATTTAAATTTTGCCGCAAAAACAGGCACAACCAACGAGCAAAAAGACAGTTGGTATGTGGGAATCACAGGCGATTACTCTTCGACTATTTGGCTTGGGGACGATAACAATGTGCCGTTGAGCATTACGGGCAGCAGTGGCGCTCAAAAAGTGTGGATCGACTTTACTCAAAATGTGAATCCACGCTCTTTGCCTGAAAGCTTGCCCAATGGTGCAGCGCGTTTCAATGTCTTAGAAGATAAGTTTGAAATCGCCGCGGATCGTTGTCGCGATAAAGTGTCTCTGGCTTTCCTAAAGGGAACAGAACCTAAAGACAGCACGTCTTGTTATTGGCCTTTTTAAAAATAAAGCTTGCCAAGAAGGTTATCCCCGCAACCTGTGGATAACCCTATTGGTGACTTTGTGATAACTTCGTTCAGGCCAGTGTTTATCATACATACCTTAGTGCTGTTCATTTTTTCCACGCCTGTGCTGAGTGGATAGAAAATTGTCAAACACTGCTATATTATTTGCCCTCATATATTAACAAAAAATAAGGTCTTTCGATGTTTACAGGTATTGTCCAAGGCATGGCGTCCGTGCAATCTAGCAACTCTTTGGGACGTAATAAACGACTTGAAATTATCTTTCCTCAAGGTGTGATGTTGGAGCAGCAACTTGGTGCCAGTGTTGCCATTAATGGTGTTTGCCTGACTGTAGCGAAAATAGAAAAAGACGTGCTGACCTTTGATGTCATCGATACCACATTAGCGTTAACCAACATTGGGTTATTAAAAACGGGTGATCCTGTGAATTTTGAGCGGGCGGCCAGAATGGGGGACGAAGTGGGCGGTCATGTTATGTCTGGTCACATCATGACTTCCGTGAGCGTATCGCAAATCAAAAAGAACCAAGAAACAGTTCACATTCGTTTCACGACAGATCGTCAAGAAGAAGTCGATGCTCGACGTTATTTATTCAATAAAGGTTACGTTGGTTTAAATGGCTCTAGTTTAACCATCAGTGACATAGGCGATGACTGGTTGGAAGTATCCTTAATTCCAGAAACTCTAAGACTCACCACCTTTGGCTTATTAACTGTTGGCGACAAAGTAAATTTAGAAATCGACGCACACACGCAAGCCACCGTTGACACAGTTGAGCGAGTCTTGAAAGAAAAAGGGATCGTTCTGCCGTAAGCTTGGATTTGATATTCGATTTTCCAGGAAGCCCCATGAATAATGGGGCTTTTTTGTATTTCCTTAGGAACTTTCTAGTCTATCAACTCCTTTAAACTCCCTGTATAATCCCGAAAATTATTTTCACTGTTTTCTTAGTCTTGTCTAAAAGTCGGTACATTTATGGGTGCATGGCTTCTTGGAACGACACATTTAGAGTAAAAAATGTCTAATAATCTCAAGCACATACGAAATTTTTCGATCATCGCGCATATTGACCATGGTAAATCCACTTTAGCTGACCGTTTTATTCAAACGTGTGAAGGCTTGAGTGAGCGTGAAATGTCTGCCCAAGTTCTGGATTCGATGGACATCGAACGTGAGCGTGGTATTACGATTAAAGCCCAAAGCGTGACATTGGATTATCATGCGAAAGACGGTGAAACTTATCAGTTAAACTTCATCGATACGCCGGGGCACGTCGATTTTTCTTATGAAGTGTCTCGCTCTTTGGCGGCTTGTGAAGGTGCTTTGCTGGTGGTTGATGCGGCTCAAGGTGTTGAAGCACAGTCGGTGGCGAACTGTTATACGGCGATCGAGCAAGGTCTTGAGGTTATGCCGGTATTGAACAAAATCGATTTGCCGCAAGCAGAACCTGAGCGCGTGTGTGAAGAGATTGAAGAAATCATCGGCATCGACGCAATGGGTGCGGTGACCTGTTCTGCTAAAACGGGCATGGGCGTAGAAGACGTGCTTGAACGCTTAGTGTCAACCATTCCGCCACCTGAAGGCGATGTGGATGCGCCATTACAAGCGTTGATTATTGATTCTTGGTTCGATAATTACTTGGGTGTTGTGTCGCTTGTTCGTATTAAGCAAGGCACATTGCGCAAGAAAGATAAGATTTTTATTAAATCGACAAAACAAAATCACCCAGTGGATATGGCGGGTATCTTTACACCAAAACGTAAAGAGACAGGCATATTGAAAGCGGGTGAAGTGGGTTACGTTGTCGCGGGTATTAAAGACATTCACGGTGCGCCAGTGGGTGATACGATTACGCATGCGACAACGCCTGATGTTGAACAACTTGCCGGCTTCCAAAAGGTCAAACCTCAAGTTTACGCGGGTTTATTCCCTGTCAGTTCTGATCAATATGAAGACTTCCGAGTGGCGTTGAGTAAGTTGACCTTGAACGACGCGTCTTTGTTCTTCGAACCAGAAAGTTCGGATGCATTGGGCTTTGGCTTCCGTTGTGGCTTCTTGGGCATGCTTCACATGGAGATTATTCAAGAACGTCTAGAGCGTGAATACGACTTGGATTTGATCACCACAGCGCCAACGGTTGTGTACGAAATTGAATTGAATACTGGTGAGGTTATTTATGTTGATAGCCCGTCCAAAATGCCAGATCCAGGTACGGTTCGTGAAATGCGCGAACCGGTTGTGGAAGCCAATATTTTGGTGCCGCAAGAATACTTGGGTAATGTGATTACGCTTTGTATTGAAAAGCGTGGTGTACAAAAAGACATGCAATATGTAGGTCGTCAGGTTCAGCTTCGTTATGAATTGCCAATGAACGAAGTGGTTATGGATTTCTTTGATAAGTTGAAATCTTGTAGCCGTGGTTTTGCGTCTCTGGATTACAGTTTCTCTCACTTTAGTGCGGCGCCATTGGTGCGATTGGATATCTTAATTAACGGCGAACGTGTTGATGCCTTGGCGCTGATTATGCACAAAGACAACGTACAGTTCCGTGGTCGTGCTTTGTGTGAAAAAATGAAAGATTTGATTCCGCGTCAAATGTTTGATGTGGCCATTCAAGGTGCCGTTGGCGCGAAAGTTATCTCTCGTACTACGGTGAAAGCCTTGCGTAAAAACGTCATTGCCAAATGTTATGGCGGTGACGTGAGCCGTAAGAAAAAGCTGTTGCAGAAGCAGAAAGAAGGTAAGAAGCGTATGAAGCAGGTTGGTAACGTTGAAGTACCACAATCTGCATTCCTTGCAGTGCTTCAGCTAGACAGTTAATACGGCCCTAAAATAATACGGCCTTAAAAAAGTAGCCACGCAGACAATCAACAGGCGCATTACATTCGCGCCTTGATGGAGTAGAGAATGAGTTTTGATTTCGAGTTAATACTGGCCATTGCGTTTTTAGTGACAGGTATTTTCTGGGTGTACGATCGAGTTGTATTTTTGCCGAAACGCAAAGAAGCACTAGCCGCGATGTCAGAAGATGCGCGCCAAGCGATCAGCAAAGAAGCGCAACAGCGTTTGGCCAATACGCCACGAGTGGTGTCGGAAGTAAAGTCGTACTTCATGATTATTGCGATCATTTTTGGTGTGCGCTCTTTCGTTGTTGAGCCGTTTCAAATTCCATCGGGTTCTATGTTGCCAACGCTGCAAATTGGCGACTTTATTCTAGTAAATAAATTTGAATACGGTATACGTTTACCGGTTTTGAATACTAAAATCATTCCGACAACGGAACCAGAACGTGGTGATGTGGTGGTCTTTAAATACCCACTAAACCCTAATTTGAACTACATTAAACGTTTAGTTGGCTTACCTGGTGATCATATTATTTACCGTAATAAAGAACTGACGGTAAATGGTCAGTCTGTTAGTAAAACCTTGTTGGCGAAGTTGAATGAGTCATTAAACCCAAGCAAAGAGCCTGTTGAGCTTTTTAATGAAAATTTAAACGCCGTAGAACATGAAGTGTATAACAGTTACCGATTTACGCCTCATGAAGGTGAGTGGACGGTTCCTGAAGGGCATTATTTTGTGATGGGTGACAACCGTGACAACAGTGCTGACAGTCGCTTCTGGGGCTTTGTACCAGAAGAAAATATGAAAGGTCGTGCATTTTATGTATGGCTGTATTGGAATGAGTTTTTCAGCATTCCAAGCATCAAAAATAACGGTTTGATTAAGTAAGTATTTTGGAGAAATTTTGAGCTCATCGTATGATAAGTTGAGTCGCCGCATTGGTTATTTTTTTGCGGACCTTGGGTTGCTTGAACTGGCACTGACACACCGTAGTTTTGGTGGTAAAAACAATGAACGCCTTGAGTTCTTAGGCGACTCTATTCTGAACTATGTGATTGCGGAAGATCTTTTTCATCGCTTCCCAAAAGCTAAAGAAGGGGAATTGAGTCGCTTAAGAGCTTCATTGGTGAAGGGTGATACCTTAGCAGAATTGGCTCGAGAATTTCAGCTAGGCGACTTTTTGAAATTGGGCGCTGGTGAACTAAAAAGCGGTGGCTTCCGACGCGATTCCATTCTTGCGGATACGGTGGAAGGTATTATCGGTGCGATGTATTTAGACGCTGGTATGGACGTATGTCGCCAACATATTTTGGTTTGGTACAAAGAGCGTTTGAACGCGACGTCTCTAAAAGTGGTTACGAAAGACGCTAAGACGCGTTTGCAAGAGTATCTGCAGGCACGTAAACATGGCTTACCACAATATGAGGTTGTTAACATTGTGGGTGAGCCACATGACCAAACGTTTTATGTGCATTGTCAGATTGATATTTACGATGAGCCTATTGAAGGTCAGGGAAATAGCCGACGAATCGCTGAACAAAATGCCGCTGCTAAAGCCCTAAAAGGTTTGGAAAAGAAAGATGTCTGAAGACTTTGAAGCAAAAATGGCCGCTATGATGTCGGCTTCTGCAGCCTCTGAAGCACATGAAGAAGGTGCTGACCTTGAGCCTGAAGCGGTGGAAGTGACTCACTGTGGATACATTGCCATTGTTGGCCGTCCGAATGTGGGTAAGTCGACTTTGTTGAATCATATTCTAGGGCAAAAGTTATCTATTACTTCTCGTAAACCTCAGACAACACGCGACCAAATTCTTGGTGTAAAAACCGAAGGCCATGTGCAAGCTATTTACGTAGACACGCCCGGTTTGCATTTAGGTTCAGATAAAGCCATGAACCGTATTATGAATAAAACCGCGGCGTCTGCCTTGAAAGACGTAGATGTGGTGTTGTTTGTTATTGATGCAGACCGTTGGACCGAAGAAGATGAGTCTGTATTGCAAAAAGTCAAACACGCTCGTTGCCCGGTAATTTTGGTGGTGAATAAGGTTGATCAATTGGATCAACAGGAAGATTTGCTACCGCGCTTGGCGAACCTGTCTGAGCGTATGGATTTTTCTCAAATTGTTCCTATTTCTGCGTTACGTAATAACAACCTTGATCGCTTGGAACGTCTAGTGGAAAGTTATATTCCTGAAGGTGCGCAGTTTTATCCAGAAGATCAAATTACCAATCGCAGCTCCCGCTTTTTGGCTGCTGAAATTGTGCGTGAGAAAATTACCCGTCAATTGGGTCAAGAAGTGCCTTATGAAGTGGCGGTTCAAATTGAAGAGTTTACTTACGAAGCGTCAGCGATTCATATCAGTGCTTTGATTCTGGTGGAACGCAATGGACAAAAACGCATTATCATTGGTGAGCGTGGCGATAAGATTAAGCTGATTGGTAAAGAAGCGCGTATCGATATGGAAAACCTGTTCCAACACAAGGTTATGTTGAACTTGTGGATCAAGGTGCGCTCAGGTTGGTCTGATGACGAACGTGCATTAGCCAGCTTAGGTTATCAGGAAGAGTAACGTTAATGCGCGCTGCAGCGTATGTGATTCATACTCGCCCGTTTCAAGACAGCAAAATTTTGTTGGACGTACTCACTCTTGAACAAGGCTTAATGCGAGGCGTGTGGCGACTTCCTAAAAAAGAGGCTCGGGTGATTCCTGGGCCTTTTTTATGCTACGAAATTGAGTATTCTGGACGAAGTGATTTAAAAACCATAAAGAGCATTGAATCAGTTAAAGCGGCGCTGTCGCTAGAAGGTCTGCCTTTGTATGCGGCCTTGTACGCTCATGAATTGCTTGAAAAGTTATTGCCCCTTAATTTACCTTTGCCTGATGTGTTTTCACTTTATCAATGGTTAATTGACAGTTTGCATTCGGGGCTGCCGATTGCACCGCTACTCAGACGCTTTGAAGTGGGTTTGTTTTCTGAGTTGGGTGTGGCCATTAATATGGTGTCGACAGGGCGAGGCGAGGTGATTGAAGCGAACCAGATGTATCAATTTCATTATAAATTTGGTTTGCGCCCTTACCATGGTGAAATACCAAAACAACCGCCTATGCTGTTTGTTGAAGGTCAAGTGGCGTTGAACTATCACGCTGGCAAGTGGACAGATAAACAAGTGCTTAGTCTTGCGAAAGAGCTTCATCGACATTGGTTAGACAGTATTTTAAATGGTAAAGCCATTGAGTCGAGACGCCTACTGCCACAGCAACCTTTTCAAGGTGAGCGTCATTTGGGTGTGCCGATGTTTCGTGCATTGTGAATAAATAAAGAGGTGTTTGCTTGATTATTGGTATTGGAACCGACTTGGTTGAGATCGCACGAATTCATCAATCCATTGAAAAATTGGGTGAACGTTTTGTGGATCGGATTTTAACGGCGGCCGAAAAACAGCGCTGGTTAGAGATATCCAATCAAGAAAAAGCCAGCGCTTATGTGGCAAAACGCTTTGCGGCGAAAGAGGCCGCTGTGAAAGCGATTGGAACCGGTATTGGGTCTGGTGTAAGTTTTCAGCATTTCTCTGTGACGAATATGCCTTCGGGTCAGCCGATTTTAACCGTAGATGACACTATTGCTGCGCGCTATGATGTTCCTGTGACATGGCATTTAAGCCTGACGGACGAGAAAGCGTACGCGCAGGCGTTTGTCATTATTGAATCTGGTGCACCTGCATCATAAATACTTACGGTTAACGGTTTATTCTGACTCTGGCCAAGGGATTAATTCTCGGTGGCTGAGTAAATCTTCAATGGCTTCGATAAAGTCGTCCGCGACACCTTCTACGTCTTCTAGCCCAAGCTCTTTTAAATGCGTTTCTAAAAAGCCAGCGTGGCGTGCAATGTTAATGGTGCCTGTGTATTTTGATGCGCCGTGAACCCTGTGAACAACCTCAATAAGCTTCTTTGTGTCTTGCTGTTCTAAATGATGGCGTATGAGTTTTTTCTCGCTATCTAATGAATCGGCCAACATATCAAACATGTCTTTTGCGATGTGCGTTTTGCCATCGACAATGTCGAGCGCTTTGTCTAGATCAAAAATATTAGCGAGCTTGGCATCGACTTGATCTTGAAAAGAGTCCGTATTTAAATGCCATTTTTCTATGGTGTTGAACAGCACTTCTTCATCGATTGGTTTCGTTAAATAAGCGTTCATGCCACTGGCCAATATTTCTTTTTGTTCCGACCCCAAGGCGTGCGCGGTTAGGGCGATAATCGGTGTGTCGATATAATTGTCCAACGCACGCAAATGCCGAGTGGTTTCCATGCCATCCATTTCGGGCATTTGAATGTCCATGAGAATCAGGTCGTATTGTGTTTTTTGAGCGAGCTCTATGGCTTCTTTACCACTGTAAGCTAGGGAAATTTCCAAGCCTTGTGGTTCTAGCCAATGGCCTAATAATTGAAGATTAATAGGGCTGTCGTCGACGGCTAATATTTTTACGCCCTTTAATGGGTGTTCAGCAAAGACTTCTGTATCTAGATCGTTTATTACGCTCTCTGAACTTGCTGTGTTGTCATATTCAAGCGCTTGTTTTGTGTTGTTTATGCGGTTTGCAATGGCGGCTTTCACATCTGTGTTATTGATGTTCTGCAAAGCCTGATATAGACGCTCTTGACTGACAGGTTTTAGTAAAATGTCACTGCATAAATTCTTAATGGCTGAATATTGCTCGATTTGACCTGGTGGTTGAATAAGCAAAATACAGACGACTTTAAGCTCTTTATAGGCGTATGAAATTAACTCTTTTGCTTCTAAAACGCTTTGTTTGTCTGGTGCGACACTCAGTAAAATAGCGTTTGGTTTGTCTCCACCTTTATTGATGAGTGTGATGACCTGTTCAAAATCAGCGCTCAGTGTGCAAACGACGCCTATGTCTTCTAAATATTGCTTCATATAGCTTTTGTAAGTATTACTTGGTTCGAGCAATATGACGTGATAATCCAAAGGCGAATGGCTTTGTTTAAGCTTTGGTGAAACTTTTAAATTTAAGGTGAAGCGAAAGGTTGAGCCAATACTTGGATCACTGCTGACTTCGATTTTTCCATTCATCTGTTCAACGAGTTTCTTGGTGATGACGAGTCCGAGCCCTGTACCACCGAATTGTCGGCTGGTGCTGGTATCAACCTGGGAAAAAGGTTTAAACAGTTTGTTGATCTTGTGCTCAGCAATGCCGATGCCAGTATCGATTATTTTAAAAGAAAGTGTAACGTCTTTTTCGTTAATAGAAACGAGGGATACTTGTGTGCGAATAGAGCCTTGATGAGTGAATTTGATCGCATTTCCTATTAAATTGGTGAGTATTTGGCGGACACGTGTGCTGTCTCCAATCAACCAATCTGGCAGGTTTGGGTCGAACTCTGGAATCAGGTCAATTTGTTTCTTTTTGCTCAGTAAATTAATGCTAAGGGTTTGATAAACCTCTTCAACTAGGCTTTTCAAATTAAACTGAGCGCTTTCTAAATTTAACTTTCCCGCTTCGATCTTAGAGAAATCTAAAATATCCCCGATGATGGCCAATAAGCTGTTTGTGGATTGTTGAATGGTCTCGACATATAGGCGTTGTTGAGCGTCTTTTAAATCCTTTTTAAGGGTCTTTGTATAGCCCAAAATAGCGTTAAGTGGCGTGCGAACTTCATGGCTAATGTTGGCAAGGAATTGTGATTTTAGACGGTTCGACTCCATTGCTTCACGGTTGGCGATGTGAAGTTGGGCGCTTTTTTCTTCCATACTGTCCATACTACGCCGAATATCTTCTGTAGATTGTTCAATACCAGCAATGAGCTCTTCATTATGGAACTCAAGTCGCTCGGTTAGGTCGAGTAGATCTTTTTGAATGTCTGCATATTCAGGTGGTAGTTGCATCAGTTTGATGGTTGAAAATTGGCCTTTGATCAGTTTTTTTAATGAACCTGACAGTTGGTTGATAGGTTGGGTTAATCGATTGGAAAGCCTTATTGCCACAATGATCGCGAGCAAATTAAATAAGATAACAGTGAACAGAATGATACTGACGAATTGGTATTTTTTAACCGTATTGACGGACTTACTGACTTCTATTTTTACCCAGCCTACAAGGTTTCTTTGTTCTTGGGTTGACAGCCTGTTTTGTGTGTTAAATGTGTCATCAATTGGGCTGCTCGAATAATGAATACTGCGTACTGATTGAAGAAAGTCGTCATGCTCTTCAATCCATTCACCATTTGGAAAGAACGTCTTTTCTATTGTGGGCGGTTTTCCCATCTCGGCAATCAGTGATTGTTCACTATTAAAAATTTGGACGCTGCTGATGTCTTGGTGATTAAGGGCCATTTGAAGTATGCGCTGCATCATATTTTGATCAGAGAAAACAATGGCGTATTCACCTGTCACAGCAACTTGTTCTGTAATGTGTTCGGTACGCTCGTAAAGGTTGTCGTCTAGGTCATTAAAACGAGAGGACAATAGAAAGAAAGAGGCTAAAGTGGATACGAAAAAAACAGGAAGATACAACGCCCAAAAGAATTTGTGTTGTACGGTCAGCTTAGTTACGAGCTTCATAATGCAGGGAACCTGATTGTGTCATTCTAATCGATGTTTCGAGATACGCTCTCAAAAGATAATACGAACCAAAAAAGGAAATCTTACAAACTCGTAATGAGAAACTAAGTTTATAACGCTTTTTTATTGTACTGTTTACGCTAAGTGTTCTTAAATAGGCTTGTTAGTTAAGTTTCAGTCTCTATGTCATCAATGTCAATGAAGTTTTTTTATGATCGAATATCCTACAGTTGAGTCTTTAATCGGACAAACCCCTTTGGTTCGCCTACAGCGCATCAACCCAAATTCAAGTAATACGATTTTGTTAAAATTAGAAGGACAAAATCCAGCAGGATCTGTAAAAGATCGACCAGCCTTGAATATGATTCATCAAGCCGAGCTTCGTGGAGATATTAAGCCAGGTGACAGTTTGATCGAAGCAACAAGTGGTAATACTGGCATTGCTCTGGCAATGGTGGCGGCCATTAAAGGCTATAAAATGCATTTGATTATGCCTGATAATATGAGCCAAGAGCGAAAATCGGCCATGTCGGCTTATGGCGCTATTTTGCATTTGGTGACCAAAGAAGAAGGCATGGAGAGAGCGCGAGATTTAGCGCAAGAAATGCAAGCTCAGGGTGTTGGTGTTGTTTTAAACCAATTTGCCAATCAAGATAATCCGAATGCACATTACATCAGTACTGGGCCAGAAATCTGGCAGCAGACGCAAGGAACGGTAACGCACTTTGTTAGCTCTATGGGCACAACAGGAACAATAATGGGCGTTTCTCATTATCTAAAAGAGCAAAACCCAGACATTCAGATTATTGGCTTACAGCCACAAGATGGCGCTAGTATTCCAGGCATACGTCGTTGGGGAAAAGAATATCTGCCATCGATTTTTGAAGAAAATAGTGTGGATACTGTGATGGATGTGTCCCAAGACGACGCGGAAGTCACCATGCGACGTCTTGCCAAAGAAGAAGGTATTTTTTGTGGCGTTTCTTCTGGCGGATCGGTTGCCATGGCGATGAAATTGTCAGAGCAGTTAACCAATGCGGTTATTGTCGCCATCGTCTGCGATCGAGGAGATCGTTACTTATCAACAGGCGTTTTTAACGATTCTTAGAGTTAGGCTGAGCAATTATTGTGTAACAAAGAGTGGTTGTTAAAGTGTAATAAGGCTCTCTTTAGACGTGCAGACCGATAGATAGATACGATAGAATGCTACGTGTTTATTTTAGACTCCGAATATAAAGAGAGCTCTCCTTTGAGAAAAAGAACCCCGTCACGACGTCCATCTAAGCCACAGCCACTTGGTCCCGTTCAAACCTTTCAGGTTGATGGGCTGACTCATGATGCAAAAGGCGTTGCACGCTCACAAGGTAAAGTGGTGTTCATTGATGGTGCTTTGCCTGGCGAAACGGTGAACGCACAAATCAACAAGACAGGCCGCCGTTTTGATGAGGCTGTCTTGACGGAGTTGATTACACCAAGCGATTATCGAACAGAGCCTGTGTGCTCGCATTTTCAATCTTGTGGTGGTTGTAGCTTTCAGCATTTAATGGAAGAGCAGCAGTTATTTGCCAAAAAAGAGTGGTTAACAGGGCAACTGCGCAATGTCCTGTCAGATCTTTCGCTAGAGACATTGTCTGATACAGCGACTCAATACCGTCGCCGAGCTCGTATTGCCGTTGAATATAAGAAACATAACGTGGCGCTGGGCTTTCGTGGAAAAGCCTCCAAGAATATTATTTCTATTGAAAGCTGTGCTGTTTTAACTACGCCATTGCAAATCGCTTTTATCTCTTTAAAGTCTAAATTAGAAAAAAATGATTTAATAGCGTCGCTTGGGCATATTGAGTTGCTGGAAGACACAAAAGGCGTGTCTGTATTGTTCCGGTTAACGAAAGAGATACCAGAAACGATGATGCAATATTGGGAGGCATGGGCTAAACAAGAAACCATAAGCTTATATTGGCAAGCACCACATCTAAGTAAGGCCAAGGTTGTTGTGGATGACATGCGCTACTATGATTTAGAAGGCTTGAGATTGCATTATCATCCTCAAGACTTTATTCAAGTGAATGACGTGATGAATCAAAAAATGGTGGCTCAAGCCATGGATTGGTTGCAACCAAATAAAGACGATGTTGTTTTGGATTTGTTTTGTGGCGTTGGCAATTTTTCTTTACCGTTAGGTAGGCGAGCGAAGTCTGTTATTGGCGTTGAAGTGCAAGAGGCTATGGTGCAAGCCGCTCGAGAAAATGCAGCTGCTAATGACTTAGATAATGTGTCTTTTGTCGCAGCGGATTTAACACAACCTATTGCCAATACGTTTCATAAAGAAAAGATAACTAAGGTGTTATTGGATCCACCTCGTGCCGGAGCATTTGAATTTTTAGACACGATCATCAAAATTAAACCGACACAGATTTTATACGTTTCTTGTAACGCATCGACATTAGCACGAGACGCAGAATACTTAGTCACGAAAGGCTACCGTGTGTTGCGGGTTAGCCTAATGGAAATGTTTCCTCAAACATCGCACGTTGAGACTATGATGTTACTGCAAAAAAAGAAATAAAAGGAAAAGCTATAAAATGGTAACCGTAAGAAAAGATCATCCGGTACTAGAAGATGGCAGTGTTGATATTGACGCTTGGATGGAGCAATTTCCCCATCAAATAGAAGACAGTGCTAGAGTGCCTGTTCGTATGGCATGTGAGCTGGCCAGACAAGCTGAATTACAACATGCGAGAGCTTCCTACTGGGGGCCTCAAGCCAGTACTTTTCGCGCAGGATTGGAAATGGTCGAAATTCTCTCAGGTTTTCGAGCTGACCAAGACTCTTTGGTTGCCGCCGCTGTTTATCGAGCGGTGCGAGAAGATCAATTACCCTTGTCCCGCGTGACGGATATGTTTGGGCGCAAAGTGGCTTCTTTAGTCGAAGGCGTCATCCGCATGGGTGAAGTGTCAAAAAACCTAACGGCGGATTCCGCTGCCGAAGTCTTAGGCAGTCATGACAATCAATTAGAATCATTGCGAAAAATGTTGGTCTCTATTATTGATGATGTACGGGTTGTGCTCATCAAATTGGCTGAGCGAGCTTGCGCCATTAAAGAGGCTAAATATCAAGATGAAGCACGTCGAGTTGCGGTCTCATTAGAAGTTCAGAGTGTTTACGCACCATTGGCTCACCGATTAGGCGTTGGCCACATAAAATGGGAGTTAGAAGACCTTTCTTTCCGCTACTTGTACCCAACAGATTACAAGCGCATTGCGACCTTGTTAGATGAGAAACGTTTAGACCGTCAGCAATATATTGATGACATGATCAACCTATTAGACGAACGTTTAAAAGGCATTAATATTCATGCCGATCTGATGGGTAGAGCAAAACACATCTACAGTATTTGGCGCAAAATGAAGCGTAAGAATATCGCATTTGATGAAGTGTACGATGTTCGTGCGGTGCGTATTTTGGTCAATGAAACAATGGAGTGTTATGGCGTTCTGGGTGTTGTGCACAATTTATGGCGACCCATTCCTCAAGAGTTCGATGACTACATTAGTAATCCTAAAACCAATGGTTATCAATCATTGCACACGGCTGTTGTTGGGCCTCAAGGGCGAGTGTTAGAGATCCAGATTCGTACTCATAAAATGCACGATGAAGCAGAATTAGGTGTGTGTGCCCATTGGAAATACAAGGGAACCGACCTTAGCTCTAACAGCACGAGTTATGAGGAAAAGCTGCAATGGCTGAGAACCATTCTGGATTTCCATGAAGAACAAGGTGATTTAGAAACTTTATCTGAGCAAGTTCGCAGTGACATAGAGCAAGATCGAATCTATGTTTTCACACCGGAAGGTCATGTGGTGGATCTGCCTGTGAATGCAACGCCAGTAGACTTTGCTTATCGCGTGCATACGGAAATTGGTCACCGCTGTCGTGGTGCTAAAGTAAATGGCAAAATTATCACTCTTGTTACCCATCTAAAAACGGGCGATAAAGTGGAGATTTTAACCACGAAAGAAGGTGGCCCAAGCCGTGATTGGTTGCATCCGATGTTGGGCTATGTTCAAACAAGCCGAGCCCGTGCGAGTATTCAAAACTGGTTTCGAAAAGAAGACCGCGAGAAGAACCTTGAAGCAGGTAAGCATTTAATAGAGAAGCAATTGAAACGTCTTGGAATCGAAGAGAATCAAATCGACTTCAAGAAAATTGCGTCGCGTTTTAGTTTCTCAAGTGCCAGTGATGTCTTTGTTTCTCTTGGCGCGGGCGACATTCAATTAGCGCGTGTTATGCGTGTCATTGATGAGCTTTACAGTCTGAATGGCGATGTTGCGCCAGTTCGTCCGATTCGAGTCAAGAAAAGCCTGCACAGGTCTTCCGATAACGACGTACATATTTTAGGTGTCGGTAAATTGCTGACTCAAATGGCAAAATGTTGTACGCCAATTCCAGGAGATGATGTGATTGGTTACATTACTCAAGGGCGCGGTGTGTCGGTTCATCGGCAAGATTGCATTAATATTGCGCAGTTAGGTTTGGATGAGCCTGAACGTATTGTGAATGTTAATTGGGGAGAAGAGGTTGATAACCAGTATCCTGTTAATATTCAAGTACAAGCTTATGACAGAACGGGCCTTTTAAGTGACATTACCAGTCTGCTTGCTAATGAAAAAGTAAATTTGTTGTCGATGAATACTCTATCAACAAAAGAAGACCACACGGCCAGCATTCGCTTTACCATCGAAGTGGGCGAACTCAGTGTGTTGAGTAAAATACTGCATCGAATAAATCAACTTCCGAACGTGTTAAACGTGTTTAGAGAGAGAGACTTTTGAGCAACGCCTTACAGAAATTACAACATTTAATGGCTTGCTTAAGAGACCCTGAACTAGGTTGTTCTTGGGATAAGAAGCAAAACTATAAAAGTCTTGCTGCTTATACACTAGAAGAAGCTTATGAAGTCATTGATGCCATTGAACGTGAAGACTTTTTGCATTTAGAGGAAGAGCTGGGTGATTTGTTATTCCAGATCATTTTCTACGCCCAAATAGCGCAAGAAGAAGGCCGTTTTGACTTTGATGATATTGTGACCGGTGTTACCAATAAAATGTTACGTCGTCACCCTCATGTTTTTCCAGAGAGCGATATTACTCGTTTTGGAGAGCCTACTCAGTTAACCGAAGAGGAAATCGCCGAGCAGTGGCAAAAAATCAAAGCCGAAGAAAAAGCACAGAAAACACTGCACGCTGATCATGCGGTAAGTATATTGGATGACATTCCTGTCTCCATGCCCGCGTTGATGCAAGCGGTAAAGATACAAAAGAAAGTCTCTAAAGTGGGGTTTGATTGGTCTGATATTGCCCCTGTTTTCGCTAAAATCAGAGAAGAATTAGACGAATTAGAAGAAGCAATAGAAGAGCAAGACAGAGCTCATATAGAAGAGGAAATGGGCGATGTGTTTTTTGCCATGAGCAATTTAGCACGCCATTTAGAGGTTCCTCCGGACGTGGCGTTAAATAAAACGAATGTTAAATTTCGTCGACGTTTTGGTAGGATTGAAAACCTAGTCACAGCACAAGGTAAAAAGTTAACGGACTGTGCTTTAGAAGAGTTAGACAGTTATTGGGAGCAAGCTAAACGGGAAGGTTTATAGAATTGCTTATCGTAGTATCTAAAGAACACTAGAATAAATGTGTTCGTACTGTTTAGGAGAGTAAAGTGAGTGATCGACAGGCGTCATTACGTGAAAACGTTAGGTTGTTAGGAGACTATCTTGGCGAGAGTATGAGTAATCATTTAGGAGAAGATTTTCTAAAAAAAGTAGAAAATATCCGATTACTTTCCAAAGAAGGGCGTCAATCAGGCGATCCAAGCGCATTAATCAAAGCACTCGAAGGGTTGAAAGACGAAGAAATCGTTCCTGTTGCTCGTGCATTTAATCAGTTCTTGAATTTATCCAATATTGCAGAACAATATCACCGAGTGCATCGTCGTCGTACGAATGAAAGTCTGGGTGTGTATCAAAACCCTATCGGTGAACTTTTAGAGCGTTTATCTGCGCAAAAATTTACGCCAGAACAAATGATTGAATCTCTTCAATCACAATCCATTGAACTTGTTTTAACCGCTCACCCAACCGAAGTGGTTCGTCGCTCTTTGATTCGTAAATACGACAATATTTCTAATGAATTAGAAGCGTTAGACAAAGACAATATTCTGCCTTTGGAAGAAACGAAGCATGTTCGTCGTTTGAAAGAGATCATTACTCAAGCTTGGCACACGGATGAAATTCGTGAGCAACGCCCGACGCCAGTAGACGAAGCAAAATGGGGTTTTGCGGTTATCGAGCAATCTTTGTGGCATGCGGTGCCGGGCTTTTTCCGTCAATTAGATGAACAATTCGAGACACTGACAAAAACAGAACACTTACCTCTGGATTTAGCACCGATTCGTTTCGCTACTTGGATGGGCGGCGACCGAGATGGTAACCCGAATGTTACTCATAAAGTCACTAAAGAAGTGGCTTTGTTGGCTCGCTGGATGGCGGCGGATTTGTACCTTAAAGATTTGGCCGTATTGCGTGCTGAATTCTCAATGACGCAATGCAATGACGCGTTACGTGCTCGTGTGGGAGAAAGTGCTCAACCGTATCGTGAAGTGATTCGTCAATTGGAAAAGAAAATGCTTGCGACCAAAACCTGGGCGAAAGCGTGTTTAGACGGTCAGCCAGTTGCCAATGATGATATTTTCCTTGGTAGCCAAGAGCTCATTGATGACTTGACCTTGTGTTATCAATCATTGCTTGATTGCGGTATGAAAGTGATCGCTAATGGCGCTTTGTTAGACCTTATTCGTTGTGCGGCTACATTTGGTGCGACCTTGGTTCGTTTGGATGTTCGTCAAGACGCAGGTCGTCATATTGAAGCTTTGTCTGCTATTACGCGTTTTTATGGTTTAGGCGATTACGCAGAATGGGATGAAATGTCTCGACAAGCGTTCTTGTTGACAGAATTGAATTCAAAACGACCATTGTTGCCGATGGATTGGGAAACCACTGACGATGTGAAGGAAGTCATTGATACCTTCAAAATGATCGCAGCTGGACAACAAAACTCTTTCGGTTCTTATGTTATTTCTATGGCAAGCTCGCCTTCTGATGTGCTTGCCGTTGCACTATTGCTCAAAGAGTCTGGTGTGACTTTCCCAATGCGTATTGTACCGTTGTTTGAAACCTTGGCTGATCTGGATAACGCAGAACCGACTATCGAGCAGCTTTTCTCATTGCCTTGGTATAAGTCTTATATTAATGGCCATCAAGAAGTTATGATTGGTTATTCAGACTCTGCAAAAGATGCTGGGCAAATAGCGGCGACTTGGGGGCAATACAGAGCGCAAGAAGCGTTAACACGCCTTTGTAAGAAACACGATGTTCATTTGACCTTGTTCCATGGTCGCGGTGGTACCGTTGGCCGTGGCGGCGGCCCTGCTCATGTGGCGATCCTTTCTCAACCTCCGGGCTCTGTGAATGGCTCGATTCGAGTCACCGAACAAGGTGAAATGATTCGCTTCAAGTTTGGTGTTCCTGATATCGCAGTGCGCTCTTTAGAGTTGTATTGCTCTGCGGTCATGGAGGCGACTTTGATTCCAGCGGCGGAGCCAAAAGATGAATGGCGTGCCATCATGGACGAAATGTCTGAAGTGGGCATGAATCAATATCGTTCTATTGTTCGAGGTCATGAGGATTTTGTACCGTATTTCAGGTCCACAACGCCAGAGCAAGAATTGGCGAAATTGCCGTTAGGCTCTCGACCTGCTCGTCGTCGCTCTGATGGTGGTGTTGAAAGTTTGCGTGCGATTCCTTGGATCTTTGCTTGGATGCAGATTCGTCTAATGCTACCAGCTTGGTTAGGGGCAGAGAGCGCGTTAGAGCAAGCAATTGAATCTGGCAATCTAGAGAAGTTACGAGAAATGCATAAAAAATGGCCTTTCTTTGGTGCGTATTTAGATATGCTGGATATGGTTTTGGCGAAAGCGGAGCCAGAGATTGCGGAATACTATGAAAAACGTCTTGTTGCCGAAGAACTGCAAGGATTAGGTCGTTTATTGAGAGGTAAGTTAAAGCAAGTACGTGAACTTGTGAAAACCTTGAAACAACAAGAGCGATTGATCGAAGACAACAAAACCATTCGTCAATCAATTGATGTACGAAACCCGTACATTGACCCATTGCATTACCTTCAAGCTGAGCTTTTGTATCGCAGTCGTAAAGATGAGAACAATGCTGAAGTGAATAAGGCCTTAATGATTACCATGGCTGGTATTTCAAGCGGGATGCAAAATACAGGCTAAACAAGTTGGGTTAGCACTTTTTGATGACGTTTAGTGGTTAGAAAGTGCTCAATACCAAGAAGAAAATGATAAAAAGTAGCGTGTAAATTTGCATATTCAAGGGCTGCTTGGTTATGCTTGGCGCCCATTTATTTTTTAGTATGCAAATGGTTTGTTCTTACGATATAGATTCGCACAGATAAGTGCATTTATCCGGTGTCGTGTGTGCAAACATCGCAAATACATTAACGCGGTCTTTGGAGACTTCTTATGCGAGTAATATTATTAGGTGCACCAGGCGCTGGTAAAGGTACTCAAGCTCAATTTATTACAGAAGAGTTTGGTATCCCTCAAATTTCAACAGGGGATATGTTGCGTGCTGCCGTAAAAGCAGGAAGCGAACTAGGTTTAAAAGCCAAAGCGGTTATGGATGCCGGTCAGCTTGTGTCTGACGATATTATTATTGGTTTAGTCAAAGAGCGTTTAACACAAGATGATTGTGTAAAAGGTGCTTTGTTTGATGGTTTCCCTCGTACGCTTCCACAAGCGGACGCATTAAAAGATGCGGGTGTCGACATTGATTACGTGGTTGAGATTGACGTTGCTGATGAGGAAATTGTGAAGCGCATGAGCGGTCGTCGTGTGCATGAAGCATCAGGACGTACTTATCATGTTGTTTACAATCCACCAAAAGTGGAAGGTAAAGACGATGTAACAGGTGAAGAACTTGTTCAACGTGTGGATGATACAGAAGAAACGGTACGTAAGCGTTTGGGTGTTTATCATGATCAAACGGCTCCATTGATTGGTTATTATCAAGAATGGTTAAAAGCTGACAGCGCAACCGCTCCTAAATTTGTTACCGTAAATGGCGTGGGCGATTTGAATGAAATCAAACAAAGCCTATTGTCATCGTTAAAGGCTTAACCATTCAATGACGGCCATTTTAGCACTCGATACTTCAACTCCAGCATGTTCCGTCGCTTTAAATATTGATGGTGTCATTCTGGAGGATTTTCGTATGGCACCACGTCTGCACAATGATTTGATACTGCCTATGGTCGATCAAATTTTATCGCAGGCTGAGTTAACCTTGTCTGATTTAGACGCCATTGCTTTTGGACGAGGGCCAGGTTCTTTTACTGGACTTCGCATTAGTGCAGGTGTGGTTCAAGGCTTGGCATTTGGTGCCGATTTGCCTGTTATTCCTGTCTCGACATTGGCGGCCTTGTCTTTGGAAGCCTTTCAAAAAACCGGTAAAAATAACTGGCTTGCGGCGTTAGACGCTCGGATGGGGGAAATTTATCTGGGCGGCTATTATGTTAATAAAGACGATGGTTGCTATCAGGTTGAATCTTTAATCGATGAGTGTGTTGTGAAGCCTGGTGCGCTTGCTTCATTGTCTACTCTGTTTAATGGCGTTGGATCTGGGTGGTGTTATGAGGAAGTGCTAAATGGCTTTCTACCTGAACCTGCTGAACATGTTTTATTGGATTTAGCACCACGTGCTGCCTGCATTGCAGAGCTTGCTTTACTGGCCTTTGAAAAGGGTGAAACAGTCTCATCTTATGAGGCGATTCCGACGTATTTGAGAGATGAAATTACCTGGGAAAAACAAGCGCCTCGCGTAGGGAAACGTTAAAGCATGTTATGGCATCAAGTTGTATTTTTGGCATTAATTCAAGGGTTAACCGAGTTTTTGCCAATATCAAGTTCTGCTCATCTTATTCTTCCTGCTCAGCTTTTAGATTGGCAAGATCAAGGTTTGGCGTTTGATGTGGCAGTGCATGTTGGCTCCTTGATGGCCGTTATGGCGTATTTTCGCAAGGACATTGTCGACATTAGCATCGCTTGGCTTGTGTCTCTGAAAGAAAGAAAAGCTACGCCAAATAGCCGGTTAGCTTGGTGGATTTGTCTTGCGACAATACCTGCGTGTGCAGTTGGCGTAGTATTCGGTGATTTTATCAGTGTGCATTTTCGCTCAATTGAAGTGATTGGCTACACGACAATTGGTTTCGGTTTACTCCTCTGGTTGGCTGATCGTTATGCGCCTTCTAAGAAAGCAGAGTATGATTTTTGTCCTAAAAGCGTTCTCTTTATTGGCTTTTCGCAAGCACTGGCATTAATTCCTGGCACATCTCGTTCGGGTATTACGATGACGGCAGCGCGTTCTTTGGGGTTCAGCAGGGAATGCGCCGCACGCTTTTCTTTCTTGCTGTCGATTCCTTTGATTCTGGCAGCAGGCAGTATGAAGTTGTTAGAGCTTATCGCTTCTGATATCTCGGTTGAATGGGACAGTATTGCACTTGGTGTGGCTTTGTCTGCTATCAGTGCTTATGTGTGTATTTTCTTGTTTTTGAAATGGCTGAACACCATTGGTTTTTTACCATTTTTTATCTATAGATTGGTTTTAGGCTCTGCACTTTTATTCTTGGCGTACGCTTAGAAGAATAAAAAATAATAGATGTGAGGGTGACTGATTAAAGCTTCTAAATTGTTAGAGGCTTTTTTTGTATGTATATCGAGTTGTATTTGAGAGGTGCTTGTTGAGCTCTATAGCCGTGGCGACAGACGATAAATTTCTAGAGAAAGCCTCTCGTGCATTGGCTGATTCATTAAATCTTCCATTTCTCTGGCTTCGAGAGCCGGTGAAATTTGTCGCGCAATATGATTATCTGCTGCTAAACACTTCTGATGGTATTGCCATAGCTAAAACAGGAAAAGGCGCGCCGAAGCCTGTCTATGTGGACTTTACTTCTGGTGCTGTTGACCATCGCAGAAAGTTCGGCGGGGGGAAAGGGCAAGATATAGCAAAGGCGGTAGGCTTAAACAAACAGGCTCAATTATCCGTATTAGACGCTACCGCTGGTTTGGGGCGTGATGCATTCGTGTTAGCCAGTTTGGGGTGTACGGTTGCTTTGTGTGAGCGTGTCGGTTTTGTTCGATCTATGCTCCAAGATGGTTTGTATCGAAGCACTTTGCATCATGAAGTGGCACAAATTACGCAAAGAATGACCTTGTTGGAAGGAGACATTCGTCATATACAAGGTGAAGCGCAGTTTGATGTGGTGTATTTGGATCCTATGTATCCTCATACAGAAAAATCCTCTGCTGCTGCAAAAAAAGAAATGGCATTTTTCAGGGATCTAGTGGGTAAGGATTTGGATGCTGATGACCTGCTTCCATACGCTATGGAATTGGCAGAATACAGAGTAGTTGTAAAGCGCCCAAAAGGTGCGCCTTATTTAAATAACGAAGAGCCAACCTATCAGCTTGAAGGGAAGTCTGGGCGATTTGATATTTATGTTCTGAAGTCTTTGGATTTATTATCTTAGTTTTGCGCTGTTTAATTTAAGGTGCCCTAATTATATTGCATGATGTTTTAGTTTATTGCTTTTATCATGCTTGTCTTCGTTAATAGTGTGGAGGCCTTTCTCCTTCTTGAATGCTTTGTTGCTGACGGTAAGACTCTAATTGTTTTCCCATTATTTGTAGCTTTTCTTTCAGTAGCAAAATATCTTTTTGCTGAGAAATTAACGCCTGGTTCAAACTGTCAATTGTGTCTTCTTGAAACTGTAGCTTAAACTCCAATTCGTCTATACGTTCATCTGTTTGTGAGGTGTTCATAGATGCCTTCTGTGTGTTAACCTTACTAAGCTAAGCTCGAAATTTACAACCTATTCTATACTCTATATTGATGTGGAAAATCGTCAAATAAAGTGTAAGAATGGCGTGAAAATTGCTCTAAATATAAGTTGAGTATATTACTACGATCTTCTTTGGCTTCACATGGCAATGTTAGAAAGAGTTTAGTAAATATGTTTATTTATTCACTTTTGTATTGATACAAGGTTTTTTTAAAGAAAAACGAATTTTGTTTCACAATAATATTTAATTTAATAAGAGATATACTGTTATGAATGATCATCAGGATAATGTTTCAAATACTAAAGGATCTTCTGTTGGTTCTGTTTTGTTTTCGTTACGTACATTTATTACTAGCCTTATTATTGCTCTGATTGTTCCTTTGCTTATGGCTGTGGTTCTAAAAGAGCAAATTGGTACTAACTTTTTAATTTATTTTGGCTTCTTTTTTGTCTCTGTATATATCGGCGCAATGATTAGTCAAGCGCGTTATAGCAGCAGCACTGATTCTGAAGAAGACGAAGACGATGACCGTGAGCAAGGTACTGTGAAATGGTTTAACTCATCTAAAGGCTTCGGCTTTTTGACAATGGAAAGTGGTGATGATGTTTTTGTTCATTATCGTGCTATTCGAGGTCGTGGACGTCGCTTTTTGGTAGAAGGCCAAATTGTTCGTTTTTATGTTACAGAAGGTGAGAAGGGCAAGCAGGCGGAAAACGTTTCGATTATCCGCGGTTAGTTTTGTTTTTTTAATCGCTCACACCAATAGCCCTGGATACCTTATCTGGGGTTATTTTTTTAATAGTATAATGAGGTTTTTATATGGCTACGGTAACGCTACAAGGTAATCCTTTCGAGACAATTGGCTCATTGCCAGCTGTTGGTTCAACAGCGCCTAATTTTGAATTAGTGAAGCCTGACTTATCTGTTGCGACATTGGCAGACTTTAAAGGCTCAAAGCTTGTGTTGAATATTTTTCCGTCAATCGATACGCCAACGTGTGCGACATCTGTTCGTAAATTCAACGAATCTGCAGCAGCATTAAAAGGTGTTAATGTGGTTTGTGTTTCAGCAGATCTTCCTTTTGCAGCAGCACGTTTTTGTGGTGCTGAAGGTATTGATAATGTCGACACAGGTTCGAGCTTCCGCTCATCATTCGGTGATGACTATGGTCTTTCTTTTTCAACAGGGCCTCTTTTAGGCTTGTTGTCTCGTGCTGTTGTTGTACTTGACGAGACTGGATCTGTTATTTACACAGAGCAAGTTGCTGAGACGGCCGATGAACCGAATTACGATGCAGCATTGGCTGTATTAGGTTAATATTTTTTAAGCACAAAAAAAGCCAGCAGACTTTGAATGCAATGTCTGCTGGCTTTTTTGTATAAAATTTTAAGGTGTTTTACGAATCAGTTCTTCTGAACAGGAATGGTATTCGTTGAGCGCTCAACAGTGTTGTCTTTGTTTAGATAAACAAGTTTTGGCTTAAACTCATCGGCTTCTTTCTCATCCATTTGCCCATAAGCGGCAATGATAACTCTGTCTCCAACCTGAACTTTTCGTGCCGCAGCACCATTCATTGAAATGGTTCCAGAGCCTGCTTCGGCCAAGATGACATAAGTATGAAAACGTTCGCCATTGTCGACGTTGTAAATGTCAATTTTTTCAAATTCTCTAAAGCCTGCTAACTCTACAAGATCTTTGTCGATAGCACAGGAGCCGTCATACCAAAGCTCTGCTTGGCTTACGCTGGCCATGTGAAGTTTGCCTTTAAGAAGTGTAATTTGCATGTATAAACTCTCTGTTAATGTTTCTGTATAGTGTTTTTAGTCTGGGTTGGTTTAGCTCCAGATAAATGGGCCTTCTTCGTATTCATTGATACGCCACCACTGATCTAAGTCTTGATCGCCTTCTTCTTCCCAGCTTTGTAAGTTACAGCGAATTTCACAATTAAGTGATTTGAAGGCATGTTTAGCGCATTCTATATCATTTTCCCAAGGGGTTTTATCTGAATCAAACCAGACAGAGGTAAAACGCTTACCCGCTGCTTGTTCTAGAATGGTGACTTCTATGTTTGTGTTGTTCATCTGAATACGTAATTTTGTACACAGTTTAGAAGGCGTGTTTTTTTCTAGTAAAGTAAACTCAGCTTCCAACCATGCAATAATGTTGTCAGTAGGGCAGGATAATGTGTAGATCTCGATGT
>CALLIL010000002.1 GCA_938009755.1 uncultured Marinomonas sp.
CGTTCTGCCAGATACTTTCCAACTCTGTTGGATAAGATAATTGATTAATTTGATGAAGCGTCATAATTAAAACCGAAAAACCTGTTGGTAATTTGAAAACAAAGCGTGCCATTCTGTGTCATTGAGCGATTTAGAGCCTTGCCACAGATTGTTGTCATTGGCTTGTTTTGCGGCTTCTAGGTTGCTGGCGTGAACATACAGGTTTTCAATATCGTAAAACTCTAAACCGGCTAATAACTTGTGCAGATTTTTGCCTTGTTCGGCTGTGGGCGCTTGAGCGCTATTAAGGAGTGAAAGCGCGGCACCTGATAAGCAAATATCCACTTCTTGTTCGAATGTGGCAAGAACCAACGCCAGATCTAAGCCTTCTTTGCAAGACAGGTTAGAGTAAGGGCTGCTGCTTAAGTGAATGAGTGTGTTTTTCATGAGTCTACCTAAACTGAATAACTTTGTTCGTTGTATTCATTAGATCCACTAATGTCCCTAAGCCTTCTAACTGAAAATGCTCGGCTAATGAATGTTGTGTGAGCTCATAACGACGGCTTTCGTCTTCACTCACTACACCACGACGCACCGCCGCTGCGATGCATAAGTAGAGTGGTATATTGTGCTCTTGAGCCACTGTTTGCCATGCTTTAGTGAGATTGATTTCATCTCTCGGAGGTTGGTTCAATTGGTTGCCAATCAAAACCGCGTCTTCATAAAAAAACACGCCTTTGATGCTGTCTGGCTGTAATGTGAGTGCGGTTTTTACAAAGCGAAGCGCTGTGTGACACGCTTTGCTTTGATAAGGCGAGCCAGTGATTAGCAAGGTATGTTGCATGGAATATCTCATACTAAAACAAAAAAACAGGGTTTGATTTGGAGCAGTTTACACAGAAAAAAGGCCGCAGTCAGCGGCCTTTTTTGCAATTGGTTGAGAAGACAGATTAGTCGTCGTTCGCCATACCAAGTAAAGACAAGATGCTTAGGAACATGTTGTACAAAGAAACATACAAGTTCACAGTAGCAAGAATATAGTTTGTCTCACCGCCTCGCACGATCTGGCTAGTTTGAAGCAAGATCACGGCGCCTGAGAACAAGGCAAAACCTGCAGAAATGAAGATTTGTAATGCTGGCATTTGTACAAAGAAGCCCGCGACCATCGCGAACAAAAGCACAAAGAAACCAACCGTTAAAAAGCCGTTAAGGAAGCTGAAGTCTTTCTTAGAAACCAGTGCGTAACCAGATAGACCTAAGAATGAAAGACCTGTGATGCCTAACGCACTCATGATCAAACCGCCGCCACCAGGAAGTTGCATATAAGCGCTTAAGATAGGGCCAAGAGTCAGTCCCATAAAGCCAGTTAATGCGAATACACAAAGAATGCCAAGAGGGCTGTTTTTAAGTTTATGGGTTAAGAATAACAAACCATAAAAACCAATCAGCAAAACAAAGATGTTCATGTGAGCAAAGTTCATCGCCATACTTAAGCCCGCAGTAAATGCACTGAAAAGCAAAGTAAGAGACAACAAACCATAAGTATTACGAAGTGTTTTGTTTACCACTTCTGACGATGGTGCCGTAAGGGTGTCTGTATAACGCATGAGTATTACTCCTTTAGATATAAATCTTATTCTAAGACGTAATATGCGGCTGAAAGTTCCAAAGTTCAAGTAAGAAGCGTCTTCAAAAGGAAGAAAAGCACAGAAATAGACAATAGGGTCCTTTAGATGACACTTTTTCGAGCCAACTATACTAATAACCGCAAAATGTTAGGTGTTTTTAGAGTGTTGTTTTTTGTGAATGTCGATCAAGGTTGTCGTGCTTATAAGAATGGCTTTTGATAGACTGTCGAACTAAATGTATGAAGCGAGATTTATGTTGGACAACGACTATTCATTACCCATATCTTTTTCAATGGCGGCTCAAATCGGTTTAGAAGAAACCGTATTATTGACCTTCTTGAAGCAACAGGCGTATTTTACGAATACTCATGTTTTGCGTATTGAAATTGCTCAATTAAGTGTTCAGCTGCCTTTTTGGACAACGCCAATATTAATGCGCATCTTGGCAAACTTGCAGCTAAGCCAAATGCTCTCTTTTCAGCGTCAAGATAACGTACTGGAAATCCATTTGCCTGCTGTGAGTACAAGCACGCAAGAAGTGCCAAGCCATACATCATCGAATAAAGCGGATGTAAGCCGAAAGCCTGACACAGATCCTTTGATGGATAAAATGGATCGATTACACAAAGCGTCTCGTGAAAAAAAAGAAGAGTTCACGCCTCAATCGAAAAGTTACCCTGCAAAACAAGCTTTCAAACAACCAACAGAGCAAAGGCCGCAGTTTAACAGGCAGTACAATGCACTTTCTTCTCCGCCAGTGGTGAACGATCGACGTGGCGTGACGGATTTTGATTTGTACTTGGAGCAAAAAGAACGCTCTCGCCAACCAGATCAATGGCTTCCAGAAGAAGCCACCTTAGAGCAAATCACTCAAGCAGGCATTACGCGAGAGTTTGCATTAACCTTGCAAGCTGAGTTTTTATTAAGAATCAAAGAACAGCGCAAAAATGTCAGAACTTGGAACAGCGAATTTTTTAAATACGTAAAACGTCAGTGGCAATATAAACAATCGGATCGGTCTTCATATGAAGGAACCTCAAGCAGTTCAAACTTTGCTAAAACCTCTCGAGAACAAGTTAGCGATGCCCTCACCAACATCCACGACACAGACTGGTGATCAAAGTGGTTATGGTTCAAATGGCTATGGCTCAAATAGTTATGAGAACGGCCATGGAAATAGCCAACAACAAGCCAATCGTGAATCAGGGCCAACAGAGGCGGAGCAGCAAACACGTGTTCTAGTGAATATGTTATTTGCACGTTTTAAAGCCATTTATACGCACAAATTTGCTTCCGCTTACAGCAACCCTGACGAAGTGAAATTGGCGAAGCGTGAGTGGGCAATTGCGCTCAAAGGCTTCCAAGAGCCTTTATTGGCTTATGCGGTAGAGCGAACCAAAGAAGTGTATGCGTGGCCGCCAACCATTTCTGAGTTTCTCAAACTCATCAGTACGGCCTACAAAGCTTATGGGCTCGCCGATCCTAGAAGCGCTTACCTCGAAGCCTGTGCTTGTCGCGTCGATCCATTATCGTATAAATGGAGTCATCCAGCGGTATTTTTTGCGGGCTCAAAAGTAGGCTGGTACAAAATTAAATCAGAAGAAGAGCGCGTGTCTTGGCCTTTGTTTGAGCAAAGCTACTTAGAAACCGTGGATAAAGTCATTGCGGGTGAACGCTTAGTTGTGCCAAAAGTCGTGATGATCGAAGATAAGCACACCTTAAGTGTGAAGGATTTGACGCAAAAAATTGCCAGTGAATTATCGTTAAATGAAGACGAGATTGCGCCTCTGTTGTACTACACACAAAAAACCCATGGCACAGGAATACGTGCACGTTATCGAGAAATAAGTTTGAAAAAGCTTTTGGAAATGGGGTATAAGGGATCGATTCCAGAATAATGAACAAGCAATGGTGTTTAAAGAGTTGTTTTTTCGCGTGGTTATTGTGGCAAATAGCCTTTTTTATACGGCGTTATCTATAAAAATATCATGGCAGGAGGCCATGTTTTCCAGCCTTAAAGGCTGTACTAGGCGTTAGTATATTTTGTGAGGTAGTTATGTTGAAAGTATTAATAGTGGATGACCATGAAGTGGTCAGTCAGGGTTTTCGCCTCATGTTACAAGATGTTAGCGACATCAATGTTGTTGGTGTCGTTCATAATGGCGAAGACGCTATTGTGCAAGCAAGGCAGTTGTTGCCAGACATTATCCTTATGGACGTCCACATGCCTGGTATTGGTGGTTTAGGTGCGACGAAAGAGATTAAACGCATATTGCCAAAAACGAAAATCATTGCTTTGTCAGCACTCGACGATAACTTGTACCCAGTGAAGCTGATTGAAGCGGGTGCATCAGGTTATCTCACCAAAGGGACAAACATCGCTGAAATACTTGATGCCATCAATATCGTGTCAAAAGGCGAGCATTATATTTCCAAAGACATTGCTCAAAAAATGGCGTTGTCAAAATTCTCGATCGACGAGCAAGGTTCGCCATTAGGTCAATTATCTGATCGTGAATTGCAAGTCGCCCAAATGATTGTAGATTGTAAAAAATCCAATGAAATCGCCGACCAACTCAATGTCAGCCCTAAAACGGTGAGCACTTATCGTACGCGAATTTTTGAAAAGCTAAACATTCACAGCGATGTGGAATTGATTCGCTTGGCTGTGCGTTATAACGTGCTTGGAATGGGTTAGTTAAAGAGGTTTTTTTGAGTCATTCAGAAGCATTCGATCCAAAACACTTTGTCAGTAACCTCACAACTCGACCTGGCGTGTATCGCATGTACGACGCTAAAGGTGGGTTACTCTATGTGGGGAAAGCGAAAAACCTAAAAAACCGTGTGGCAAGCTATTTCCGTGTAACAGGGCTGACCACCAAAACCATGGCTCTAGTGAGCCGTATCCATAGTATAGAAATCGCCGTCACCAAAAGTGAAACGGAAGCCTTGCTCCTTGAGCAAACTCTCATTAAACAACATCGTCCGCCTTATAATATTTTACTGCGTGATGATAAATCCTATCCGTACATTTTATTATCTCACCACCAACACCCAGCTTTATTATTTCGTCGTGGCGAGAAAAAAGATCAAGGCACTTTGTATGGCCCTTTTCCAAGTGGCAGCGCGGTAAAAGAAAGCCTGAATACCATGCAGAAAGTCTTTAAAGTCCGACAATGTGAAGACTCAACGTACTCAAATCGCTCTCGACCTTGTCTGCAATATCAAATCAAACGTTGCTCTGGCCCTTGTGTTGGCCTCATCAGTGATGAGCAATATGACTCAGATGTACGTCATGCTCGCATGTTTTTACAAGGCAAAGATCAAGAGCTCACGGCAGAAATGACCGAGCAAATGAGTGCCGCCGCAGCCGACATGGAGTTTGAACGAGCCGCCGAATTGCGTGATCAAATTATTCAGCTTAAGCACATTCAAGAGCAGCAACATGTCTATGGGCAAACTGGTGATGCAGATATCATCGCTTCCATTATTCAGCCGGGCGGTTTGTGTGTGCATGTGATGATGGTTCGCAAAGGCAAAGTCGTTGGCAGTAAAAGTCATTATCCAAAAATGCCCATCGAAATTACCGAAGGCGAATTGTTATCGTCTTTTATTGCACAGTTTTACCTTGGCGGCATTCAAGAGTTACCCAAAACATTGATCGTGAGCCATGAATTAGAAGATGGCGAAGCGTTAATAGAAGGGATATTTGAAACCACGGAAAAGAAAATCGAGGTTTTAAGCAACGTAAGAGGGCAGCGAGCTCGTTGGTTGGACCTTGCCAAGCTTAATGCCGAACAAGGCTTGCAAGCTCGACTATCGGATAAACGCAATCACTTTAGTCGCGTGACGGCCTTACAGAAGCTTCTCGGCTTTTCTGAGCCACCAAGTCACATGGAATGTTTTGATATCAGTCATTCCAGTGGTGAAGCGACCGTGGCGTCTTGTGTTGTCTTCGGGGCGGACGGGCCAGATAAAAAACGTTATCGCTCTTTTAATATCGAAGGGGTTGAGCCCGGTGATGATTATGGCGCTATGAAACAAGCGTTGACTCGGCGTTATAAACGCGTGAAAAGTGGAGAAATTGACGCGCCAGATGTTTTGCTTATTGATGGCGGTAAAGGACAACTGACACAAGCAGAAGACGTTCTGAAAGAACTTGGACTCGTTGATATATTTTTACTTGGTGTCGCCAAAGGAGACACGCGTAAACCCGGCTTGGAAACACTCTATATTGGCTCAAAAGAAGATGAAGTGGTTTTGCCGCCAGATTCATCGGCGTTGCACTTGATCCAACACATCCGAGATGAAGCGCATAGGTTTGCGGTAAAAAGCCATCGTCGCCGTCGAGACAAGAAGCGCCGTCACTCTGTATTAGAAGAGATTCCCGGAGTTGGCCCAACAAGACGAAAAGAATTGCTGACCGCGTTTGGCGGCTATCAAGAGCTGTTATCTGCCAGTCAGGATGATATTGCAAAAGTAAAAGGAATTGGCGTTAAAAAAGCAGAAGAAATTTATCTTTATCTTCATAAAAGTTAAGCTTAGCCAAACGCATTAGAATTTAGCCTAATAATTAGGAATAGCATGAACATACCAAATATTTTAACTTCAATCCGAATTCTCATGATTCCTGTGCTGGTCGTGGTGTATTACTTGCCATGGGAAGGGCGTTATCACACATGTGCGATTATCTTTGCGCTGGCCGCCATAACAGATTGGCTGGACGGGTTTTTAGCCAGAAAATTGAATCAAACGACACCTTTCGGCGCTTTCTTTGATCCTGTTGCTGACAAACTCATGGTCTCTATTGCTCTAGTGTTACTGGTTGCCAGTTATTCCAACCCATTATTAACCATTGCCAGTGCCGTGATTGTTGGTCGCGAAATCGTTATTTCAGCGTTGCGTGAATGGATGGCTGAAATGGGGAAACGAGCCAGTGTTGCCGTGTCTTACATTGGTAAATTGAAAACCACCATGCAAATGCTTGCCATTTTTATCCTGTTAGGCAGCCGACCAGACTCTGTCATTGCGCATGTTGGGGAAGCCGTCTTAATTGCAGCAGCAGGGTTAACGCTTTGGTCAATGTACATTTACCTAAAAGCGGCGTGGCCAGAGTTGAGATCCAAAGAGTCGGTCGAAAAATAAACAAAATGAAAAAAAGTACCTAAGTTAGCTATTTATTTGGATTTTTTCCTTGACGTGAAAGCTCAAATACATAGAATATGCTCCATCTTTTGAGACGCGGGAATAGCTCAGTGGTAGAGCACAACCTTGCCAAGGTTGGGGTCGCGAGTTCGAGCCTCGTTTCCCGCTCCAAAGATGAAAAGATTTCTGATTAGAGGCCGGATGGCAGAGTGGTCATGCAGCGGACTGCAACTCCGTGAACGCCGGTTCGATTCCGACTCCGGCCTCCAAAATCAGATATGCCCGGGTGGTGAAATTGGTAGACACACAAGACTTAAAATCTTGCGCTGAATAAGCGTACCGGTTCGATTCCGGTCCCGGGCACCATTTATGGTGCCTTTTTTTATGCCTGCACTTTCTTATCTTCTCCTATCCCTTGTAATATCTAGCTTTCAGCTCTTTTCTTGATGTATCTATATTTGTCTTCTTTTCCTATCTTATGCTATCTTTTCCGAAATTTTGCACCGAATTTGCACCGCAAATTGCACCGGAGAAGGACCAATGGCCTCTATTTTTAAGACTGATGATGGAACGTGGCGCGCTCAAGTAAGCGTAAAAGGTAAGCGTAAGACGAAGCGTGGCTTCTCTACAAAGCGCGATGCGCAAGCGTGGGCTTCTGATTTAGAACGTGAAGCCAAGGAAAATACTTCCTCTGATATTCCAGATCGTCCCTTTAGTGAAGCGCTAGAACGTTATCGAGATACCGTTAGTGTAAAAAAGCGTGGTCAAAAATTTGAGGTGAGGCGTTTAGATCGCTGGTTGGGCAATGGTTCAGATGATGCGGACCCGCTTTGTTTTATTTCATTTCAAAATTTACAGGCGAAGCATTTTGCAGAATGGCGAGACAGGCGACTTAAAGAAGTGGCTGTCGGTACTGTTTTGCGTGAATGGACTGTGCTTTCTTCTGTGTGTAGCTATTGCTCAAAAGAGTGGGGTTGGTTGCGTGAGAACCCTATGACAAAAGTGAATAGGCCGAAAGAGCCTGATGCGCGAACGCGACGCTTGTTAGCTGGCGAGTTTGAGCAGCTAATGATCGCCACTCAATACGATATAGAAATACCGCCAGAATCGAAAAGCGAGCGGATTGGAGCTGCCATTGTTTTTGCCATAGAAACAGCCATGCGAGCGGGGGAGATTTGTAATATCACATGGGAAGATGTGAATTTAGAAAGACGCACTGTTCATTTGCCAAAAACAAAGAATGGCAACCCTCGCACTGTTCCGCTTTCTACAACTGCAGTTAAAGTGTTGGAAAAGCTTAAAACACTTGATGACTGCCAGCGCAAAGCGTTTAATTTAAAATCAGATTCGCTTGATGTGAATTTTAGAAAAATTCGTAACAAGTGCTTAATAGATGATCTACACTTTCATGACCTGAGAAGGGAAGCGTTGACCCGATTAGCCAAGAAAGTTGACGTGCTTAACTTGGCTAAAATATCGGGTCATACAGATTTAAGAATACTGCAGCGAGTTTACTATGCGCCTGACATGGGTGATATTGCATTGATGTTGGACTGAGTAAATTATCAGAATATTTATAAATGGAGGTGATTATGGAAAAAAATATAGCTCTTGAAAAGGCTTTGCAAGAGGCAGTAGATAAAGCCGAGGTTGGTACAAAAGTAAATATTACAATGAGTGGTGATCCTGTAATCACAAGTGTTGAAATGATCTTTAAAGGTGGATGGGTTGTAAATCAAGATATCCTCCCGGGGAAGTCGTTGGAACTAACAAAAGGGGAAGATGGTTATCTTGAAACTATAAATATAACCTTGAAGAATTTTGATGGACTTCAAAGCGCTTGATGACGTAAAGAAACAAAAAAACCGCTCTTTAGCGGTTTTTTTGTGTCGGCTTAAAATCAATTAATGGGTGGTTTTTTGCGCCAATGCCCATGACATAACATCACTGGCAACCCAGCGCCAGTTGGTGCGGTTTTCCGATCCTCCAACATTTCTTGCTTGCGGGAATGTGCGTTTACATGCGACATCACCCATAAATTTCTTTTTTGATAGACCTAGGTAAGCTGCGCACTCGTCTGAAGACCAGAGGGTTTTGTTGTCTGCCACCTTGGGTTTGTTGAGTGTTTGTATTAGCTGATCAATTTTATCAAGCAATACTGGTGATTCTTTTTGGTCTGAGTTCATTTATCTTGCCCCTGTTATCTTAAAAAATATTTGTTGTTTTCGAGTGTTAAATAACCGTCTTCATGCAATTCTCTTAATGCCTGTTTTATCCATTTGTAGTTGGTTGATTTTGAGGCTCGCATGGCGGCTCTTACGCCTATCTCGCCATTTGGCATTTCTTTGATTGCTTGCTTGATTTCTTCCAGTGTTGGACGGCCTGTTTCGTTGTGTTTGGTGTCTTCTGTTTGGGTGTTTGGCTCACTGTTTGGTGAAACGTTTGGTGTTTCTTCATTAAGTGTTTCTTGCTGTTTTAGTGTTTGGCTTGGTGTTTCACTTTTAGTGCTTGGCGCTGTAATGCCTGTTTTTACTGGTGTTTGGCGTGTTGAGTAGGATGCAAACGCAATAAGTGGACATAGATCGACCAAGGCTGCAAGTGCGATCCAAAGCGCCCAGCGCCCAGCACCAAACACTGAGACCAGTGCGGTTGTTGCGTCGGTGTTTGGCGCTGTTGTTGCGTTTAAATTATTGATGGCTTCGCGGCGTAACGTACTGATTTTGTCGGCTTGTATGAGCAGTTGGCCAGCGTTCCATGTGTTGCCGTTTTCTTTCGATTTTGCGGCCGATTCTGTGAGTGTTTTTTCTTGTTGCGCGAGGTCTTCGACAACGGATTTTTTAAGTATGTAATCGTTTGAGCTCTGGATTTGAGTTTGCTGATTGTCTTGGTAACGAGACTCAAAAAAGCCAGCGGTGGCGGATAAACTGATCGTGAATAAAATGGCGGTGATGAAATACATTGCACCAGCCGCCACATGTTTTTTGGCTTGCCAAAGCTTTGGTGCTGTCGCAGCAAATAAGAATTGAAAACAAACCAACGCTAGCCCAATGATGCCAGCGAGGGCTTTATCAATTGGCAGCGTGGTTTGCTCTGTAAACAACAGCACTTCACACACAACCGACACAGCGGCCAAAACAAGCGCAAGAATTAGCATGATAGTGCGCTCTGTTGTATTTAAAATTAACGGTTTCATGCTGGCTCCTTAGCAATTTTTTTTACGTTGCTGGGCTGCATCCCAATAACAAAAAGCAATAAAACTTTCAAAGTTGTCGTCATGCCTCAAATAGCGCTGATATCTCAGTTGGGCTTTAGTTGGTTGGCGAGCTTGGGCGAATTCATCAAGGTATGTGACTTCCCAAGTTGGGTGACAATTAGAGATCACTCCCGGCTTATCAGAATCAAAATTAACACCAAGATAATGACTATTGTTTTTTATGATGAGACCGGGCTTTCCGTTTACGATTACCTTTCTGCCGATATCGGCAGGAACGTTGTAAGTTTCTTTGATGTAATTTTCCATTATTACTCTCCTTGCTTTTCCGTAAGCGACTCAATCCAATTTCTTAACTGCGCTGTTTCCTTCGTGAAATACAGAGATATTCCATAGGTAAAGACTTCTGCACTTTCGTGGTATCGGCTGGCGATCGCAAGGGCTTCTTTTTCTGTGAAGCAGGTCTGAAGAACAACGTCGATTTGTTGTACTGCAAGCTTATTCACTTCGTCGTGAAAGTCTTCGATGTCTTCGGATAAGTTGAATTTTTCTATAAATAGCTCTCTGATATCTCGGCCATCATTCAATTCATTTTCGTGGTTTTTCGCTACCCAGTCCGAACAAGTTTCTTCGCAGTAATCCAGTAGATAGTCTTTTGCATCCTCTTCGCTCCCTGTATCGCTGCGAAAGAATTCGCCATCATCGTCAGTCAGAATAAAGTGATGTTCGCTATAACCTTCTTTGGTGACAAAGTACTGGTGCTGCCTAACCTGATAGATCACATCTGATGTGCAACGATTATCTTGGCTGTTCATCTGGCGTGACATTTCTAATAAAAAATCTGGCAATTCTGTTTTCATGACTACTCTCCTTGTCTTTTAGGCTTATGCTGCGTTTTCGTTGTGTTTTGCTATTTGCTTTAGTGCAGGTTCATAGCCGTTGCTGGTTTTTATGAAGACGCTGCGCTCGGTGGCTATGATGTTGCCGTGCTCGTCTCGTGGGTTTGCCCAGTTTTTTGGGTTCGCGTAATCCGATAGGGCGGACAGTGCGTGATTTTTATGCAGCTCGTCTGGGCTTTGCAGTAAGCTACTGATGCGTGAATGAGCGTTATTTAATGACGATTCAAGAGAGGCAATCTGGCTCTGTAGGGCCGTGTTTCTCATGTTCAGTCGTTTGTTTTCAGCGGCTTGCTGTGCGATTGCATCGCGTGTGCTGTCGGATAGAGACGCGATGACAGACATGGCTTCGAGCCCTTCTATGGCGGCTACCAGCTCTCGCACACTGATTTCGTTGCCAAATTCGTCATGGCCAGCAAGCGCGGTTAAATTCCAATTAATAGTGGCTGTTTTCATGCTGCTGGCTCCTGTTTTTTACCGTTCAGTTCTGCAATTTTGAATTCGATTACCCACACCCATTCGTTGTTTTTCCATGAGTTTGGATAAACGCCTTGCCAAAGATCTTGAAAGTCACTCTTGCTTTTAGCACCTTCAGCTTTGGAGTCTTTTTCGGTGATGTCTTGCACTCGCTCAAGGCGTACATCGGTGATTTCAAGCACTAAACGGCAAGCCCAACGAGGCATGTGGATCGATGGTCTCCATTTAATGGCTTCAAACCAGCCTTCTTCTAAGTCGCTTGGATTGTGTGTAGCTCGATAAGCTATTGTTGATTCAGTGCAAAGCCCCATTGCAAATGTCTCACGCACCCATAAGTGATCGCCTAGCGTGCCGAATGGGGAAACTTCAATATCCATTTCTGGAAAGTTGGTGCCAACACCGCGGCGTTTCAGCATTCCCCATTTGCCTTTCTTTGGGTGACTAGACGTAATGCGGAAAAGTGATCCACCTTTTTCGGCGTCTTCAAACTCCCAGCCATTCTTTGGTTGGTTTTTGATTGGCCTACGAGTCTGGGTTTTACGGCCATCAAGAATGGCTTTCACCATGTCGGTGTTGAACAGGATAGGGCGCTCTTTCATGCTGCTTGCTCCTGTTCTGGCGCGGTGATTTCAAACCAGCTTTGTAGGCTGCAGAAAAATTTTCGGATGGTTAGTGATGTAATAGAAAAGTTGGCGTCCATGTCTGACATTGCACCGCCTTGTGAGTCATTGAATGCCGCTTCTTTAATGGCGTCGTCCCATTTGATTTTACGAATGGTCAGGTCGTCATGAAGTACGAAATTGAACTTTTCGGACCAGCGTAGCGCGAGGCTTTTCACGCTCATGCCTTGTTCTAAATGACGGGTTACGTCTTCGCTTAGCGGCTCAAGGGACTTGAATGCAATGCGCGCTTTGTCTTCGCTGCGGTCTTGAATGTCGCACTCGTCACCAGTTTCTAGTGGTGCTGGCACTGCGTTTTTGAGCAACCAATCCGTCATTAATGATGGCGGTGATACTTGCGCTTGCAGCGGCATCATTGGGAAGCTGCCAAGCATGATTTGAAGGTGCTTAAATGCGAGTTCGACCATGGCGGCTGTGGTGCTGTAGATCACGACTATTTGAGCCGCATTGTCTATGTGCATCCAAATGTCTGTGCGCTTCGGGAAAGCCTTCGGGCGTAACGTAAAGACAAGCTCGTCTTTCATGTCAGCCTTTTCTTTGTGCCCCACTTTTCGGCCTTCGATTAGCTCAATGTCAGCGACTTTCTTATCAAGCTCTTCGCGAATAAACGCACTCGGCAGTACTTTTTCTTCTTTACCGAAGCGCATTAAAAAGCAGTTATTTGAATGCAGAAACCATGTTTCGCTGTTGCGAACAAGTGGCAAGGCTCCGAAAGAATACTCGTCTTGAGCGCCGCACTCTTTAAGCGGGTGCTCTGGTAAGGCGGCTTCCAGAGCGCTTAGATCGATGCGCGCTGGTAGCTGAAAAATAGTAGCGTTTGAATAAAACATGGTTTCTCCTTAAACCGCTTTGGCTTCTGGGTCGCGTTCTAGCAGTTCGTTACGCACGATGTTGATGTGTTTTTCTGCTGAAAAACCAAGGCGGCTTTGCTTTCCGTTTGGTTGAAGGCATTTCACTTCGATGGTTTGTTCTTCTGAACTCGGCGGCACTTTGATTGTTATTTTTTCATCTGGCCTACGAGATAAAACTAAAAATCCGTCACTCATATCTTTCTCCTTATTTATTTGGGTAGCTTTGTGGTGCTCTGTTCTGCGGGTGCATTGGTTGTTGCTGTTGCGGCATTTGCTGTTGCTGTGGTGCATTTCCCCAAGAGCCGAATGATTGTGGTTGTGGTTCGTAACCTTGCTGTTGGTTTGCGCTATCCCAAAAAATAAACAGCTTTGTGCTTGCTTGAATGCCGACTGGAACAGAGTCTAAGTCGATGTTTATTTGTGGCATTGGTGAGCCGTCTTCCGATGGCCAAGCAGTTACTCTGCCTAGTGTTGCGTATCGGTTTTTCATTTTCGGCTGATTGTTTGGTCCTATTTCGTTGCTTTGATATGTTTCTGCAGCGTAGGTTAATCGGCCGTGTGCTAGCGGTTGTCTTGCCATGGTTTTCTCCTATACGTGGATGGTGTCTAGTTCGTTGTCACGGTTACGTCTCGTGATTCGGTTGTTTTGGGTTTGTCGCTCGCCACGGTTGTGGCGGGTGAGTTCGTAGTCGTCTACACCAAAAAAAGGCGTGTCTTGAAGACAAACCAAGCAAGCGAGTACACCAAATGCGGTGGCGCTTAGGCGTTTTGCGGCTGAGTGAGAGCTGATGAATTTGCGCTTTAAATCGCCAATATGTATGGCAATCGCTACGGCGTGGGTGGTGTTTTTACCGTGATAATAAGCGCGAGCCGCATTCAGATGATGAACAACAGTGGGTTTGGCTTTACCAAGTTGGTGTGCAATGGTTTTTGCTGGTAAACCGCTGGCAAACAATGCCAAAGGCTCTAGCTGTGTGATATTTAATGAAGCGTTTTTTGCTGGATAAAACGTTATGTTTTCTACTGACATCATGTCATCTCCTTAACTTATATTTCTAAATATATACAATAAATATATTTATAGTCAAATTAGTTTAAATAGTTTTACATTTAACAACACTGTTTATGCATACAGTATTTTAGTGTTAGGATAATAAAAACAAGGGATTAGAGCGGCTAAAATTTTTTTAAAAAATAGGCGTTTTGTGGTGTTTTTTTGTATGGGAAACGGACAGAGGGAGTCTTCACGATGGGAAATCGCGAGAAAGTTCAGAGATTAAAAAGCCTCTTACGCAGGGCGCAAGAGGCTGGTCAGTTAGGAATGGTTTTGTATTATGAGGTTTTAATAGAAGGGCTTTCTAGTTAAACGTGTACGCCCATTTAAACTCTGTAAAAGTGGCGTCATCGTATTGAGACGTTGCCAGTGCAAACGAGTGTTTTTCTGATGCGTGGTAAGCCGCTGATAGATTTAACCCCGTGTCAGAATCGCCGTCTATAGAGAGCCTTGTTATCGATGCGCCTATTTCAATATCTTCTGTAACAAGCGATCTTAATCCCGCTTCTAGAGCGCTTCCACTCGTTGAGGTGGACGTTTCAATTGTATAACCGCTGCTCGTGGTAGTGGTTGCTGAGACTGTATAATCTTCATACGACACTTTTCCGAACAAGTCTGTGCTGTCCGAAATGGCGTGGCGATAACCTAAGCCAAGGGACACTCTGAATAAGCCTATTTCTACGTTTGTGCCTTCCAATGTTTCTGATGTTGATTCAAAGCGACCCGCAATAAACACATCGTCTGTAATCAACTTTGTGCCGCTCGCGGCCAAGCCTGAAAGGCTGTAGTCATCAATGTTAACGCTGGCGATTGAGGCAGACACTTGAGTCCATGGAATGGTGTCTATCGCCATGGCTGGCAATGATAAAGTCGAGAGCATGATTGGAAGTAATAGTTTTTTCATTGGTTTCTCCGTGCCCGTTTTTTGGCGCAATGTCTTGGGCAGAAACATTGCGCAATGAATTAAAACTTCCACAACCCTTCTTTCATTTTGAGCTGCATGATGAGCTGGTTAAATACAGCTTGAAACTGTACTGCGTCGACTTCTGGGTCGTAACCATCTTTTGCCGCTATACGTGCATTGTAAAGTTGGGTTGTTGCGGTTAAATAGGGCGTGAGTAAGTCGCTGTCTATCTCGAAGCCTTCTTGTTTTACGGCTCCCATAAGTTGCGCGCTGGTTTTTGCCATGAGGTCTAGATTTATTTGTTGCGCTTTTGGAGGAGTAAGAGGCTTTTGATCTAAAAAGCCTTGTGTTAGTTCTAATCGCTGCTCGATGACACGGCATGTTCGGCCAATCAGCTTACCTTTACCCAAAAGTATTTTACTTAGCCATGCTTGACTGTAGCCGCATATTTCAGCGATTTGTGCCTGAGTCATCTTCTTATCCGCTTCCAGATGAGAAACGTACTTAGTAAAGTTCTGTCTGCGCCATTGGTATATCCATGCGTTGTGGAATTCTTCATCGGACATTTCTGCGATTTTGAGCACTTCGGCAAGCTGTATGTCTAAAAGTTTACAGATCATGACGGCTTCTTCTAGTGTGAAAGAGGTAATTCCTCTCATTCGCTTGTCGATAGATTGAGTCGACAACCCCAAATACTCGGCCACATCGCTTTTTTCAAATCGTGACGCCATGATGATGCGCTGCATCGCCAGAGAGCAGGCACTGGCCGTGCTGTTTTTCTCTTCTTTTGTCATGGCTAATGAATTTTTAGCGGTGAGGTCATCGGCATTCATGTGTCTGTATTTCCTGAAAATATATTATAAAGTCGTATTTTAGGTGTTTATTACTTTTTAGGATCGCTCAAATTAAGAAATATGTTTACTGTATTGATCTTTATGGTATATATTTGATTATACTGTGACGGTGTAAACAATGATGAAGTGTGTTGATTACATTTAATCAGTTTAGAAGATTTGCCCTAATTCCCGCTGTGAAGCGCCAGTTTGGGCAATTTATGGAGAGGTTATGTCGAGTCAGCTTAACACATTGGATCATGAATTAATGCGCATTTTATTAAGTGCCTCTGGCGGTTTGTCTTTCGCTGTATTGGTTCGTTTGTCTAGACAGTCTCGCTCAAGAGTTTATCGTTCTATCAATAAGTTGGTCGGTCGTGCTTTTGTGAGTCGTCGTGTTAAGTGTGGTGCTAAGCCTCTTTATTTTGCAATTTCTCATTCCTCTTATTTCCCGCCTGTTCACGATGTGAGCGGCGGGGTTTTTTCTTGGGATGATGCAGAGCTGGCGGTGTTGGTCGCTGAATGTGAAGAAAAATTTTTAACCAATTAATGAGGATCGAAACACGACGTTGATAGGGCCATGACAGCCCGCGATTCTGCACCTATTTGACAGGTACAGAGCAATGATTAATAATTTAACCGTTCCTGCAAAATCAGGAACCCGGACTCGCACTCTGGATAACATTTACAAGGGCAGACGAACCGCCCAAAGCGGTTTTTTTTATGTCTGCAGCACACCTGTACCTACCTGTTATGGTCGGTTGGGTGGAGCTACCTTCGGGTAGGTCGGCTTTTTCCTTGTATGTGCCGATAGTGCGAAACTCCGCTCGACTGACCACCCTATTGAAATTCGCACTTCGGTTTGGTGGTTCCAAAAAACATACTTGGAGCACTGCCATGGCACAATTACGCCTAATTTCTGATATTCACACGATTAGCCCTGCTGATCTCATTCGCAATACCATCAAATCCTTACCTGTTTTTGGCGAATCGCCTCGCGTTTTGCTCGATGCTGAAGAGGTTTCTAGCGCGACCAAACTTCCGATTGATGAAGTGAAGAATGCCATCAAAACGCTTGAACGCGAGGGCTACATTGCTCGCATGTTTAAAGGCCGTCGATCTAAAACCCATGTTTATGCGCTGTTGAATCCTAGCCTGAAAGGAACAGCAATGGAGGTGTGGGTATGAGTAATCAAGAATTTACTGGGCGAGTTACATACTCAATGAATGGCTTTCGCCACAATTTGAACAATTCATTAGCTGAGCTGAAAGCCTTGGTTAAGCAAATCGCTGACGATCAGAGCATCGATGAAGACCATCTTGATGAGCTTATGGATTCAGTTAACGACCTGATCTGTCAGTCTAACTCGGTGAACTGCGTTTATATTCCTGATGATGCTGATTTTAAAAATATGTCAGACCTGTATCTGCCTCCATTTAACGATGAAGAGGAGGGCGAGGCATGAATTGCAGCGTTGTTTTTCTAATTATCGCATTGATCCTTATTGTGATCGCCTTTTATCCGTTTAGAACTTCCGACGAAAAGTTTCTTGGCTTTTTTGGTGTGGTTGTTCTTTTGATTTCTATCGTGGGGGCTTGGGGATGAGCGCGCCTTCTGCATTTCGTTCTGTTGTCCGTAAGGCTCGCAAGTCACACAAGTGCTGCGAGTGTAACGAGACTATTACTATTGGTGACCAGTATCAATATTCATCAGGTGTTTGGGACGGTGATCCAAGGAGCTATAAGCAATGTTTACGCTGCGGTGAGATTTTTGAAAAGCTGTCTCATGCTGGTTACGATGTTTGTTTTACTCAGTTGCGCGATTATTTGATTGACTTGGATTGTAAGAGTCAAGAGTGGCGCGTAATTGTGGCTGAACAGATTGATGTTGATTCCTCTGCTATTGCCCAACTTTTGAAAGTCGAGGTGGGTGTATGATTAATCGACTTATTTCCATGTTCAAGCCTCGTAACGTGCATTACTACCGCTGTACATTGACCTACTATCGTAATGAAAATAAGACATGTTATGCCGTTTGCCATAATTATTTTGAGTTTCAAGTAAGTGAAAAAGACGGCGTCATCGACATATCGGATCGTTTTATAAAAAAACTCATCGCGCCTTCTTTGATAAAAAAAATGTCGAAACACTTTTTGTGCAATGGCGAGGTTAAGGTCGTTGACGTGCAGTACCTTGGTGCGTTTAAAGCATTTCCCAAGGGTGCGGAGGTGTCTTCATGAGTATCACCCAAGCCGTGGCGGCCATAGGTCGCCTTGGTTTTACTGGCAATGTGACGCCTAAAATATGGTACAAGCAGATTTCTTTGCCTTCTGGTCGCCCCGATCATAAAGCGATTACCTTGTTGTCTGAAATTCTTTATTGGTATCGGCCAACTGAGGTGAGAGACGAGCACACTGGGCTGGTTGTAGGTTCTCGTAAGAAGTTTGCGGGTGACAAGTTGCAGCGCTCTTATCAATCATTTGCTGATGATTTTGGCATGACTAAGCGTGAGGTGCAGGATTCATTGAAGCGCTTACGTGATGCTGGCCTTATAACGTTGGAATTGAGATCCAAAACAGTTGGAGGTAATCATCTTTCCAATGTTCTTTATATTGAGCCTGTTGTTAGTGGTATTGATGGAATAACTTTTCCACCTACTGACATTGATCCTTCTCCTGAAGACCCTATACCTACGCCTAACTGTAACACCTCCTCCGAAAATTCGGAGGTGCCCCTACGTGAAAATGTAGGTGCCCCTACGTTGAAACGGAGGACGTATACAGAGAATACACAAGAGATTACTACAGAGACTAAGAGCTTAGTTCTATTGTCCGATTCTGCCGAATCGAACGTGCCAGCCGAGAGTGATCGTCGCGTTCCCTTCAATTCGATTGAAAGAAAGAAAATATTATCTGAAGGCTTTGGGCTTTTTTGGGATGTTTATCAGAAAAAGACAGGTCGCAAAGCCGCTGAAAAAGCATTTTTAAAAATTCAGTTTCCTAAATCTTGCGATTCTCGGCTTGAGTTTTCTAGCCAAACTGAAGCTATTGAACATCTCCAACGAACTCGTGATGCTGCTCGTAATTATTTACAAGATATTATTTTGCAAGCCAAACGCTGGGGGGATTTGTATGCCTCGGCTCCAGATGACCAGAAGCAATTTCAACCGCACCCAGCCACTTGGATCAACAACGAGCGCTGGGAAGATGAAGAGTTACCGACGATTCGACAGGGGCAAAGCTTTGATGGTTCTCAGGCGCCTAGCATCGGTAAAGATCAGCGCTCAGCGGTAAGTGATTCACTTACCAACATTCACGATACAGATTGGTAGGGGGTCTCATGAATAACAACGATTTATTTAATGATTTTCCAACGGTGGGCGCGGCTTACACGGAAGCGGCCAATCATTCTCACGATGTGGCGAGCTGGAAGCCAAGCCATATTGTTGTGATGGAAGCGGCTCGTCGCGTTGGTTTTCAAGCATTACGCCGCCGTGACACAGGCGCTGGTAAGCGAGCATTTGGAAAGCATTACAGCGACGTGTGCAAAGCGTATTTGCGCGGTGAGCGATTTAAGCCGGTAATCATTGATAAGCCCAAGACTGAAAAACTGAGTGAACAAGAAGCGCTGAATCGAAAAGTGATTGGCCGCCAGCGTGTTGGTGATTTGAAAGAGCTGCTGGGGAGAGGGTGAGTATGGACGAGTCTGTTGTATTGAAAGCGTTGAAATTCTATCGAGAGAAGGTTCAAAAAGATTTCGATAAGTTGGATGCGATCGTAAATGGTAATCACGCGTCAAAATTAATCGATGTGTTGAAAGAAGCTCAAGAAATTACGAAAAAGCCAGATTGGTATAAAACACATGGCTCAAGGCTTAAGTCGTTATCTATTGAAGAAAAGCGACTTCGTGCTGCTATAAAAAAATCTTGTGAAAGCGCGACTAATGATAAATGGCTGGCAGCGCGCTTAGAGCTTGACGAGTTGTCGAGAGAAATTAGCAACATTGAATTTCGTGAAAGGGTGAGGGCGTGATGGGTAAATATTGCTGAGGTGAAAAACATGGCAGATAAAAGAAATCAGAATGCTAAATATCAAATTAAAGATGGCCAGTTGGTTATCTCTATAGGACTGGCTGGTCTAAAGCGGTCGATCGAAGTTGATACCGATTTAGTAGTTGATGATGAAGTTAAAGCGGCATTTGAGATCAAACAAGCACTTTCATGCGAAGAAGAAAACGGCCGAACGCCTTTTAGTATAATGCTGGCAAATTCAGCTTATAGCGCATATGAAAATGGTGCGGAAGGTTTTTCAGAGTTAGATGATTAAGTTTAATTAATCACTGTTGATAAATAGAGAGGGTTTTATGTCATTAGATAAGCAATTTAAAAATTTGGAGGCTCGACCTGTTCGGACTCTTGTTGTGTGGGTTTTGGTCGCTGTTCTTATTTGTGGGATTGGTTCCATTGCGGCCACTTCCATGGGCTTTTTTACGGATGCGGTGGCTACGGCTAAAAAAGAGTTTTCTGGCTCGGCGATGCTGAAAAAGTATGAGTGGTTTAAGGATGCTGCAGAGCAAATTAGAAAGAAAAAGGCTGATGTAACCATGTATCAGTCAAGAATTGATCGATTTGGCTCTATCGATAATTTGGATAGAACGGATCGTGAAAGTTTGATGGTCTGGGAGCAAGAGCTTCTGGGTGTCAGGGCGAGCTTGAATGGGTTGGTTGCTGAGTATAACGCTCAATCAAGTAAGTTTAACTGGTCGGCATTTGATACGAATGAATCTGTGCCAACATTCTTTGAAACTAACTAAAGGTAATAGATATGAAAACGAAGCTCCTTTTAATGCTAGCTGTGTGTTTTTCATTGGCGGCGTGTAATTCGGAGGGCTCACCAAGAGCTCAAAAAACAGAAAGTGGCGTGTCTCAAGCTAAGGCTACGGTTAAGGTTCAAGCGTCTGGCATGACGTTAGAGCAGGAAAATATTGTCCGTAGTTACGATGTTGATAATAAGCCCGGTGCGATAAAGCATCTTTATGTGATTTCACCTTATAGTGGTCAGGCTCTAATTTATTCAACCGTGAAAGGTAAGGTGACATCGAGCAAGAAGTCTATTAATCCGACCTTGGTATCGAATGCGGATGGTGATCAGGTTGCCTCCACATTTAGCGGTTTCCCTGTGACAATTCACAACCGATTGGTTGTAACAGGGCAAGTGATGCAAGAATCTGGCACTTACGGTGATTCTGACCCTTATATCTATTGGTGGGATGTTCAGGGGCGATACCACAAGCACTTTGTTACAGGTGGACAGATTTTGCACATCAGCGACCAGCCTTTAGCTATTAAAAATGTTGTTATCAATATGGAGCTGGCAAGCAAGTAATTTATTTTATGGGCTGGTTCGCCAGCCATTTTTTTACTTTGTTGAGAGGGTGTTATGTCAAAAGTTATGTTGGTGGGTTTTGATTTAGAAGCGGGCGGTTTGAACGGCTATGAGACGCTAGAAAATGGTGAGCGGGTGCATGGTGCGCTGCATTATCCGATTCTTGAAATGGCGTTTGTGGTTTGTGACGACAAGTTAAATAAAGTTGAGTCGTTTTCAATTGGCATCTGGGATGAGTCGTTTTTAGATCGTCTTTCTCCATGGGCGCTGGATAAACACACTGAATCAGGTTTGATCGATCAGTTACGAAATGCTTCAGGTGATCATGATTATGTTTTTACGAGAATGGATGCTGCAGAGAAATACATTATTGATTGTCTTGAAGGTCTTGGTGTCACGAAATACGACCGCGAAGCGAAAACGGGTGGGATTTTGTTTGGTAACAGTATTGGGTTTGATGTGTCGTATATCGATGCGCAAATGCCAATGCTTAAAGCGTTTTTCCATTATCGAACGGTTGATGTTTCTAGTATTGATTTGCTGCGTCAAACAGCTTGGGCTGATGTCGGTTTGCCAAAAGTTGAGAAAGAGTATGCCCATACCGCCATGAGTGATATTCAAGAAACACTGGGCGAGTTAGAGGCTTATACGGATGTTGTTAAAGGTTTAAAGTCTTGAAATTTTAGGTCGCTCAACTATCTGGAATTACCGGATAGTTGATATAAAAATCAATCATCGTCGTGATGACGAGGAGTAAAATATGCGTTGGCCAAAACGTAATGAAGTCGGGTCTTTGGGCTGGCTGTCTTGGATTATTATTAATAAGCACATTGACTCGTTGGTGTCGTCGTCGGCAGATGCGGCTTGGGCTGGTGTGAGTAACACGGGCAAAATCTGCGATATTCTAAAATCGGGCGTGGTGCCTGAATTTGGCGGTGGCGGTGATTCTAATGCAAAGATGATTCGTGCTATTGAGCGACTAACGACGAAAGACAGTGGTTATGCGTATTTGTTTGAGCCGCTTTCTCCTATGCAGCGCCTGTGTTTATTTGCGGGTGTTTTGGCTGAAGGTCGAAAAGATGCGAGAGGTGTGGCCCCTTCGAATAAGTCTATTGTGGATTGCATGGCGAGCTATGCGGCTGAGTTGGGATTCGAGAAACGTTACTTTGAATTGGCGGAAAGCAGATATGAAAGGCATGTATCAGAAGGTAAATCTCGGTTTGTTCGTGCGTTGGGTGTTGCGTTAGAAAATGCGGCTTTGGAGGCCGCTAAATGACAAAACGCATTACGGACACTTCTATTAAGTTGTTCTTATCATCTAGTGATAAAGAGTGGTGTTTTGATTCTCGTCGCGTTGAATTTCGAGCAAACAAAAAGCGAACAGGCGGGACGTTTTACGATGTTGTGTACCAGGGTAAACGTAAAATACGGACGGTTCTTGGTAAATGGCCAGCGCTGAAAGCGAGCGACTTGTTTAAGCGACTTTCTGAAATTCGCACCCAGTTAATGGCGGGTGAGCGAACGGGCAGTAAAGTCGATACGGTAACGGATTGCGGCGTTTTACTGTTGTGGTTTGTCGATCATATTGAAAATGACAAGTCGTTTAGTCGATCGTATGTAGAGAACTCATATAGTTTTATTCATTCGCATTTAATTGGGTGTTTTGAAGGCGTGTCGGTTAAAGGCTTGACTCGTAATGTGGTTTATCAGCGTTTTTATAAAGTGAAAATGTCTGTTTTGGAGTTGTCTTCTATTCGCACTATTTGGGGTGTTTTGAAGCGCGCTTGTTCGTTGGCGGCGAAGCTTGAGGTGATTGCGGCTGATCCGCTTGCTGGTGTGGGCTGGAAGGATTTTTCAAACACAAAGGAAAGGCCAAAATCAGGGCGCTTGAAAGTGCATCATTTGCCGATGGTAGCGTCAGAAATTAATAAGGCTCAGTTTACAAGGCGTTTGTTTTTCATGCTGCAGCTGTGTCATGGAACAAGGATCGGTGAGACAGCATTAGCAAAGTGGAAGAATTTCTCGTTAGAGGAAGGGGAGTGGTATATTCCAGCAGAAGATACTAAGCCCAAAGTGGAGCACCGGCTCCCGCTGGCCCCTGAAATGGTGGCGTTGTTAAAACAGGCAAAAGCGTCATCGCGTGGTGAGTATGTTTTCAGTCGCTGCGGTGGGATTCCTATTTCTAAAGTCACGGCCAACAATTGGTATAAGGATTTACGGTCTAATTTAGATGTGTATTTTACGTCTCATGATATGCGTAAGTTAGCCAATGATTTCTGGATGCATGAAGGCATTGATAGCAACGTTCGTGAAATGCTACTGAACCACTCCCGCGGTGATTTAGAAGGGCGATACGAAAGCCAGTATGCATGGCCCCTGATGAAAGAGGCTGTGGGGAAATTGACGGGTGAAGTGGTTTTTTAATCTGAAATAGGCGAATTAATATGATTGTTGGGAGAATGAGTGTGATCAGAGGGCAGGCTATGACTGAGGATTATTCAAAAAAAGTAAGCCTATTCAATTCGGGGAGCGCAGTTCATCTTGATGATGACGAAGCGTTTATTTTTGGCGGCGATTTTCACGGAGAGCCGCTTTCTAAATTTTTGATATCACTTCATAGTAAAGTGACACAAGAGGTTGCTCTGGAATTTAAACTGGATGCACAGGCTGCCAATGTCTCAAGGTTAGAAAATAACCATAAGATTTTATATGAAGTGTTTAGCTTAAATTTCTTAGGTAGAGACTATTTGGTTCTTGCTCACAATAAGCGAGCTTGTTTTGATGATGAAAACCATAATCAGCTAAGGGAAGATTTTATGTGTTTTTTGAAGACCGAACATAAAAAAGCCCTCATTTTAAATTGAGGGCTTTTAGTCTATTTTGATTATTCTTCTGTTAGAAAGCAGTTAAGAGTTTGCTGTAGTCTTGATTTTATTTGTGATGCTTTTTGCATTTCTTCTAGCGCTATGTTGCTGATTAAATTACCAGAAAGTGTGTTTTCTTGTGCTGCGGCGCTGTTTAATTCTCTGATCTTTTCGGCTAGTGCCTCGGCTAATTTAGCTGCTTCTTCAAGTTTGTTTTGTGTGTTTGTCATGGTGAATCCCTTTTATATGGATTGGCTTCGGGCCATTCCCGTAAGCTCAGTTATATATTAACGTCGCATGTGCGACGTGTAAAGGTTTTTATTCAATCAATGCCTTTATTTTTGAATATTTCTTCTTGTCTTGCCCACTCAATGTCTTCTTCACGGGTTCGAGCAAAGAATTTGTAGATGTATGACTCTTTATTTGTTTCCATATCAACAACTAGTTCTGCGTTTTGCGACTCTGTAAATATTGCAGCACAAACGCTCTGGTGTATTCTCCACCAAACTTTGTTGGCGTTTGGAAAATCTAGCTGAAACGATTCAAATGTTGGATACCATTTTACAGCTTGTTCATCTTCTTCAGCCATAACGATACCGTTTATACATTCTGCTCTTTGTGAGTGAAGCGCGTACATTTCATGATTAACATCTTCTGGTATTGCGTGCTGTCCAGACTCCCATCGCTGCCAACTTCGGGCTGGATGCTTTCCGCCCAAGCCAGCAACGCATTCCGCCGCTTCTGTTGTTGATGCAAAGAACATAGAGCGAAGCGCCTGCAGCTCTGGTGCTGTTAAGTTATCCCAAGACATAGATATTCCCCTTGTTAAAAAGGCGGCATGTGCCGCCTAGTTAATTTTACATATTAGCTGAAAGAGAAAGGATTCGATTGGCTCCCTTTTTTATTTGTGTGTGAATATTTCTTTTGTAAGCTTAATCAGGTGTTCGCTGGTGATCTCTGAATAATCCTTTGCTAAAGATAGATTGTATTGCCAGCTTTCGATTACATCTTCTGACGTGTGTTGAATGTCGAACCCATCGGCAGAGCGAATGCAAAGGTGATAGTCAATGGCATCGTTTATCATTTCTACGTCACAGTATCTATACTCGCCTTCCGCTATCCCTGAGTCTACCCAGTATTTTTTAAATGCATTCTTTAAACTTTGTATTTCTTCGTCAGTCATGGAATAAAAGTAGCGATGAAATTCAATATAACTTAGTCGGCATCCTCTTGTTGACAGCTCATATTGTGCTGCGGATGGCAACTGTCCGTTATTGTCGCGCGGCTCTTTTTTTATCTCGACAATGCTAAAGTTGTTGTATTTACCTTCAAGATTGTGTGGGTTTGTAATTGCACTTATACCCATAGAAACCAGTCTTTTTGTTACATTTAAAGCATTTTGATTAATCATAATCTTTTCCTCTTAATTTAGGTTGGCTTCGGGCCATTCCCGTAAGCACAGTTATATATTAGCGTCGCAATTGCGACGTGTAAAGAGATATTTTGATTTCTTTTTTATTTATTTTCCGTCACCATGCCGTCACTAATGCTATTTTTGTATTTCGTTATCATATAGATTCTATGCGCTATTGCGGTCTAATTCGTTACGTTCCTAATAAGAAGATAAAGTTTGTATTTCGCGCGCGTAAGGCTTGCTAGGGGGGAAGTTACGAGGTACATTTTGTCCATGCTGTGAGAGTTATGCATACACGGCAATTAAATATATGAGCCCAGCCATTGTGTTGGGCTTTTTCGTTTTTAGGCCTCGCTTTCGCGGGGCTTTCTTGTTTCTGGATAAGGCTAATTATGAAACTCCCGCCAGACGAACTGCTTCAAACAGCGCTATTCATCTTGGTTGGGGTGATGGGTGGCGCTGTGAAATATCTCAGACAGATTCAACAAGACGTTAAAAAATTCTCAATAATTCAGATGCTTATCATGCTCATAACAGGCGGTTTTCTTGGCATGTTGACGTACTTTCTTGGTACATCAATGGGCATGGAAGGCGCTTTAATTGGTTTTATGTCTGGCATGGCTGGGCTTATGGGCGATGAGGCGATTCGTATGTATTCAGATAAATTCAAAGGCGGCATGAAATGAGCTTAAACCTTTCTCAATTCCGCGATTATGTTGTTGTCCCTGCGCTTGAGCAGCTTGGTTATTACTCATTAGCTGCTGAACAGTTGGTAATGGGGACGCTCGCTCAGGAGTCAAACGGCACATATATCAAGCAGCTTGGAGATGGCCCCGCGATGGGGTTGTTTCAGATGGAGCCAGCAACACACAAAGATCTGTGGCTTAACTATCTACGATACAAACCAGCGTTGTCTGAAAAGCTGCTGAATATGACGTCTGATAGCGTTGATGAATGTTTCGACGCGAATGGCTGGCCGGATCATAACGCCTTGGTTTGGAATAATCGATACGCTGCGGCAATGTGTCGAGTTCACTATTACCGCGTTAAGTATGAGTTGCCTAAAGCTAACGATATCAACGCTTTGGCAGCTTATTGGAAAGACCATTACAACACAAAAGACGGTGCTGGAACGGTTCAAGAGTTCATTGAAAACTTCCCGTATGAATTGTACGGATTAGAGAAAGAGGGTTAGTTATGCGTGTTATTAATTTTGTTCTGATTGTCGTCGCTATGATGTTTGTGCCCGTGATGGCGTATGCAGACGATGTTGTGGTGACAGTTGATAGTGTCGGCTTTGTTGACATGATCGTTGGTGTACTGCCAGCGGTGGTTGAGTTGATGCCGTCATGGTTTGGGGTGTTGGTTGGTGTGTTGTATGCGGTATCGCATTTGATTGCCACATTGCCTCTTAGTGTCACTGCTGGGTGGCCTAGCTGGTTGAAATCATTGATTAATTTGTTAGCCGCTAACTACGGTAAAGCGAAGAATAAAGTTGATTAGTTTATTGCGGTTTGTGCTCGTTCTTATTGAATGGGCCATTCAAATCAAAAGGCGTGATGAGCATGCAAAGAAGCAAGAGCGACTTAATCAAGCGCGCACTGATCCTGCCAACTATCTGCGCCAGTTTGGTAGGGTGCGGCGTGTTGAGTCCGATCAGCCAGCGGACACAGTGCATAGCAGTGGAGCCAGCGCTGATAAACACGACGGTCAATAATGATGTGTTCATCGTTCCGATAGATGAGATGGGACAGATAACGGCATACATCGAGCAGCTAAGGCAGTGTTCTTATGAATGATTTTGGTTTCTTTTTAAAAGACAGTGCCGTCGATGTTGATCGTATGTTTTCTGTATTGCAAAAGCAGGTGATACCAAAAGCAACCGTGCGGGCGCTGAATAGAACGGCCGATGAAGTTAAGCTTCATTTAGCTAAGAAAGTGTTACCAAAATATATCGATAGACCAACGAGATGGACGTTGAACTCAGTCTACACAAGGTATGCTAATCAAAAAAGATTGGAAGCGGCTGTGTTCTTGAAGGGTTCAAACGGTGGGGTGTTGAGCTATTTAGACCCATTGATTGAAGGTGGCAGTCGATTACCTAAAAGCTTTGAGAAGCGTTTGCGCCGTTCAGGTTTGATTCGTGGTTCTCAGTTTGCTGTGCCTGGTGCTGATATGAGGCTGGATAAATTTGGGAACATCACAAAGGCAACGTCCGCTCATATTCTTAGAGATGTTCAGGCATTCACGGAATCAGGCAGTAGCCAGAATACATCGCGTAAAGCTCGTAAGTATTTCATCTTACCGAAGGCGCCGCACAAACCAGTTGGCGTTTACTATCGTCAAGGTAAAAAACTTAAACAAGCAATCGCGTTTACAGATGAAGTTCCAAACTATGATAGGCGCTTGCCATTCTATGAAGAGGCTCAGAAGTCTGCGAACAAGCATGTAAGTAAGGAATTTTCGGAAGCTGCTAAATATTATGAAGCCAAAGCCACTAAGTAATTGAAAAATATAGTTTATGGGTCCTTCCTACACCTATACGTGATGGGGGTTATTCTGACCCCATGGTATTTCTAGCTATGAAATGTTCCTAGGACTTCCTTCCTTTTTTCTGGCTAATATTTAGAAAGCAGCGCATTAAAAATGCATTTCAATTAGGCCGACTATGTAATGTGTTCTATTTGATATTCACCCTTTCTAAGTCACTGTTTATGTGACTGCGATACAAATCATATTTTCTATTTATTACTAAGCAACATTGTTGTGTACGTTTTTGTGCCTGTTAACAAATAAATAATGTTTTCTTTCATACGTTTAGCTTTTCTTTGTGGGTTTTGAAATGGGTAAAAAAGTCCAGAAAAAAGAGCTTGCCGAGATACTAGGAGTAACCGAAAAAACGCTTACTACATGGCAAAAAAACGGCATGCCGATCGAGATTGTTGGCGGTCGAGGTCAGCGAAATACCTACGATTCTCAAGAGGTCATTGACTGGGTTGTCACTCAAAGAATGATCAAAGCAGGAGTGGGGAAAGGTGAGGAAGTTTCTAGTGTCTTTGATGAGAAAATAGAATCGGCACGTTTGAAGCATTGGCAAGCGAATGAAAAAGAGATCGCTGTCCGCGAAGAAGCGAAACAATTAGTCAGAAGGCCTGATATTGAATTCAAGCTTGGGCAGATTATTACCTCTGCTAAATCAGGATTAATGAACCTTGCTCCACGACTTTCGCAAAGGCTTGGTTTAACAAAAGAGCAAAAAGCGATTGTTGAAGACGAAGTGAAGTCTGCATTGATAAGTATGGGAGAAGAGAATGTCATTAAACAATGATGCTTTTCTTTCTGAGATCGAATTCGCAAGCATGGATGAACTATACGAAGGTCTCCAAACGCTTTGGCTTCCACCGCCAGACGAATCAATCACCGAATGGGCGGAAAAATTTCGCAAACTTTCAGCAGAAAACAGCGCCTTACCAGGTGATTATCGAGTATCGGTCACGCCTTTTTTAAAAGAAATCCAAGACGCATGCTGCGACCCAGATATACCACGAGTTGTTTGCCAAAAATCGGCACAGGTGGCATGGACAGACGGCGTAATAAACAACGTGCTTGGATACCATATACATCGTGATCCGTGCCCAGCGCTTGTTTTGTTTCCAACCGAAGACATGGCCGAGCGTTATTCGAAAGAAAAGTTCGGGCCAATGATTCGAGACAGTGAACCACTGGCAGAGAGAATAAATTTTCAGTCTCGGAATGCTGGCAACACCATTTTAAGTAAGCATTATCGTGGCGGTCACTTGGAGCTTGTTGGGTCAAACGCGCCATCTAAATTGGCATCATCACCAATTCGGTTGATTTTGGTGGAAGAACCTGACCGCTGTTCGCGTAACTCAGGCGGTGAAGGTAACTCGCTAAAGTTGGCTTATGAGCGTGGTAAAACATTTTATAACCGGAAAATTATTCTTGGTGGCTCTCCCACACTAAAAGGAAAAAGTGAAATTGAACGCGAAATGGCGCTTAGTGATAAGCGCCATTTCTTTATTCCATGCCCATGCTGCGGTGAGTTTACAAAGCTCGAATGGCACATGGTGGTTTGGGAAAAAGCAGACGAAGAGCAGCATGAAGTTTACGAAGAACATCTTCCAGAAACAGCAAAATTAAAATGCCCTCATTGTGAAGAGCTTTTTACAAACAACCAAAAAAATGAAGCGCTTCAACTTGGCGAATGGCGCGCTACTTCACCATTCACAGGTGTAGCTGGCTTCTACATAAATGAGCTTTACAGCCCGTTTCCAAATGCCCGATTGCAAGACGTTGTTGAGAAGTTTTTAGAAGCCCACAAGTTTAAAAAAATGGGCGATAACACCTTAATGACGACGTGGAAAAACACGTCAATGGGTGAAACCTTCGAAGTGGAAAGCGAAAGCATTGATGCCACAGGTTTTGAAAATCGCCGCGAAGTTTACCAAGCAGATGTACCGCATGACGGCATCATCATAACGTGTTGGTTTGATACACAAGGTGATCGATTTGAAGGAGAGTTTGTTGCATGGGGGCCAGACGAAGAAACATGGTCTCTTGATTACGTCAAAATATATGGAGACCTATCTCGGCCAGAAATTTGGAGCGAACTAGAAAAGCACATGAATCGTGAATTTATCAGCGCAACAGGTGTTATTCATCGCGCAAGATTGTGTGGCATTGACGCGGGTGGTCACTACACATCAGAGGTTCATAAGTTTTGTCGTCGTGATCCGTTTCGCTATATCCCTACGTTTGGTTCGAAGGAAAAAGGCTCAACAAAACCTGTTGCGAGTTTTCCAAACAAAGCCAATGCAAAGCATAAAACCTATCTTACAGAGTTGAACACGATCACAGCTAAGCAGGTGATTTATGCCCGAATCAAGCATCAGAACCACGGTCCCGGTTATTGTCATTTTCCACTAAAGGAAGCGTATGACGAGCGGTATTTCCATGGTTTAGTCATCGAAAAAATGACGGTTAAGCACAGAAACGGCCAAGGTTATGTGGATTTTGAGAACCCTATAGGTGGCCGAAACGAACCGCTAGATTGTCGAGTAGGAAATTTCGCTCTAATCCGAATACTTCAGCAGAGCTACGGTATGCAACTCCGTTCTCTTAAAAAGCTTATGGATAAAACTATGCCAACTATCGAACCGTCTGCCCCTCAGTTTGTACAAACTGAAATAGAAGCAGAAGAGCCAAAGCCCGAATCAAGCGACCCAAAACCTGTTGAACAACAACCAGAACAACCAACGCAATCGGAACCACAAAAGCGTAAAAAACGATCGTTCGGAAAAGTGGGGAGTATAAAAACGTGACAGAGCTAGAAGAAGCGCAAGCAGAACTTACCGCACTTAAAGCGGCCAAGAACAAGCGGCTGCTTGGTACAGCAACACAAAGTGTATCGGGCGATGGTGATAGCATCACTTTTGCTTCGGTTTCCATTCAACAAATGAATGCCGAAATTACCCGCCTTACTCGTCGCATTCGTGCGCTTGGTGGTAGAGGGAGCGGCATCACAGCTAATCCGGTGCCACGATGATACTTGACCATACAGGACTACCTCTTAGAAGTTCGCCAGCTTATCGCGGTGCGAATAATGATCACCACAAGAACTGGAGACCAAGAAAGCGCAGCGCAGATGCGGACTTATTACCAGAAAAAAGCATCATAGATGCTCGGCAAGCCGATTTATTTAGAAACAACGGTGTAGCAAAAGGCGCAAAGCAAACCATGACCGACCACGTTGTCGGTTCAATGTTGATGCCTACACCAAAGCCAAACTATCAAGCGCTTGGTAAAGATCCAGAATGGGCGAGAGAATGGGCGAGAAAAGCCAAAAACCGTTTTAAACTTTGGGCTAATTCATTAGATGCGTCATTGTCGAGAAACCAAACATTTCACTCAATGACACAACTGACATTTATGCAGTCGTTTGATGCGGGTGAAAGTTTTGCAATACCTCGTTGGAAAAGCTCAAGAGATAACGCTTTTTGCATTCAGATTATTGACCCAGATCGTGTGTGTACGCCCTATGGAAAAACAGATGGTGCTGGCATGCGCAGAGGGATTGAGAAAAACAGCGATGGTGAGGCGATTGCTTACCATATAGCAAATCGACACCCAGTAGATATTTCGCGTGACCTTCTCAAGTGGACACGAGTCCCAGCCAGAACACCATGGGGTCGTCGCAAGGTAATACATACTTACGACATTACTCGACCAGAGCAGTCCCGCGGTGTTGGTGCCTTGGTATCGGCATTATCTGAATTCAAAATACTGGATGATTATTCTCAAGCAGAGCTAAAAGCCGCGGCAAATAATGCGTTAATCGCAGCGTTTGTTAAATCGGATATGCCTGATGAGCTGATAAAGCAAATCTACAGCCCTGCGGCTGATGGCGAAGCTGGGGCAACCGTAGCAAGCGAATATTTAGACGCTCGTAACGAAATGGATTATTCCATGCGTCCGAATTCGGTTATTCCGCTTTTACCAAATGAAGACGTTACTCCATTTTTACCGGGTCGTCCAAATCCATCATATAGCGCTTTTGTTGAGAACATTTTTCGTCAAATCGGTGTGTCATTCGGCATGCCGTATGAAATGTTGATGAAAGACTTTAGTAAAACCAACTATTCAAGTGCTCGCGCCTCCATGCTTGAAGCTTACAAGTTTGTGAAAAATCAACGTACTTGGCTTATCTCGTCATGGGCGCAACCTGTTTATGAATTGTGGCTAGAAGAGCAAGTCAACAAAGGCGCATTAGAAGCGCCTGACTTTTATGCAAACCGTGCCGCGTATTGCCAGTGTGGCTGGATCGCCAGCGGGAAAGGTTGGGTTGACCCGGTTAAAGAAGTGCAAGGCGCAAAACTTCGTGTTGAATACGGATTCTCAACATACGAATCAGAATGTGCAGAGCAAGGTCTTGATTGGGAAGACAACCTAGAGCAAATCGCTCACGAGCGCAAAGTAATGGAAGAAAAGGGCGTCAAACTCTCCGATATTTATCAACTTATAGGTGATTCCAGTGACACAGAACAGTCGAATGATGCTACTGCTTCATGAAATTTTTAACCGCAATCTTGCCATTGATCAGCAATACCTATTGGTGGCACTTGGTGCGTTAACCAACCTTGGGAAAATAGACTTTTCCACGCTTGAAATGAATGGCGAAGTCTTTGAGCCTGCGCAGTTGATTGATATGGCGACAGGCTTTAGTCGTGAGACAGTTCGTCCATATCATATTCAAAATGGTGCTGCCATCATCCCTGTCCATGGCTCGCTGACACATCGTTTTGGCAGTTTACGACCATCCAGCGGCATGACTGGATATGACGGCATCCGCGTCAACATTAAGATGGCAGAAGATGACCCAGAGGTGAATGGCATAGTTTACGACATAAATTCCCCAGGGGGCTCTGTTGATGGTTTGTTTGATTTAACAGATTGGGCGAAGGCCTTTGTTTCCAAACCGACCCGCGCCATCGTTGACCCTCAAGCATGTAGTGCAGCACAACTGTTCGCATCGGTTGCCGATGAAGTCACACTTTCTCGCACTGATCGTATGGGCTCAATTGGCGCAGTGTCGGCCCACACGGACGTGTCTGAAATGATGAAAGGGCGAGGCCAGAAAATCACTCTTATCGCGGCAGGCGCCAAAAAAGTGGAAGGCAACCCATACGAAGCCCTGTCGGAAGATGTTTATAACAGCCGAAAAGCGTCACTTGAAGAACTTCGAGTCATGTTTGTTCAAACCCTTGTTGATAACCGAGGTTGTGACTTCGATGCACTGATGGCCACTGAAGCAGCGGTACTCAATGCAAACCAAGCTGTCGAGCTAAAGCTAGCTGACAAAATAATGTCTCCAGCGGATTCGTTGGAAGAATTTATTGATCAAATTAACCCAACCAAAACTGGAGTAATTCCAATGCCAAAACCAGATCAAAACCAAAATGCATCATCTGATGCTCCTGAACTAGACGCAAACGCGATTCGCGCAGAAGCCACTAAGGCAGAACGTGACCGAATCACGGGAATTGTGATGTCAGAAGAAGGCCAGTGTCGTGCAGCGTCTGCATTAAAAATTGCGCTAAACACAAACATGAGTGCTGAAGAAGGCGTTTCATTACTCTCGACGCTTCCTGTTTCAGCCACACTTGAAAGCACAGCGGAAACAACCCCTCAAACCACAGACTTTGCTTCTGTGATGGGTAGCCATGACCCTCAAGTGCCATCGGATGATGGTGCTTCATTGGATTCGGAACAAGGTCAAGTGTCTAAAAATCCATTGATTGCCGCGCATATGGCGCTAAGTAAGTAGCTTAGCAAACAGCCCTCACTCACCATTAACAAACAAATAGTAGGTCTATTATGTCAAACACCAATTATGGAATGGCGTCTTCTACAGACGTTAGCGAAAACTATGTCCCGTTTATTACGGGCGAAAAACAACAAATCACTGACACCGTTACGGTGGCCAGTGGAAATGAAGTTGCTCAATACACAGTGTTGGGTCGTGTGACCGACACGGACAAATACGTCCCTTGCGTGAAAACAGCAACGGACGGCTCACAAGTTCCTCGACGAATTGCTATCTATGCCGCAGACGCAGCATCCGCAGACGCATTATGTGCGGTTTATTGTGAAGTGGAATGTAACCCAACCCAGATCGTTCTTGATGAGTCATGGGCAAGCCCGGACGAAGTAAAAGAATTGCTTGCCGATCAAGGGATCTACTTACGTGAGCTAGCGTAAATCATTCAGCCCCTTATTGTTTAAACATCGAATTAATTTAAAAAACGCCCCAAGAGGGCGTTTTTTTATGGAGAAAAATAATGCCAGAATCAGTAAATGATACTTATGAATTAGTCCAATACATTGAACAGGCCGCGGAAATTCCAACTTTTTACTTGAATCGTTTTGCTTCAACTATCATCGAAAGTGAAGATGAAGAAGTGCTTGTTGAAATGAAATTTGCAGGCAAATCTGTTGCTCCATTGGTAATGCCCTTGGAACAAGGCCAAGCAATTTATGAGCGAGCGACGAAGTCAACGAAATTGACGCCAGCTTACACAAAAATGAAAGATGTGATTACACCAAGCAATGCCCTGCGTCGTCGCGCAGGTGAGAAGGTTAGTGAGAAACAAACCCCGTTGGCGCGATTGAATGCTTCAACCCTCGAACAGTTCATCACTCACTCTCAACGCTTAACTCGTCTTTGTGAATTAATGGCTGCGCATGGTTTTACGGATGGCAAGTTAACGCTTGAATACAAAGACAAGAATCAAGCATTGGTTGATTTCGGACGTGATCCGTCATTAACGGTTGTGTTAGATGGATCAGAAGGCAACGAATTTTGGAATAATGAAGACGCCAAAATTGTTGATCAGATCGACATTCAATGTAAACGCATGTCTGATGCAGAAGGCGGTGTCGCGCCAGAAGATATGATTTTACCTTTAGATGTTTGGCAGCCGTTCAAAAATAATACCCAAGTGAAAGATTCGTTAGATACCGATTTTTCTGGTCAATCTGGTGCATTGGAGCGTGGCGTAACCATGCCTGATGGTATTGTATTGAAAGGGACGCTAGGCAATAACCTACGCGTTTGGGTGGATACTCGAACGGTATCGGTAAAAGGTGTTCAAACGGCGCTACAGCAGTCTAAAAAAGTGACATTTTTATCTGATGCTGTGGAAGGTGCTCAGCATTTTGGTGCTATTTTAGATGTTGAAGCCATGCTTGCGATGCGAATGTTCTCAAAACACTGGAATGAAAACAGCCCGTCAGTTCGTGTGGCTGAGTCTCAATCTGCCCCACTAGTTGCACCTGGTAACCCGAACGCCACTTCTTGCATGACAGTGTTGGCTTAATTTAACGGTTTCTAACTAAACCATCTAACGAAAAGCGGCCAATTGGTCGCTTTTTTTATGGGAGAAATATCATGACTCAAGCAAAGAAAACCGCAGCACAGCTTAAAGCAGAAGAAGCCAAAGCAGCGGAAGAAGCTAAAGCGGCTGAAGAAGCTAAAGCAGCAGAAGCCAAAGCGGCTGAAGAAGCTAAGGCGGCCGAAGAAGCTAAAGCAGCAGAAGCCAAAGCGGCTGAAGAAGCTAAATTAAATAGCCTCGATTTAGTTGCGATCAACACTTGCGGCAATCATAAGCCTGGCACGGCTTTTACAGCGAAAGACAAAGCGGCATTTGATCGTTTTATCTCGTTAGGTGCAGCTAAAAAGGCATAACAACCATGAATAAAGTCGAACTGTTTCAAGTGATGGCCGAAAACCTTGGCGAAGAGGCTTACCACGAATCGTCACCCGAGACGGTTATTAAAGTGCGCTTCAAATTGGACTTTATCGATGCTGCTGAGTCTGTGGGCGAAGGTTATATTTTGACGGTTGCAGATAAAGATATTCCAGACGACCCGATAGGGACAATGATCACTATTGCTGGTACGCCCTATTACATTCGCCAGCCAGTTGATGGTTATTCAGGTGTCACTAAGTACCAAGTAGAGAAGGTGGCGTAATGCACAAAATTGAATTTATTTTGGTTGCTATAACCAATGCACTGACTGCAGCAATGCAGCCCACATTGGTTGAACGCTCACCCGTCTATAAGTCCGATAAAACAAGAGTGCTTATTCGCCAAGGCCAAGAAAGCACCTTGCAAGAGGGCGTGTTTACTGATGCTGAATTTGATCTAGTGATTACGCAAGTCATCCTTGGGCAGTCGACACAGTTGGAGTTTATAGCCAATCAGCACCGAAGCGACATTCATAAGACATTGATGTCGCTCCAAGGAATCATTGACGGCATGATCGAAATAAGCTCAGTCCGTGTCGGTGAGCCAGATGTCAATTCGGAACAACCATCACTGAGTCGTGAGCTTGTTTACCAAGTTCGCTATCGATTTAACACACAGGACCCAAGCTTATGACCAAGAAAAAGACGACCACACCGCCAAAAATGAAAACGACGCCGCGCAAAGGTGGCACTGTAACTAAACCAAAACCAGCTAGCGAGACGACCAATGAAACTGACAAAGCGTAGTGTTATAGCTCTCAAAATCGAAGAAACTCAAGGCACCGATGCGGTCCCAACGGCCGCTTCTAACGCAATTCTTGTTGAAGACTTAAAGTGGTCTCCAGCCAGTGAAAGAATGGTAGATCGTAAGCCAGTTCGTGCAACCTTTGGTGAATTGAAAAAGATTTATGCAGGTCACCTTGTAGAAGTGTCTTTTACAATGGAGATTAAAGGCTCTGGAGTTTTAGGAGTGGCACCAGAAATGGGCGCTTGCCTAAAGTCATGTGGCTTTCAAGAAGTCATCACAGAAGACACCTCGGTTGAATATCTTCCTGCGACTACAGGGCAGCAGTCTTGCACTATCTATTTTTGGGAAGATGGCGACCTCATCAAAATGACAGGTGCCATGGGGAAAGTGTCTTTTGATCTTTCTACGGGAGCCATTGGCAAAGCGTCTTTTACATTTACAGGCCACCCTGCTGGCAATTTATCTGCGGCTGAGTTGCCTGCTGCGTCTTACTCTTCAATGGTTCCAGTACCGCTAATCGGTGTGGCATTTAGTATGGGTGGTTCGCTGGATGTGTCGAAACTATCTGTAGATATGGGGATTACCGTTTCGACCCCATCTTCCATGAGTGCACCGAATGGCTATGGTGACATTTATATCAGTGATAGAAACGTTACCGGTTCAATTGACCCGTTTGCTAAAACAGCAAATGAAAAGGATTATTTAGCCGATTGGAAAAGCGGGAAAGAGTCTTCACTGACAACGGGTGAGATCGGTACAGTCGAAGGAAATAAATACACTCTTTCGATGTCCAAAGTGTACAGCGCTGCCGCACCAAAAGCCGGTGATCGCGAAGGCGGTGTGACACGAGAATTAACGCTTGCGGCATTGCCAACCAATGGCGATGACGAATTTAGCTTATTGTTTACTTAATTTGGAGTAATCATGATTACAGTCGATTTAGGTAGTAAGTTGGCCCCGACTTGGTTTAAGTCCACAAAAGATAAATCAGGTGAAGTGGAGTGGCTTTTGAAGCCACTTTCAGGGCTAGAGTTTATGCAAGTTCAATCGGGTGCAAGTGTCAACAGTGAAGGGAATTTTTGTTACTCATGGTCATCAATTCAAGCGGCATTGAAATTTGCTATTAAAGATTTTAAAGGATTTTCAGACAAAAATGGCACTCCTTTGGAATATGGATTTTATATTTTAGACTCGCTTCCTTCAGAAGTATTAATGGAGGTTCATTCTGAAATAATGAATCGTGCATATATTCGTGAGTATGAAAGAAAAAACTCATCATCGCAGTGAACGTCTATACCAATGCAGATCAATTCAACTGTGATCAATGTGCATGGGGGCGGCATTGCGACAAAAGCAATCCAGCACCAATAAAACAATGGGTGATAGATGGCGTTATCGAATCCGATACGTGTTTAAAACCTATGATTACCCACCAAACTAATGAGCTGATACAGCTTTACAAACATTTCAATAAAAATCGATACCCACTGTCTGGCGGTCTGCTTGATCAACCTCAAGCATTTATAACAGCCATGAATATCATAGAAGAGACAATGAATCATGACCTCAACTCGCCATGAATTTGTGCTTACTGCCAGTGATCGCACAAACCTTGCATTTGCCTCCGCAAAAGCTGGCTTTACAGATATGCGTAATCATGCCATTTCAGCGACCAGCGCGATTTCTGCTTCACTCGGCGGTATTGGGCTTATTGCTTTTACTTCAGAAATGGCCAGTATGGGGGAGCAGTCGCTTCTTGCCGCAGACAGACTGAACACGTCAACAGAGCAAATTTCTTCGCTTCAATATGCTGCGAGTAAATTCAATGTTGATGGCGAATCAATGAATGCCGTGTTGCAAGACATGTCCGTTCGCGTTCAGGAATTTTCAGAAATCGGTACAGGTGAAGCTGCTGACTTTTTTGAAACTTTGGGTTTGGATGCTAAAGAGTTTGCGGATTTGGCACCAGATGAATTGCTATACAATATCGCTAAAGAATTGGATGGTATAAGTGATGCAAGTGCTCGCGTTTATCTTGATCAGTTAGGTGGGGACAATTTAGTTTCCTTGCTTCCAGCATTACGGAACAACGCAGAAGGAATGCGGGAACTACAAGCAGAAGCTTATGCCACTAATAATGTTTTAAAGCAGACAGATGCGATTTCATTAGCCGCAATTGCTAATGAAATAAACACAATGCAGAATTCAGCCAAATCGCTGTCTTTGCAGCTCGCATCAGAATTCGAGCCTGTTGTTAGTGTTGTAAGCGATGCATTTAATGAGTTTGCAAGTGATGGCGAAGCGGTATCAAAAACGTTAGACGCTATTTCAACAGCTGGCACAGTGGCAGCGTCTGTTTATGCAGGGAGGCTAACAACTGCATTTATCACATCGGCGCAAGCGAAAGCGGCTGACACATTAGCGACACGGCAAAATGCTCTTGCTAACGTAGAAGAAGCAAAAGCAACGCTGGCCAAAGCAGAAATGAAATTAACAACAGAAAAATTGGCATACCAAGCATCCATTGATGCGAAAAAACAAGATGCCATTGCAAGTGAAGCGGCAAAATCTGCTGAATTGTTGAGAGCAAAAGCGGCTCAAACGGCCGCTGCAGCAGATGTGGAAGCGGCTACAGCGACAAAAGCTCGAACCACTCAACTAAATCAGTTAATGGTGCAGACCAACTCTCTTCAGAGTGTAGAATCTAATCTAACAACATCAAAAGCACGACTTGAAGCAGCGACAAAGCGAGTGGCTGTAGCGGAAAAAGCACACCAAGCTCAAATCGCGAAAAATGCTGCATCGATTCAAGTCGCCACAGATAACACCAAAAAGCTGGATCGAGCTAAGGCCGATTTAGAACGAAGTACTAAAACATTAACAAAAGCTCAGGCGGCTCAAAATGCCACAATGCGAGCAGGATCTATAGCGGCTCGTGGACTATCTGGTGCTTTGGGGCTTGTTGGTGGTCCAATTGGGTTGTTATTCACAGGCGTAACCGCACTTAGCATGTTGCAATCAAATGCTTCTGATGCAACCGAAGAAATAGAGTTACTGGGAATATCAACAGAGGAATTAAATGACAAGCTAACATCAGCGTCTTATGACAACCTCAGTCGCTCCCTTGAACAAGTCGAAGAAAAAATAGCCTCTTCTTCAGAAAAAATTAAAGCGCTTAAAGCAGAAAAAGAATCCAGCGAAAATGGATGGAAAGGACGTTCAAACAACGTAAGTGTTAAAGCGCTACAGAGTGAAATTAACGATAAAAAAGCGTTATTAGAACTTTCCGAAAGCATTCGAACAGAAGTTGAAAAGCGTGAAACTAGAGTTGCTAAAGTCGAAGCAGAAGCGAGAAAACAAGTCGTTTCACTTGAGTTGCGTAACAGAATAGAAGCGCTTGAAGGTTCTTTTCAAACAGCAGCTCAAGCTCGTTCGGCGGCTTTTGAAAAAGAGCTTCAAGATATTCAGTCAGCAGAAGATCAAAAGTTAATTACTGCGGTTGAAGCGTCTGATTTAAGGTTTAAATCAGAACAACGTTTTCAGTTACAAAGCGAACAAGTCGAGCTTGCCCAACGCCAAAAAAGTTTGTCGGCATTTTCTGAAAACTACACTAAACGTGAGCAGTTGACTTTAGAACATCAACAGCGCGTTTTGGCGTACATGCAAGAAAACGGCATCACAAATGATCAAGACGCCAGTGTCATTGCTTTTCAAAAAGAGTCTTATGATTATCAGCTTCAACTGTTTAAAGACTTTCAGCAAGATATTCTGAAAGACACAAGAGACTACGGAAAGTCAGAGCTGCAGATTGAAAAAGATCGCTACAAAGAGGAAATGGACGCTCTTAAAAAACATTTAAAAGATAAAAATATTACTAAAGCTGAATATGATAAAGCCGCCTCAGCAGCGGCAACACAAACGTCTGAAACACAAAAGCAAATTGAAGCCGATGAATTCTCTGCTCGATTAGCCTCACAGCAAGACTTTGCTAATTTATTTGTTGGCATGGCAGATAGTAAAAATAAAGAGCTGGCTGCGATAGGAAAAGCGGCGGCTATTTACAACATAGGCCTATCAACGGCAGAGGGCGTCATGGATGCATGGTCCACGTCTATGCAGCTAGGCCCAATCGCTGGGCCAATTGTTGGAGGTATTTTGTCTGGAGCAATGATCGCCTATGGTGCAGAGCAGATAGGTAATATTAATAATCAGACCTATCACACAGGAGGGATCGCTGGGCAAAGCTCTGATAATTACTCTGCAAACTTGGCATCAAACGAAGTGCCCGCGGTGTTGTTGCGTGGTGAAGAAGTTTTAACCGAACAAGACCCACGTCATCGTAATAATTTAACTTTGTCTAAAGGCTCGACAGAGCAAAATGTGCAGGGATCAGTGTTTAACACAGTAACATTGGGGAACATTACTGTAATGGTTGGCTCTGAAAATACAGCAAACTCGGAGTCGATAGGTAAAGATGTTGGCGATCAATTGACCACGCAAATAGTCGCTGTTCTAAGCTCCAAAGCAGGACAAAAGCTTGTTTATTCAGGTGTTGGTGCTGAAGCCAAACGAAATGGTGGAAAAATCAAGGGCGTTTCAAAAAGCTAATTTCTAAAATTATAACAACCCGCTTCGTGCGGGTTTTTTTATGCGTGTGAGGTTTTTGTGTTACCACATATTGATGAAGCAGAAGTGACGATTACGAACAATGACCCTACAGTTGTTACTCGTTCTAGGTCTGGCCGAAAAGCGGGACGTAATTTAGAAAAACAACACTGGCAAATCGCAGTAACTTGGCCTGATTATTTAGATGACAAGGCGCTACCGATTGAAATTGCATTAGACGATATGAAAGGACAATCGGTTTCAGCGGATTTGATTCACCCAGTCCGTGGTTATCATAAATCTGCAGAGGGTCAGTGGATTGTGCAAAGTCCGGTTAATGCTGGCAGTGAATCGGTGCAAATCACTGGCACAGGTACACTAACGATTGGGCACTATTTACGTTTTGATGGGCATTCGAAGGTGTACCGAGTGCGATCATTTGAAGACGGCGTTGTCAATATATACCCGCAATTACGCAGCGCTGTTTTAGTGTCTGAGTTTGTGATTACTCAAGCTGTTCCTATTTCTGTTACTCGAACAGATGATGATGTTTCGTACAAATATAGCGGACCTTTGGTTTCGCTGTCCGCTAATTTTGAAGAGATGCTGTAAATGATTATTCGTAATTTAATCAAAATGTCATTTCGTAGCGGTGGAAGTTTGATTATGACAGATGGTGGTATCCCAGTTGATTTTATGGGAGACACCTATGAGCCAGATTTATATCTAGCTTCCGATGGTATCGGTGAAATTAATGAAGCATTAGAAATAACGACGGAAGATTGGTCTTTGTCTCTGAATATTCCTGATGTTAATTCTCCTATTTTGCTGGCTTTTTATGGCGATGATTACCTGAATCAAACAGTAACTTACTATCGTCAGTTCATTTGGGATGATGGAACCGAAGAGTTTCACAAACTATTTGAGGGGCGAATGATCGAATACGAAGCCATAGATTCAGAAGATGGCTACACAATTGAAGTCACATCTAGTGCAAACATAATTAACTGGCAGCAAGTAAAAGGTCGTTCGACAAATTCTGATTCTCAAAACCTTATTTATCCAGATGATAAAGGTTTGGATTTCGCTGGGACAGAAATTAGTGATATTAGCTGGGGCAAATAAATGGGCTTTTTAGATAAAATAAAAAGAGAAGTCACGCGAGTTGTTGATCAAGTCGTGGACTTTGTCGACGATACAATCGATTGGTTTGACTCGCTTTTTAATCCAGAAGATGAGCCTTCATCATTAACAGTAAACAAAAGCTCGGCCACCGCCAGCATACCTAAACCCTACGGTAAGAGAAAAATTGGCGGAACAAGAGTTTACCTGTCAACTAACGGAAGCAAAAACAAATATTTAAGTTCTGTTCTCATTCAGTGTGTTGGCCCTGTACATAGCTCTAGCAGTGTTACTATCTCGGATAAAGCTGAAAGTGAGTTTGGTGGAAAGTTACGCCATACATTCTATCACGGGTATCCTGATCAAGCTGCCGATGCAAATTTTGTGTCTGAGTTGGCGGAATGGACGACAGATCATAGATTGCAAGGGATTGCATATGAAGCCATTCGCTACACGTACGATCAAGACCTCTATTCAGGATTACCTGTTTTTACGTCAATAATAGAGGGCGGACTGTTATACGATCCGAGAGACGAAACAACATCTTACTCAGATAATTTTGCTTTAGTCGTACTTGATTATTTTCGATCAACTGAATATGGCGTGGGAATGTCTGATAAGTTAATTGATTTTGATTCATTTAAAACGTCTGCAGATGTGGCTGATATTAGCTATCCAAGCAATTCAGATAGTGATGTTCTAGTAAAGCGTTTTGCATGCAACACCGTTATTGATACGAGTCAAACACCATTTGATAATATCAAAACGCTAGTGTCTGAAAGCCGCGCGTTTCTTACACAGACAGCAGGTCAATGGCGTTATATCATACAAAACGATTCAACAGCAGATCATACAATAACGTACGACGACATTATTGGTGACATTACGAGAAGCCCTAATGGAGCTCAAGACAAATACAATCGAGTCACTGTTTCTTACGTTGATCCAGATACCGAGTGGGATTCCAATGAAGCTACTTATCCAATAGATGATGATGAGTACCAAGCGTATTTAGAAGAAGATAACTGGGAAGAATCGCATCAAGACGTAACTGTGAACTCATGTACCAATCGTTATCAAGCACTAGATATCGCGAGACAAATATTATTAGAAAGTCGTGTGGGCGGAGTGATTTCTTTTACCGCTCAGCCATGGATGATTAAGGTTCGCTGTGGTGACCTTCTGGTAATGGATATTGATGGTTTAAATGATGGTGTGTTATGGCGTGTATCATCAAGAAGTCTACCAGCAGACGGCGAGGTCTCTTTTACCTGTTCTGCTTATGATCCAACTATATTTAATTGGATTGATATACCTGAACAAACCACGGTTATTGCACCAACGGTAGCAGATGCAAGTATATTACCAGCACCAGAAAGTGTAGTTTATTTGTCAAATGAATGGAGTGAGGCGACTGTTGGTTCACTAAGTTGGACACAATCAGACAGTGCATTTGTTCATGACTACCTGGTCGAAGTGTATCGTTCTTCTGACGGTATACAAGTGTTGAGTACAACGTTCGCCAGTTCGAGTGATTGGGCTGATGAATACATGCCAACGCTAAATTTACCTTATCTAGCGGCAGGTGAATACGATGCAACTGTTCGTGCGCGTAATGCATTAACTCGATCTTCGGTTACCACAGCAACGTTTTCTGTGGATGTTCCAGAAGTGGGTAAAATTACAGGTCTGGCGACAGTAGGCGAGTTTGATAGCTCCTTGTCTTTGTCTTGGAATGCGCTGGACGATAGCTCGCTTAAACATTATCAGGTAGAAATTTATGATGTGATGAATGGTGTGAGTTTAGCGACTGTAAACTCATCAACTGAGTCTGTAACCATCAGCTTTGAGACCTTTTATGCAATTGGTTTGCCGCGCTCATTTGAAGTAAGAGTGTGTGGTGTAAACTCTTCTGGTGAGAGAGGGGAATTATCTGCAATAGCTGTGTCTAAACCTGCGCCAACGGCACCTGCTATACAGCTTTGGTCGTCTGTTAATGATGTAAAACTGACGCTCTCTGCTGCTGCGAATGCAAAAGGGGTAACGGTTTGGCTTGGTAACTCAGACTCTGTAGAAAACATCGATTCAAACCAGCGCTATAAAGGGGAGAGTCTTTCAATCACAATAGATAACTTAGAAGCACTGACCAAATACCAGATTGCTATCGCCTCTTACGACGCATTCGGTTTTGGCTCGGCCAGCACTCATTCATTCACGACTCTGAAAGATGCGGTCGCGGATTCCATTCAGCAACTGACAGAACGTGATTTATCGTTGTCTGAAAGTATCGAAATCGTAGCGCAAGATCTGGTTGAGAAGAACGCAATTCAAAGTGCGAATACAGAGACTGTATCTGAAGAAGTGTTAAATGCCGCTGCAGATGCTGCTGAAATTCGTCGCTTACAATTGGCCCAAAACGATGAGTATTATCGTATTTTAAATGCCGTTGTTGAGATTGATGCAGAAACAGGCACGATCACAAACCGCGCATACGAGTACACAAATACGAAATTCAGTGAAGCGTCGTTGTTGATCGACGGGGTGAACTCGTCAGTTGCTTTGCAAGCTAAGCGAATAGAAACTGCAGAAGACTCAATCGAAAGTGTCGAGTCTGAATTGCTTGTGCAATCGGGGTTGATCAGTCAGCGTGCAACATACACTCAACTGACAGAAACTGTGGCGAATGCGATCAGTGCAATACAGCCAGCGTACTCGACGAACTTTAACACTGGATTAGATGGCTGGTCAGCGCAAAGTGGCACAGCGGTTTATAACGCGTCTGCGTGGGTCGATATAACGCTCGGCGATGTGGTGAGCGACATGGATTATGTTGGCTCAGAAAATCCAGTGATTCAGCTAACGATTGCACGAGAAAGCGGCGCGGCTTGGGTCGGAAAAATTCAATACAAAACCGCATCGCATGGCTATTCATCGTCTTACGAGTTGGATATTCCAGACGTTGTTGATGATGGTTTGCTGTATACCGTTGTTGTGGATTTTGGAGAACAAGCCGATTACGTGGCTTCTGCAATCACAGGTTTGAGAATTATTCTCGGTTCAAGTGTTTCAGACGTCTATCAGTTGCATGGTGTGCAAGCGGGTAAACGCACGGCGGCGCAAGTTGCGCTGGAAAGCTTGCAAGGGCGCGTAAGCACTGCTGAATCGTCTATTGATGCAATTAACGGATCGCTAACAAACTACGTGACAACCACGTTTTTTGAGGCCAATTCATTAACGCAAAACGATGTGCAGCAAACGCTAGACAGCTGGAACGCTCAATACAGCATTATTGCTAAACTCACAGAGTTTGACGAAAACGGAACGCTAGAAAAAGCCAACTCGGCAGAGCAATGGATTGACGGTGCTGAGGCGTTTATTCAGCAAATCGCACAATCAACAGCGCAAGACGAATTTGGCTCTCGTATTAGTGAAGTAGAGCAAACACTGGATGCTCAAAACGGAACGATCTCGCAGCAAATTACCAGCATTCACAAAGCAGAGATTGCAACAGAATCGCTTGCTGAAGAAGCGCTTCTAAACGCTGCAGAAGTGGCAGCTGCTAAACGTGAGCAGACGGCTCAGAGTGACACAATTGCACTGTCCAGAAGTGAAACAAAAGCGGTTGCCGATGAGCTTTCAGCAGAAGCTACCCGTGTGGATCAACTGTTTGTTCAATATGCAGAAGAAAATCAGGCGCTTATTCAGCAAGAATCAACAGCTCGCGCTGATGCTGATGAAGCAATTGCTAAAACTGTTGAATCGTTGCAGTCAGAATACAACGACAACAAATCAACGGTTCAGCAGTCGTTGAGTACGTTGGCTAATGCTGACAGCGGTTTCGCTCAGTCTATTCAGTCGTTATCTACAACAGTTGGCGAAAACAAAGCGGAAGTTGACGAGTATAAACGCACGGCCATTGGCTATTGTGTTGATGCAAATGGCAACCCAACAAGCCATGAAACAGCCGTCGCGTGTGAGTTGGTGGGCAATACATGGCAGGGCGAAACGTCTATTGCGGAAGCGTTGCGAAATGTCACGGTAACAGGGAAAAATGCAGAAGGCGAAGACGTGGAAGTGTCTGCTGGCGCTATGTATCAAGCCATTCTCGACACGAACGGAACGGCTACCGCGACCGCTGCTGTGCTTGCTGTTTACGGTAATCAATTAGCCGGTATTTTTGCGAACGCAGGGGAAGACGGCAGCTCGTTAGAATTTCTTGCAGACAACATGAAGTTCAAAACAGAGAACGGGACGAAAACCCCATTTTATGTGGAAGGTGATGACGTTTTTATCAACCAAGCCTCAATCAAGGACCTACTGATCAGCAAACTAAAATCAGAAGACGGCTCGCTAGTATTTGAAGATGGTAAGCTGAAAGCTGATTTTATTGATGCAGATAATTTGGAGGTTGATTTTGCAAAGCTTAAAAATGTCAGCATCAAAACGGGCGACATTGAAGACGGCGCTATTAATAGCGCGAAAATCGGCACAGTCATTCAGTCTGAAAACTTTGTGTCTGGCTCAAAAGGCTGGCGCATTAAAAAAGATGGATCGGCTGAATTCAATGGTGTCGTGCTAAGTCGAGAGATGGTTCTTGCACAGGGAGAATTTAATTTTGGAACCGTTTCTTGCGGTAATTCATCTGGCATCTCTAAGGTTTACGAAACTATTGTAGACACTGGGTATACGGGGTCTTCATGGGTTGGGACTAAATACTATACGACTGTCAATGCAGGGTTTGTGAGTGGCTCGAATAACACGTCAGTAAATGCAAACGCGTCTACTTTATCTCAAGCTGCTTGGGGATTGACTGCAGAAGTCGTGCCGATTACGCGCTGGAATGCCTCGTATGGTGGGTCAACAATACATTTACGAATCAAAATCTATGCAAGAAGATTAAATTATATAGACAACACTACGGTGTCTTGGCGTCTTCTCAGGGTTTCATAATTGACAAAACATAAGCGACCAATCGGTCGCTTTTTTTATGCAAATTTAAGGGGTAACTATGGGCGTATCTTGGCGCTATCTCACATCTGTGAGCATTAATAACGGTGACGTCACTGTGAGCGTGTCCGGCGGGCATGACCTTTCTGCAGTCGAAGCGGGCTGGTCGTTTGACCTTGGTACTGTTCGTGCGGAAATCTCGTCTGGAACGGCAGCGGATGCAAGTGGCAACAGTACGCTTACGCTCGCTGTTGCTTGGGATGGCGCGAACGTCATAAATCAAACAGCAAAAGTCGTTCCGACTAGCGGCGCATTAATCAAAGCGCTCAATGCACTAAATGAAACAAACGACTACGCCATTGCAACACATGAAGCAATGGAAGCCATCGCAACAGAAGACACAGACGTCACGCTAACAGACAAAACGGGTGAAGAGCACACATTTTCGTCAATGCCGAAAAATGCGCGATTAATTGAAGAGTCTATTTCTGAAAACACACAGAAAGTGAATGAGCTATTGGCAAACAAAACAGCCGACGGTGACGACACCACAGAAGGGGCCTTGCTTACAGTCGGTGCGACGGTAAAGCAGCTGGATTTAACGAATTCGAATATTGAATATGTACCAGATGCAGACGCTGTAATCGACATCGACTTTACGAAAAATAAGGCTGTGATCAATGGTGGTTTTGGCGTTGATAAGATTGAAACAACAGCCATTGCAGCGGTCACTCATACGCGAGACACCGCAGCCACAGGTGTTGCTGCAAATCTCAGTCTTGGGACGGCAGGGGTTAACGTACCTCGATTAGTTTACGATCCAGAAACTGGCGAGGCCATGGGCTATCAATCAGAAGAAAGTAGGAATAACTTAATATTACAAAGTGAGGATTTTAGCGGATATACGCTATCTAATGCGAATACACCGACAGATAGCGGTATTGAATCACCTGTAGGTTCAAACTGGTGGTTAGTTGAAAGCACGGCAGCCAACGGTTCAGCTCAGAATCATAGTGCAACAGGGTTATCTGACACCGACTATAATTGTTATTCTGGTTATTTAAAGAAATATGGCTCTGACACAGTAGAATTGGTAATCCTGACGTTAGGTGGCACAGCTATATCTTTAGACCTGAATTACACCTTTTCAACCGATACTATAGACATACAGAGTGACGAAACAGGCACAGCAATAGCGGGCAGGGTTATTCAAAACGACGGTTCAGTGAGAGTGTGGGTTGCGTTTCAAAATAACGACACTGGCAACACGTTAGGACGAATATACATAAAACCGTCTGAAACTCAAGCTGACACGGTTTATGTCACAGGGTTGCAGGTTGAGCAAGGAAGATCACCGACGTCATATGTTGCAACAACAACTTCAACATTTATCCGTGGTGCAGATGGGATGACATTACCCATAGGAGACAACCTGAATCCAAGTTCTTTCTCGTTGTATTGGGAAGGTAGTTTTCCGGAGGGGTATACTACAAGGAACCACACAAATGCTGCGGTTTTGGGTTTAACAGACAACAGTTATCGTAACGGGGTTGTCATAGAAGCTGCTGCTAACTTAGGTCATTTAAGAGTTCATGTAAAAGCTGACAATGTACACTTAGTAGTCTCTGATTATTTTCTAACCAATGTTAACGGCGCGTACAAAATAATTTTAACATACGATGAAATAACAGACACAATAAAGGTTTACTCCAATGGTCAATTGAAGTTGACTGTCACAGGTGGTATTGCTGGCGCTCTTGATTTCTCGCTGCTGGACACAATGGAAATAGCACAGGGGTGGGCTGGGTTTTTTTTCGGACCGATATTCACTAAGAAAGTAGGGCTACTCAACAAAGCTCTTTCAGGCTCAGAAGCAATCAGGAAGGCTCTATGATAAACAGAATCGGAACTATCGTAAAAACTGTTGTAACAGATGATCCAGAAGTTTTTGAGACTGAAACTTTAGAGGGTTATCACGTCAACTCAACAGAAGAAATCGAAGGCGCTGAGGACTACTTGATACCAACCCCCACCGAACTGGTGGACGGTGAAAAGGTGCCGAGGCCTTATAACCTATTCTTCGGCATTTCTGCGGAAGACACATTCTTCTATAAATTTACCGACAAAAAAGAGTGCGATGCTGTGATTGGCGAAGAGCCTGAAATCGAAGACATCAGTTAATTTAAAAAACTAAAAGATCAACCACGGCCGCGAAAGCGGTTTTTTATGTCTAAAATACGCACTTTCAAGTGTGAGTGGAAGGTGCGTATTTTGTATTAAAAGTTAAAATAAGAAGAAAGGGATTATTGCATAAGTTTTTATCGCTATGAAAACATTTAAAGCATATGAAGTTAGTACAGTAAAAGTGGCAGATTTGAAATTCAAATTTGTATTCTTTTTGATTTGATAAAATATGAAAAATAATTGTGAAACTAAAAACACGATAACTAATAGTGAGCAAACTATTAGAGTTTGAACTGATATTTCTGAAATATATGGGTGACCTATGCCATTGTTTATAATGCTTTCTGTCATGTTTTTTAGATCTGACTCAATGATAGGGATCATTGATAGAACGATCATAAGGTTAAAAGTGGATGAAAGGGCGAGAGTGTTGAAAAATATATGAATGCTCTCTTTCTTTCTTAGAATTAAATTGTGCGTGAGTCGAAAAACTACTGATTGAAATATAATTGAAGCAAATGAGATTAGAGTTAGCTTTAAAAGAGATATTGTTGCTACCTCAGATTTTTCTGAGCTTAAATAAATCGAGTTTATTAATATATGTATTAAAACTAGAAAGATTGAAATTTCTTTTGTGTTTTCTTTTTCTTTGATTTTTTCTGAGATTTCAGGTGATCGAGGAGAGGTAAGGACGAGAATAAAAGTCAGTACGTTTTCTTTAAGATATTGAATAAATAACTTTATATCTTCCATGAGAATACCTTTCTTGGCTTTTATGATTAAAGGACTATACATCCATTCAAAGAAAAAAAACAATCCCGCAAGGGGGTAATGAGAAAGCGACTCAAAGGAAGTACCAGTTCCAGAGAGCCGTCAGATCACGTAAGCAAGCTACGTGAACCAACCCAGGGCTTCCCCACCGCTGGCCAGCGGCGAGGCGAGTCTATCAGAAAATTACGGTAGGTTCACATGCAAAATATACGTTGTGAGAAATGTGGAAAATTATTAGCAAAAGGGATTTTTGCGAGTTATGAGATCAAATGTTCTCGTTGTAAACTTATTAATCAGAGTGCCATGAGCGCCAACTTAGGAGCAATAAATCATGGCAAAGCCCATCATTCCGTGGATCGGAGGCAAGCGAAAGCTGGCTGAACATCTTCTTCCGTTATTCCCCGATCACGTCACATACGTGGAGCCATTTAGTGGAGCCGCTGCGCTTTTTTTCTTAAAAGAGCCGTCTAAAGTCGAGATATTAAACGACGTAAACGGCGATCTTGTTAATCTGTATCGAGTCGTAAAGCATCATCTTGAAGAGCTGTATAAGCAATTCAAATGGGTGTTGTCTAGTCGTGAAACTTGGGAAAAACTAAAAGTGACACCGCCTGAAACAATGACCGATATTCAACGCGCAGCGCGGTTTCTGTATCTGCAGAAGCAAGCCTTCGGCGGCAAGGTAGAAGGCCAAACCTTTGGCACATCAACGACCAGCCGCCCACGGTTTAACCTTCTCACACTTGAGCAGGACCTAGCAGACGCACACTTTCGTTTAGCCAGTACAACAATTGAAAACCTAGACTGGGTTCGCATCATTGAAAAGTACGATCGACCAGGTACTTTGTTTTACTGTGATCCACCATATTGGGAAACAGAAGGCTATGGTGTGCCGTTTGGTTTTGAGCAATATGAGAAAATGGCCGAACTAGCGAAAACCATGCAAGGCAAACTCATCATATCAATCAACGATCACCCAGATATTCGTGAAGTGTTCAAAGACTTGCCCGTCGTCGAAGTCGACTATCAATACACAGTCGGCGGCAGCGACAAACGCACCGATTGTGTAGAGCTCATCTACGGCAACTGGGAAAAGGTGCCAGAAAAACGAGGCCAAACGGCCATGTTTTAGCTGTGCTTAATAGTGTGTATGATTGCATAGTGTGAAAAACATGGACGACACTATGCGATTACCAACTGATGACGAGTTACAACACATTGATGAAGCGCTCAAAACGTTTGATGCGGGCGTTGTATCGTCAATGCAATATATCAGAGAGCTGCAAGGCTTGGCGCCGCGCGATATTGCAGAGCGCTTTACGTGTGAAAAGCCCCAGAACATTTACAAATACATGCAATCGTCTTTTGAAGGTGTTCGTCCCATTCACTTCGCCGCTGCTTTTTCGTGGGTAACAAAAACGCCAGCCACGGGCTTCTATCTGAATTCTAATATTAAAGAATCGTATCGTGGGATGAATGATCAAGCGGTCAATGGATTAATCTCAATCGGCACAATGCCATACGAACAGTTTGATATCGTAGCTAACTGCATCTATTTGTATCTCGATGAAAATGGAAAGTCCGCAGTAAATCGGCTAAAAGAAAGCCTATTTGAAGAGTTCGGCGATTTTGAAAAAAATGAACGATTGGGTGAGCCGCCAGCGATTATCGATTTAGATAAATTTGCAGCAAGCTATTATCGATCGTCAGCATTAACAGCTCGTAATTTTCGTAAAAACAGCAATATTACTCAAGCTGAAATGGCGAGAATACTGGGCATATCAACGCATCGATACCAAACGATAGAAGATGTGGAGCACATGGTGCCATTTCCGCTTTCGTATGCCATTCGCTTGAAGTTGGCTTTTAAACTAACCAGCCATGTAGGCTTTACATCGTTAATGGATGATTATGCTGGCTTTCATCAGTTTAGAATTGCTCAGCATGTAAGAGATACCATTATTGTTGAGTCGTTGCTTCATGTTTCGGATGCTAAAAAGCCGTATGTAATAGAAATAATTAAAGGTGTGGCAAGTGCATACAATAAAGGGCGTGAGCAATAGCTCACACCCTGCTTTATTATTCTAAAGATTTGAATGTGGAAACCGTTTCAACATGTTTCTTCGCTAGAGTTATAAGTGCTTCAGCGGCTTTTTCTGGCTGTTCAAGATGCAACATGTGATCCGAATTTTTCACAGAAAGATAATGCGCATGTTTTAATTTGCTGTAAAACTCATGAGTTATTTCGCCAGTCGCATAAGGGTCACTTTCACCAACCAAAACCAAGCAAGGCATGGTGATCGCCTCCAAGTTTGTTGGCTTATGTGCAAGCAAACGTGTGGAGTTTTCAACAAACGCCATGATTTTTTCGTCATCAAATCTCATTACATTTCGAATGATAGATTTTCGAATGACAGCGCTTCTGGGAATGTTGGGGGCGTCTGATAAAAGAAGGTCAGCAAAAACAGTGGCAAAGTGCTTTTTGTCGCCACTCATTGCAGCAGCAATGAAATTGTAAGTCGACAAACGGCCGCTTTTAGGAATACCAGGTACGCCACACCCAATCGACAAACTCAGTACGCCATTCCACAAATCACACAACTCAACAGAAACGGCCGTGGCATAAGAAAAGCCAAACAAATGGGCCTTGTCTATTTCGAGATGCTCCAACAAATCTAAAACCATTTGCGCCTGCTCTCTCACAGAAACGGTCGCTTCTAAAACCCCATTACCCGGTGTACCCGGTGTCTCGATCACAATAGTATTGACTGTTTTTGAAAAGTGTTGAGAGAAATTATCAACACTATCAATCCCTTGCAATGCTCCCAGCAAAAATACCCCCCAATCTTCACTACCATTCTTTTCGTAAATCTTATAACGATACTCGCGATTATTTAAAATCTTGGATATTTCCTTCATAAAAACTCCTTTATTTAGATAAAAAAATATAATATCTTGAATATTCCATGGAGTTATTTTCGAAAAATACGACTTTTCGAATCCAAAATGTAGCCTATAAAGGAGATGACAAGATGTCAAAAGAGGTGATTGAAACCCACAGGATGTCAGTGGGGGAATTTTTCTTAGATGTGGTTCTTGCGCAAGACTTATATTTGCGTTTAAGCAGCCAATTGACATTCGATGAATGGGTGTCTAAAAGCTACGCGCAATATAAAGAGAAAGGTTTTTTTGCGGTCTACTCAGACAAGAGTAATCAGCAATACTATGTCGTTACATGCAATGTAGCCATTTCGATTCTTAGTGACGATAAGTCATCAACAGCGATCAAAGCACAGAAAAAGCTCGAAGATTTGAGCGCTCATACTCTAAACTTTCACGACACAATGCTAACTGATCATGACAGATACGATGTCGTGAAAACGTTTGCAGAAAAAGCCGGTTGTGAAGACCGCCCGATCCCCATTCCCGTCGACACCGCCTTGGCACTTGTAGAAACAGTGCAACTATTCAAACTTCAAGTTGAACAAATGCAACAAAAGCTCAGCAGAGTCGACACATTTCTTGTTAAGAAATATATAAAGTAACGATGATGTTACTTATTTGGCTTTTGCACCAATAAAGCACCTTTTTGCTTTTAATTGCATGATTTTTAAAGATAAAATGGTTCTGGTCCCGGGCACCATTTATGGTGCCTTTTTTTATGACTGCACTTTCTTAAAAATTCCTCGCATTCCTTCTTTGCTCAAATTATTCCTACGCCAAACGTAGGGCGGCATGAGCGAAGCGTGATCCGCCGAAATATACACAACGCAACCTTCTAGCTCCTCAGCCTTACTGCAAAATTATTATCTAAGTTGTTCTGCTAAAAATTACCTACAACCAAACGTAGGGCGGCATGAGCGAAGCGTGATCCGCCGAAATACGCACAACGCAACCTTCTAACTCCTCAGCCTTACCGTAAAATTATTCTCCGTACCGTAGGGCGTTTGTACCAAGAAAGACCTAAGCTGGCCTTCAAGCATACGAAAAAACGCTCGTAACAGCAGACAAGACATAGATTTGACTTTCTTGCATGGCTTAATAGGAAAATGACTGTAAGTGCAAAGCTTCAACTTGAAATCAGATTCGCTTGATGTGAATGTCAGAAAGATTCGCAACAAGTGCCTAATAGACGATCTACACTTTCATGACCTGAGACAGGAAGCACTAACGCGACTAGCCACCAAAGTGGACGTGCTCAAACTAGCCAAGATATCAGACCATACCGGCCTAAGAACCCTGCAGCGGATTTACTATGCATCAGATATGGGTGATATTGCATTGATATTGGATTAACTTGATGGATTTATATATGGAGAGTAATAATTTTACCTTAGGTGATATGTCAGAGGGACTAATCAGACAAAGAAGAAACTTGATATCTGTTTCTTGTATTCTGATATTCCTAAAGTTTGCTGGTGTTGAAATTAGTAAATTAAGTTTTCTCGGATTAGATTTTAGTGAACTGGAAAAACCTTCTGCTTTTTACCTTCTAATATGGTTGGTCTATTTCTATTTTGTGCTTCGTTATTACCAATACTTTTGGCAGGAAGGTAAGCCCAAACTCATTTCTTATTATAATCAAAATATAGCTCAGGCTCTTATTAATAAAGTATGGACTAATGCTAAAAATGAGGAGGTTGATGGAAGGTTTCGCTCATATGAACCAAACACTGTAGAGGAGCTAAAAGATAATGATTGGAAGTATAAGGCTGAGTATAGAAAAGAAGATGGCACTTTCATTATTCTTGATAAAACTTTATTCAAGAGAGAGCGAGTGAAATGTAGAGCTCTTATGATGATTAACTTAACGTGTAATACTAGTATTTTTACCGACTATATTCTTCCATTTTTATTAGCTATTGCAGCACTTTCTTATTGCTATGCTGGGTCTGCATCCAGCTTGTATTGGGCTGTTAAAGATAGTTTTTTAGGTTAAGGAGGATTGATTTCGAATTGTGTATTAGAGCCATTGTTTGCAATAAACAATGTTGTTACTTTGCTACTACTAAATCTACTCATTACGTGGTGATTGGTTCTCAAGTGTCGCCTGATTGGAAACGCCAGCTTTGACCGCAAGATACAAAAGGCGATAGAGCTAAGAGACAGCGGGCATCCGTTGATCATCTTAACAAAACAAGAGCGGGTTAGGTTTATTTAGTCTATTGTTAATAGCGAATAAGTGATGCTTTTACTCTAGGTGATTAAAATAGGAAAAGGGCAGAACTAGAAGTTAATTTTATTCTGCCCCCATTTATTTGACTTTCTTAAAATGATTTATATGGTGATGATTTTATTATGGAAAAGAAAATAGACTTGCTAAGAAAAAGGGTAAGAGAGGTTGGTAAAGAGATGGAGCGTTATTACCATTTTTTTCCAAATTTAGCTGAAAAAATAGTGCTTGAGTTTGGTGAGTATTTAGGAAGTGCGAGATCAGTTAGCTTTATAAATTTAGATGGAAATATAGACCCTAATATTACTCATCTCAATGGGGTGTGTGAACTTAGAGGGGGGCGTTATCTGATTCCTATTTTAGTTACGATGCAGAATTTTGAAGATAATGGTTGTGTGTTCGCAAAAATTGTTCTAAATGCGTATTTGAAAGGTGATGAAATATGCTTTGATGGAAGTATAACAGCTACTGTTAAAGAGGATGATTTGGGACCTTTATATGATTCCATCTTTAACGCTATCTATGAAGGTTACTCTTTAGAAGTATGTTTTTCCCATGAAGAAAATTATCAAAATTCAAGAATAGGATTCACGAAAGGTTAATCACAAGACACAAAAAAACCGCCCTTTGGCGGTTTTTTTTGTGTCTGTTGTAAATCAATTTAATGTGTCATTTTCTGAGCCAGTGCCCATGACATTACATCGCTGGCGACCCAACGCCAGTTGGTGTGGTTTTCTAATCCGCCTACATTTTTTGTTTGTGTTACTCTTTTAGACTATTTAATCTGCAATGCGAAGCGAATGGTCAAGTATGTAAGATTTCAATAGAGTTTGTATTGATTGTGTTTTTACTAGGCTGTTTTAATTGAAAAACGATTTTTTAATGGAAATAGTTCTACATTAGATGTGTTTAAACTAAGGTGAAAAGTATGTATAAAACAAAAGGAATCTTGCTTATTGCTTTGGTCGCAATAACGGGATGTAGTCACTCTCCTTTTAATAAGGAAAATCGGTTTTCATTAGATGGGTATGAAGATGCGTTCTTTGCAGAATGTATGAGTCGAGAAAGCCTTATTAAGAAGAGTACAATTAGCAAAGAAAGCTCTTGTCGTGACATAGGTCATGCGTTAATGACTACAGCACAGAAAGGGTTTGAAGAAAACCGAGCAGAAAAAGTAGCCGCAGACTGTAAGGGTGAGGAAGACTTTAATCAATGTGTATACGCGGCTCAAAAATCGCATTATGACGCATGGATTCCCGTTATGATCGAGAAAGTCTATCCAGATTCAAAACAGTGATATGGCTTTATTAGTTTTTTGATTATTTGTGGTACTCTTTTACCTATTGGTTTATTGATAAAATAACGACTAAGAGAGATACGATGTCTAACCCAGATGAAAAAGCGAAAGGCCGTTTAACCACAAGAACGGTGGCGATGCCGAGTGATACAAACCCTGCGGGGGATATTTTTGGTGGCTGGGTGGTATCGCAAATGGACATTGCTGCGGGTATTTGTGCTGGGCAGCGTGCTCAGTCTCGTGTTGTTACGGTGGCTTTGGATGGCATGAGTTTTATCCGACCAGTAAAAGTTGGGGATATCTTAGGGGTTTATACATGCGTTGAGTCTGTTGGTCGAACCTCGATGAATATCTTGGTTGAGTGCTGGGTTCGCCGTGGTCGTATTGGTCAGCGTGAAAAAGTGACGGAAGGTATGTTCAAGTTTGTGGCGATCAATGATGAAGGCAAAGCGACGCCAATTCCTCGCGAAGAAGATTTACCAGATTATGTGAATAATAATTTTCACGATCATTGATTACTCTGTCGTTCTCACTTTTCTAAGGAGTGATGTGAAATTCCATAAAGCGATTACTTTGGTAGTCGCTTTTTTTGTGCTTTCGGAGCGCTAGAAACAACAAAGCCCTAGCTAAAAATAGCTAGGGCTTCATCTAAATGGTACCAGTAGGCGGACTCGAACCGCCACGCCTTTCGGCAACGGATTTTGAATCCGTCGTGTCTACCAATTCCACCACACTGGCCTTGAAAAAGGTGACGCGTATTTTATGGTTTTTTCTATAAGAGTCAATGCTTTAATCTAAAATAAATGCACATTAATCTGAAAGCGATTCAATAACCTTTTCGGCCCAAAGCATTGAGTCTAAAAAAGACTGGTTGAGACGCGCTCTTTCTTCTGGTGATAAGCTTTCTATTTTTTCCCAGTTTTGCTCCTCGCAGCTTAATGTATGGGATAAATATTGGCCAAGTTCCCCTGTTTTTTCAAGTAAGGCGGTGAGTACATTCTCTTCAAGTGCAACTTGTTCAAAGATGGTTTTTCTATCTAGGTTGAAAACCAAATCAATGCTCGACATGAGACCAACCATAAAAGCAGAATCTGTATAGTTAGAATCATTGGCTTCTGCTAATAGCTGACAACAACGAGCACGTGTTAGCAGAGTGTGTAATAACGATGATTGCTGTGTCTTTGATGATGTCAGTGTGATTAGCAAAGTCCATTTTTTTAGTTGAGCGAGTCCCAAAAAAATAACGGCTTCTTTAATGGATACGACTTTTTTCGTGATGCCACAAACTGGGCTGTTTAAAATACGCAATAATTGATAAGACAATTTAGGGTTTTGTGAAACCAGTTCAGACACTTCATTTATTGAAATGTCTGGGTTTTGTAAGGCGTTAAATAGCACCATAGCGCCATGAGTTGAGGAATCTATTTTTTTGCCTGTGACAATTTCAGGGTGCTGTAAGTGATAACCTTGAAATAGGTCAAAACCAATCTTTTTACACTGTTCGAAGACTTCTCGGTTTTCTATTTTTTCAGCTAATAAAACTAAGCCTTTTCTTTTTAGTTCTGCTATTTGTTTTGTGTATTTTTCAGGAGGTGTCGCAAGGACATCGATTTTTACAATGGAAATCCAAGGTAATAATTTGGCGTAGTTTTCATCAAATTGATAATCGTCTAAGGCAAAACGATAGCCAGCTGCACGCCATTTTTTTAAGGCATCAATAAATTCAGAAGTGAGCTCTTGTTTTTCAAGAATTTCGATATAGACGGTATTCGGGGCGATAGGAAAAAAAGCATCAGAGAGCATTAATTCTGTGGTCATATTAATAAAGAACGGCGTCTTCATTTCAGATTCTAGTTTGGTTATACCAATGCATAAATTGACAAGTACTTGGCTTGTTGCCACTTCACCATCTAATATATTCGCATTTTGAGAGTCTTTTTCACGAAACAGTAACTCATGACCAAAAATCTCTTTGGTTCTTTTAAAAATAGGCTGCTGTGCCATCATTAAGTCGTCTAAAATCGCTGGAAACTCCATCGAACTACTCTCTTTATTTCTATATCAGATATACAAAATTATGTTTAAAATTTAACCATAATAACCAGTTTATATATATTAGAAAGCTTATATACAATCACTTTGTGTCTTTATGTATGTTATTCCTTCGTGCTTATGATGTAAAAATGATTGACTCCTTTTTACGTCGCTCATAAAATATTCATCGCTTTTTGGGGCCTTAGCTCAGCTGGGAGAGCGGTTCGCTGGCAGCGAACAGGTCAGGAGTTCGATCCTCCTAGGCTCCACCATTCTAAAACAATCTAAATCCTGCTTTTTTTTATCTGTCTTCAAGGTTACGCTAGTTCTATATTGATTTTAGTTCATTGCTTATAAACACCGTAGGACTCAGGCATGTTTCAACTTTATACTGGTAATCGACTAGAGGATTTAGCCGTATTACTTGCCAAAATATTAGCGGTATCACCACCTGAAAACCCTTTTGACGATGAGCATATTCTAGTCCAAAACCCTGGCATGGCGCAGTGGTTAAAAATGTTTGTTGCCCAGTCTCACTCTATTTCCGCTGGCTTGGCGTTTCCGCTGCCTTCCACTTTTATCTGGCACACTTTTACACAAACACTCGATGATATTCCATCACAAAGTGAGTTTAACAAGCCCTTCTTAGTCTGGCGTTTGATGCGCCTTTTAGACTCTCGTCTAAGCGATCCTGAATTTCAGGCATTACATTGGTATTTAGAAGAGGATGATACCCAAGTTAGGCGCTTTCAGCTGTGCAGCAGCATTGCGGATATTTATGACCAATACCTGGTTTACCGACCAGATTGGATCAAAGCGTGGGAAAGTGACGACCAAAGCGACTCTGCGTTAAACGCCTTATTTGAACAACAGCCTTGGCAAGCCATTTTATGGCGGGATTTAGTCGGTGACATCAGCGCACAAGGCACGTCTTTGTATCACCGTGGCAATTTGATTGAAGCGTTACAAGACGCGTCGCAATCTTCAGTTCGTCCCGTTGATATTCCTCAGCGTATTTTTATTTTTGGTGTTTCCTCTTTGCCTCCGAACACACTGGAGTCGTTACGCGTTTTGGCGGCATCCGGTTGGATTGATGTGCATTTATTTCTGCAAAACCCTTGTCGTTTTTATTGGGGCGATGTGGTGGATAAACACTATCTAGGCCGAGAAATAAAACGCCAAACGCTTAAACCAGGATTAAGTACAGACACCTTGCATCTTGATGCGAACCCTTTACTGGCAAGTTGGGGGCGTTTAGGGCGAGATTACATTGCTCAGCTGCAAGAAATGGCTGACAACGAAGTTGAGATATTTGAAAACTACCAACGTCCAGAATCAAACGGTTTGTTGCAATGGGTTCAGCAAGATGTGTTAACGCTTGAAAACCATGGCGCGAAGCAAGAACGAGACAGCGCAATGACCAGTGCGGAATACCGGCATGTTATTGCACAAGATGACCAAAGTATCCGTATGCACCTTTGCCATAGTGCTTTGCGTGAAGTGGAAGTTTTGCATGATCAGCTGTTGGACATGTTTGAGAAAAACCCTGAACTGACTCCGAAAGACGTGATTGTCATGTTGCCAGACGTGAACACGTACAGCCCTTTTGTAAAAGCCGTTTTCGGTGGTCAAAGCCGTCACTTTGATCAAAATAACAAGCAGATTCCGTTTGCCTTAATTGACCAATCTGGTGGCATGGAAAACCCCATTGTTGATGCGTATTTGTATTTGCTCGGATTAGGCGAAAGTCGCTTTACCTTGTCTGAACTCATCAGTGTATTAGAAGTGCCTGCGGTATTGGAGCGCTTTGAACTGACGCCAGAAGAATTGGAACGTATTCGCCAATGGTCTACCGAAGTGGGCGTCCGTTGGGGATTAGATGAGAAAACAGCGCAACAACATGATCTTCCTGCTCAGGAATCTCACACTTGGCTTAATGGCGTACGACGTATGTTGCTTGGTTACGCTATGGGACACGATTATATTTGGCAAGGCACATTGAGCTACGGCGACGTTGAAGGGCTAGAAGCATCCGTTGCCGGTAAATTAGCAGAATTCCTTGTGGCAATTGATGATGCGCAATCTCGTCTGATGACATCGTTAACACCGAAAGAATGGGTGTCGACCTTGTATTATTTATCGAAGCGTTTCTTCTTGTTAGAAGAAGACGACTCGTTTGAAAAATTGCTAAAAAACCAATTAGATACACTCACCAAGCAATGGCAACAAGCGCATTTCAATGACGCCTTGGATCAGCAGGTATTACGACAACTTTTGTCGCCGATGTTACAAGAATCTCAAGGCGGGCAACGCTTTCTAGCAGGTCGCGTGAATTTCTGTACCTTGATGCCGATGCGTTCTGTGCCATTCAAAGTGATTTGTGTTTTAGGGCTAAACGAAGGCGATTATCCTCGCAGCGTCGCGCCAATGGGGTTTGATCTCATGGTTGGGCAATATCGCAGTGGCGATCGAAGCCGACGAGAAGACGACAAATATTTGTTCCTTGAAGCCTTGATGTCGGCCCGAGACTGTTTCTATCTCAGTTACGTTGGACGCAGTATTCAAGACAACAGTGAGAAGAACCCATCGATCTTGGTCAGTGAATTGTTGGAATACATAGGCCAGAGTTGCGTGTATGAAGGCGATCAATCGCTCATGCCTGACGACGCGCAAGCCGCCTTGTTGAAAAAACTGATTATCGAACATCCATTACAACCTTTTAATGGTGCGTATTATTCTGAGTCGCAACTCACTGGCTCAAACCCAGAGTCTTACTTGTACAGTTACGACGAGCAATGGCTGCCAGCTTTGTTAAGTGTGAAAACAGAAGAAAGCCATCAGGTCATTACGCCGTTGGCGAATTTAGAGCAACCTCGTTTGGACCTCGCATTAGACGAAGTGTCACGGTTTATCAGTCATCCAGCGCGATACTTCACTCAACGTCGACTAAAAGCCTATTTGAGTTTAAGGGAAGAAGAGGAATTAGAAGACGAGCCTTTTGCCTTGGAAGGCTTAGCGGGATACAAGCTGAGAGACGAATTGTTGCAGTCTATATTGAAAGGCAACGAAGGCGAATTTGTTGAGCGATTATCGTTAATGGGGGAATTGCCTTATGGCGCAATTGGGCGTTTGTCGTTGCAAAATAGCCAGAATCAATGCCGAAGATTATTAAGCGTTCTACAAGGTTACGCCTTGGAAGAATGCGAGCCTGTGGAAGTGTATTTGCCTCTAGACACATTGTTGTTGCAAGCGTGGTTGGATTTACCGACTGCAACAACGCGTTTGTCTTATCGTCTTGGGGATTTATCAGCTCATCAAAAAATGCAGTTTTGGATTGAGCACTTGGCTTTGTGCGCCCAAGGCACACCAAAACAACATCACTTTATTAACCTGACGAAAACAGGAAAGTTGCTTCAACAAGGTTTTATCATTCTTCCGCCAGAAGACGCCAAACAGCGCCTTTTAGAGATGTTGACGTTGTTGCAAACGGGTTTATGTCAGCCGCTTATTTTACCTGCTAAAAGCGCCGATGCGTGGTGCAAAAGTTTCTGTTCCAGTAAAGCGTCTGAAGACGCTGATATCGCGTGGGAGCAAGCGCTAAAAACCTATCAAGACAACAGCAGTGCGTTTACCAGCAGCGAAGTGGAAGACGCTTATTGGCAACGTTATTTCCCGAATTTGATGGAACATAAAGAAGTGTTTGTGAGCATGTGCGAACAAATTTGGTTGCCGATGCATCGTCATTTGGAGGTGCTCGAATGAGCCTTGTTAGCGAACGTTCCACGTCTGAAAAAGTGGCTACAGAAAAGCTCGACGCATTGTCGTTTCCATTGTTCGGTAAGCGCTTAATCGAAGCCAGCGCAGGCACAGGTAAAACCTACACCATTGCGAATTTGTATTTGCGGTTATTGGTGCCAATTGGAGAAGAGGGCGATTTAGACAAAGCGCTTACGGTTGATCAAATCCTCGTGGTGACCTTTACAGAAGCCGCCACCGCAGAATTAAAATCTCGGATTCGTTCTCGAATTCGTGCCGCTCGCAAGGCGTTGTTGCTGATTAGCAGTGACAATGGTAAGAATAATAAAAGCCGTATCGAAGACGCTTTTTTAGCGGATTGGATCGACCAAATGACGCCTGTACAACAAGCAGACGCGATTGAAAAGCTGCTCTACGCCGAGAAGCAAATGGACGAAGCGGCAGTGTTCACGATCCACGGTTTTTGTCAGCGCATGCTGAGTCAGAATGCTTTTGAAAGCCGCATGCTGTTTCAACAAACCATTGAAACCGACGAGCAAGCGCCTTTGTCATTGGCGGTAAAAGATGTGTGGCGCAGTGTGTTTTACCCAATGGATGATACTAAGGCGGCGTTGATTCAGCCGATTTGGTCGGGGCCTGCCGCCCTGCAAAAAGACTTATCGTTATTGAATAATCAGCCAGACGCAAAATTGGCGGTGCCAGATTACGATTGGGAAAATGCCTTAACTCGCGCTCAACACATCATGGCGCAAGTAAAAACGATGTGGCTTGCTCACTCTCAAGACATTATTGACGCCTTAGGGCGCAGTGGCATTAAACGTACTTTCTGGAAAAAAGACCCAACGAAAGACATTCAAGCGATGACACAATGGGCCAATTCGCCTCGTTTTGAATTAGACAAAAGCCTCGAAAAATTCGACACCAATGAACATGCTTCGCGCCTTAGTAAAAATGGTGAATTGCCTGCTCATGAATTCTTTGGCTTGGTGCAATCTCTACGGGAAAGTTTCCCAGATTCTGGACGATTAAAAGCCGTGCTGCTGGCGCAGTTATGGGCAAAAACACAAGAACGTATGACGCGCTGGAAACGCAGTACGCAATCTCTGACGTTTACCGATTTACTGACGTCTCTTGATGTGGCGTTATCGAAGGACGAAGCAGGCAAGTTAGCGAAGCGCATACGACATCTTTATCCCGTTGCCATGATCGACGAGTTTCAAGACACGGACGCGGTGCAATATCGCATTTTCTCGACCATTTATCATTCAGCGGACACCAACCAAAATGTCCTTGGCTTGATTATGATTGGTGATCCGAAACAGGCGATTTACGCGTTTCGTGGTGCGGACATTTACACCTATTTGGCGGCCAAAAAACATGTTCATGGTGTGTACTCTTTGGCGACCAATTACCGATCGTCGGCGACCATGATTCAGTCGGTTAATGGTCTGTTTAGCACACAAGAAAATCCCTTTCGAGTGTCGGGCATTCCCTTTGTGGAAGTGCAAGATCGAGGCATAAAAGGTTGTTTTACTCGCCAAGGTGAGACGCAAGCGGCGTTGCAGTTTTTGTATCAACACAGTGACGAACCTGTTTCCACAAAAGATTATCGCACCTCAATGGCAGACTCTTGCGCCGCACATGTTCATGAGCTTTTACTAGAAGGAAAAGAGCGAGAAGGACAAGAGCCAGAAGGACAAAACGCAAGCGCCTTGATTGGCGAAGAAGGCGTGCGACCAAAAGACATTGCACTCTTGGTGACCAATTTCAGCCAAGCCAATGCGTTAAAAGACGCTTTGCGCCAACGCGGCATTGCCAGTGTGTATTTGAGTGATAAAGGCTCGGTGTTTGAAACCGTAGAAGCACGTGAATTGCTTATTGTATTAACGGCGATCTTGTCGAACGGGCAAGAGGTTAAGTTACGTTCAGCCTTGGCAACAGGGTTAGTGGAATGGACGTTAGAAGAGCTCGACACGCTCAATCATGACGATGTGGCTTATGAAAAGTGGGGGCAAGCTTTTCGCCATTATCTTGAGGTTTGGGACAAACAAGGCTTGTTGCCTATGTTACGGGAATTCATGCAAGACGTTTCCTTAGCGACCAATATGTTGAGTCATTTAGGTGGCGAACGACGTCTAACCGATTTCTTGCATCTCACTGAAAAGCTCCAGCAAAAATCCCTTGAACTGGACTCAAAAGAAGGCGTTTTACGTTACCTTAAATTGGCGATTCAGAACCCAAATGGTAACAGTGACGAGCAGAAAATCCGTCTAGAAACCGACGCGGAATTGGTGCGTATTGTCACCATTCACAAGAGTAAAGGTCTGGAATATCCCATTGTGTATTTGCCGTTCGCCTTTATGCCGTATCGAGATCAAGGTACTTCTGCGCTGTATCACGACAATCAAGAGCAGTTGTGGATTGCCGTGGATCCAGACGAAGAACAAAGTGAGCAACACAAAGAAGAATTGTATGCCGCGGAAATACGCTTAGCTTATGTGGCGTTAACACGTTCGAAAGAAGCGTGTTTTATTGGCGCGATGGAAGTGGGTAAAAAATCCACCAAAACCCGTGGCGCGATGTGTGATGTGCATTTAAGCGGCGTTGGTGCGTTAGTCGCAGAAGGTGAGCCATTAGACGCGGGCGAATTGTATGCAAGCCTTGAGCGTTTTTGTGGACGTTATTCTGCTGAGCAAGTAAAACTGGTGGATTTACCCGATGAGCCAAAAACGTTACCTCGATACGAAATGGCGCAAAGCAAACCGAGTTCACCAAGCGCCCGAACCTTTTCTGGTCGAGTAGAGCGAGATTGGTGGGTGGGAAGTTATTCGTCTTTGGTGGTGGAAGAAAAAGATCATCATGATGAAAGCGTGCCAGGGTTGGACGAAATGACCAAGGCGGCGGAGCCTTTGGTTGACGTCATGGAAAGCGTGGAAGAGTCGCCAGCGCAGACGCGTTTTACTTTCCCGAAAGGCGCCAATCCCGGGACTTTCTTGCATGACACATTAGAAGGAAAAGCCTTACATGATGTGCTGCCAGATCCGACGTTCAAAGATTTATTGAAAAACAATCATCACTCTTTAATGGCGGAGTTTTATGATCGCCAAGGCTTTGCTGAATGGCAAACGGTATTAGAAGACTGGTTGCCAGACATGATAAACACGGAACTCATGGACGGCATGAGTTTAGGGCAACTGCCTGCAAAAGCGTGTCGTAAAGAGTTGGAGTTTTTCATTCCAGTCGGTGGCATGAATGCTTTGCAACTAGATCGAATTTCAAGGGAGCACGATGCGGTGTCACGTGTTGCGCCAGCGATTCAAGATCGACCATTGAAAGGCATGTTGAAAGGCTTCATTGATTTGTTGTTTGAATGGGAAGGCCGTTATTACGTATTGGATTACAAATCGAATTATTTGGGTGATTCCTTTGCGGATTACGAGTCAGAAAACTTGATTCATGCCATGGCAGATCATCGATACGATTTGCAATATCAGCTTTATACCTTGGCTTTACATCGATTATTGAAACAACGTTTGCCAGAGTATGACTACGATAAGCACGTAGGCGGCGTGGCGTATTTGTTCTTACGAGGCATGGCGGTTGGGCAAAAAACAGGTATTTTCCAAACCCGTTTGAGCTTGGCTCATGTAAATGCATTGGATGCTTTGTTTACGGGCCAGCCAGATTCGAAACCGCAAAAATTGAAAGAAGAACAACAAAACGACGAGGCGGTGCAATATGGACTTTTCTAATCAATTAGACCTTCTCGGCACAATGGACGACAACGCAGTAAACACAGTCGGCGAACCGCTTCAAAATACTGTAATGACCTTGGCTGAGTTACAAGAACAAGGCGCATTGCGCGCCATAGATCGTCAATGGATTGAGCAATTAAGCCATCAAGCAAATGAAGACTCGTTCTCTGTATTGTTAGCGGGTGCCTTGTGTAGTGCGTATCTTGGTGCTGGGCATATTTGTATTGATCTTGCGGTATTGTGGAAGAAACCACCTGAAGGGATCGATCAACAAAGTCTTAATGATGCTTTGCTCGTTGTTGGCGTGACGAGTGTCGAGTCTTGGTGTGACGCGCTTGAATCCAGCGCTTTGGTGTCTCGCGTTATTGCACCAAATACCTCTGTTAGCGAGCGGCCATTGGTCTTGGTTGGAACGCGTTTGTACTTGTTCCGCTATTACCAATACGAGCAACAGGTTTTGGATTATCTACAAAGTCAGTTCAATGCCGTGCCGTTTGGTGTAGACGGAGAGTTACTTGGACAACTTTTTCCTGATTCGACTTCTAACAGTGAAGATTTTTCTACTGGAGAGAGACCAGTGGATTGGCAAAAAGTCGCTGTGGCGAATGCGGCAAGCTTGCCGTTTTCTGTCATCAGTGGTGGCCCAGGAACAGGGAAAACAACGACGGTGACTAAGTTGTTGGCTTTGTTGGTGGCGCAGTCTTTTTCGTCGAGTCAGGCGACAAACCATCTCCGTATTGAATTAGCAGCGCCAACAGGTAAAGCGGCAGCACGATTAACAGAGTCTATTTCCAAAGCCAAAGCGAGTTTACCTTTGAGCGATGAGATCAAGAAGGCGATTCCAGAACAAGCCAGCACATTGCATCGATTGTTAGGGAGTGATTTTGGTCGCAGTCGCTTTAAACACAACAAAGAGAATCCGTTGCATTTGGATGTGTTATTGGTGGATGAAGTGTCCATGGTGGATTTACCCATGATGGCGAAACTGATCGACGCTTTACCGCCTCACGCTCGTCTTATTTTGTTGGGTGACAAAGATCAACTTGCCTCAGTGGAAGCGGGCAGTGTGTTGGGGGATTTATCCTTTGGCATTGAAGACGTGTATTTCCAACCTGAATGGGCAGAACGTTTGGCCAATATAACAGGCGAAAATATAAGGCCGTTTGGTAATGCCTCTGCACCAAAAATCAGCCAAGCGTTGATCTTGCTTCGTACCAGTTATCGTTTTGATGCAAACAGTGGTATTGGTCATTTGGCAAAAGCCATGAACGCAGGTGATGCGCAGGCTGTCTTGGCTTGCCTGCAAGCAGAACACAGCGATGTGCATTGGCAAATACCGGATGAAGGTCAAAAGAAAGCCGATATTCCCGCTTTGGCAAAAGGTTATGACGACTATTGGGAGGCTGTCAAAACAGGCAGTGATATTGCCAAATTGTATGACGTGTTTTCCCGTTATCAAATACTCACTGCTGTGCGTCAAGGCGAGTTTGGTGTGGAGAAAGTCAATGCGCAATTAGAGCAATATTTTTACCAAAGAGGGCGCATGAAAGACCCTCATGTTTGGTATCCTGGAAAAGCCGTTATGTTGACGCGAAATGACGCCGCATTGGGTTTATTTAACGGCGATATTGGACTTTGTATGCCAGACGAGTCGCAACGATTACGAGTTTGGTTCATGCAACCTGATGGCTCGTTTACCGGTTTATTGCCAAGCCGACTCAGTGAATTTGAAGTGGTTTTCGCCATGACAGTGCATAAGTCCCAAGGCTCAGAATTCGAGCGGGTTGCCTTGCTATTGCCAACCACGCCATCGCCAGTGCTCACCAGAGAACTCCTCTATACAGGCATCACTCGCGCCAGAAAGAACTTCACCTTATGGGGCGGAAGCGGTTTGATTCGCACTGCAACACAAACGAGAATTGAAAGGTATTCTGGATTAATGGAAGCATTGTGGGGCCATTAGATTTTTGTGTCAGTGAGATCTCAAACGCACTCTCTTTACTTGATTTCGTCGCTTTCGGCTCCATTAACAAAGACAGTCTTTAAATTATTGTGTCAGATGATTCTTGCGCTTGTTGTTTTATGCTAGTGTAAGCGCAAATTTCGATACGATGTAATGTAGGAAAGAGTAATCAGCAATGGCTAAAGAAATTGTTTTAACTGGTGTTACTACGACAGGTACGCCGCATTTGGGTAATTATGTGGGCGCGATTCGCCCTGCAATTGAAGCAAGTCGTCAGGACAATACGGAGTCTTACTTCTTTTTAGCAGATTACCATGCTTTGATTAAATGCCAAGATCCTGAGCGCGTGAAGCAATCACGATTAGAGATCGCGGCGACTTGGCTAGCGTGTGGTTTAGATACTGATAAAGCAACGTTTTACCGTCAATCTGATATTCCTGAAATTGCCGAATTAAATTGGTTACTGACCTGTGTGACAGCGAAAGGCCTGATGAACCGTGCTCACGCTTACAAAGGCGCGGTGGATGAAAATGTGGCGAATCAGCAAGACCCTGATTTCGGTATTACTATGGGATTGTTCTGTTATCCTGTTTTGATGGCGGCGGATATTTTGGCGTTTAATGCGAACAAAGTGCCTGTTGGCCGTGACCAAATTCAGCACATTGAAATGGCCCGTGACATTGCAGGTCGTTTCAACCATTTATTCGGTGAGCATTTTGTTCTACCAGAAGCGGTAGTAGGTGAAGAAGGCTCTATTTTAAAAGGCTTAGACGGCCGCAAGATGAGTAAAAGCTACAACAATACAATTCCTTTGTTTGATACCGAGAAGAAACTTCAAAAAGGCATCAATAAGATTAAAACTAATTTATTGGAGCCTGGTGAAGCGAAAGATCCCGATGATTCTGTGGTATTTGATGTTTATAAATCTTTTGCAACACCAGAGCAGATCGCTGAAATGCGTCAAAAATTTACGGATGGCATTGCTTGGGGTGAAGCAAAGAAAGAACTTTTTGCCTTGGTTAATGGTCAATTAAGTGAGCCACGTGAAAAATATCTTGAGTTGATAGCAAACCCAGCTCATGTGGAAGAGGTTTTACAAGCGGGCGCTGAAAAAGCGAGAGCGCGTGCTCGTGCCCTGATTTCCGACTTACGCAATGCCGTTGGTTTGGTTAACTTTAAGTAGAGGAATATTTTGTGAAAACAACTGTATTTGCAATGTTTATGGCATGTGTGCTGGCGCTTGGTGCTGGTGGTTATAGTGCTGAAGTTCAAGCAAAGAAATTTGGTGGTGGTAAGAGTTTTGGTAAAAGCTTTTCGATTTCTAAGTCAAAATCTGCAAGCAATACGACAACAGGTACAACGAATAAAACAACTGGTACTGGCACGACAGGTCGAAGCGGTTTATTCGGTGGCTTGGGTGGTGGTTTACTTGGTGGATTGTTAGCGGGTGGATTGTTTGCCGCATTATTAGGCAGCGGTGCATTCAGCGGTATTTCTTTTGGTGATATCTTGCTGTTCGCCTTAATTGGCTTTTTGGTTTATAAATTTTTCATCGAACCAAAGCGTCGTGCAGCGGCAGCTCAAGCAGGTGGAAATGGCATGTTCCGTGAGATGCCAGGTACGAACCAAACTTCAGGCGTTTCAGACTTTAACAAAGGTTTTGGTGGTGGATTCGGCGGGCAGCCAGACATTCAATTGCCAGCGGGTTTCAATGAGCAAGCGTTTGTAGAACAAGCTAAGAGTCATTATGTGGTACTGCAAAAAGCATGGGACGATAATAACTTTGATGAAATCTTAGATTATGTGAGCCCTGAATTGTACAACGCATTAGTAAAAGAACGTGCAAGCTATGGTGCTGATAAACCTCGTACAGAAGTCATTTCTTTGATGGTTGAAATTGTCCGTGGTGAGATGACAGGCACTTTGGCGTCTATTTCATTGCAGTTTTCTGGTTGGATTAAAGAAGGCGATGAAACCTCTGATACCAATGAAATCTGGCACTTAGAGAAAGATACAGCCGATGCCAAAGCTAACTGGATAATCGTTGGAATAGAGTAAGGCAATTTATTTTTTACTCTATGTTATGTATTTGTAGACTCATCATACGGTTTTTGACTAGACAAAAAGCCGGATCAGATCTACATTATGATGATCAAATTAAATTAAAGACGGATATGAACGATGTCTGAATTAGCACCAGTGAAAGAAAATGGACAAGCCTTAACAGAGTCACAAAAAGGCGAATTGTTACAATACCTGACGTTCAAGTTAATTGATGAAACGTACGGCATCAATGTTATGCGCATCAAAGAAGTGTTGCGCTACAGTGAAATTGCGCCTGTTCCAGGTGCGCCTGGTTATGTGCTAGGCATTGTTAACTTGCGTGGTAATGTTGTTACGGTTGTGGACACACGAGTGCGTTTCAGTCTTCCAGACTGCACGGTAACGGATGATACGCGTATTATCATTATTGAGCATGACGGTGAGCAAATTGGCTTGCTTGTGGACGCGGTGCAAGAGGTATTTTATTTGTATCAAGGTGAGATTGAGCAAAGCCCTAGTGTTGGTAACGATGCGGCACTGCAATTTATTCACGGTGTTTACCAAAAAGAAGAAGAGTTAGTTATCTTGCTTGAATTGGATCGCATGTTTGATCGAAACGAAGATGAAACGCTTGCGATTGAGTCTATGTAATTTGCATTTGTTCTTTTGACATAAAAAAACCAGCTGAGGCTGGTTTTTTTATGTCTATGATTTTATTTGTAAATAGGCTTATTATTAGCGTTCCCAATACGCTTCTTCTAGGCTGTCTTCCCGTTCAGGTAAGCCGCGTGATAAGCGTGACGCATGCTGTACCAATATTTCGTAGCTGACTCGATTCGAATATTTACAAATTTGCGCAAAAGAAGAATACGCTAAAAAAGGCGCAGAGTGCTTGCTTGAGTTTGGAATGCTTTCTCTATGAAAGTGATTGGCTGAAATATCGTGAAGCAATGCAGATAAAGCGCCATCTCCCGCTCCGTTGGTGTTGCGAATTTTTTCTGGTCCGCCCATGTAAGGATCGATATGGGAAAAGACTTTGATTGGTTTTTTGCAAGCTTCACGAAGCATTGGGCGGCTGAACTCCCAGCGATTGAAGTCGGCTAAACTACCAGATTTAATAGGATTGCTGGTTTCTCGTTTAAAGTCTTCATCAGTATGGCCACACAAATACATGCCATCTGGCCCCGCGGTTAATAGGACTATGTCAACGTGATCTAATATAGCATCAGCTGCTTGAAGTGGATCGGCAAAGCCCGTGAGGGCTTCAGCTTCTAGCTCATTCATGGCCAGTACATTGACGTGCTTTTTAATGAGTTCGAGCAATTCCTCTTTGTGTTCTTCGACTAAATGTTGAGTACCTAAAGTCAAAACCGTTGGAACTTGATGATCGTGTGCGTATTTCAACGCTTGTAACATGGCTTCTTTGATGGGTTTACCTTGATGGCGTAAAGGGTAAGCGCAAGTGACTAAAGCGGCTCCGCCAGCAATAATGTTCTCTGGGATGTGGTCTGTGTTTAGCTCGTCCATGTCACCCGGTGCAATGGCGAAAGTGCGTTCGCCATCAGGTGTGATTAAGGTAATTCCGCGACCAATATCGCCAGCAACGCCTTGTAAATGGTTCATGTCGACTTTGCTGCTGGTGTGGCAAATGTAGTGGTAAGCAGGAGAACCTAATGTGATGTTGGCCGACATAACGCCCAGCAAGACGGATTTGTCATCGGCTAAGACAGAATAGTTATGAATGGTGTTGCCAATGGTGCCGCCTGCAAAATGGTCAGAAATGCATTCTTGAGCCGTTAGCTCACTGTAAATCGCTGTGGCCGTTTCAACGTCAACAAGATTGGATAAACCTTTTTGGATGTTGAAGCTTTCTAGAAATTCATTGGAAACATTAGCAACCACATCCACAATGGTTTCATCCAAACCGACAATATAAGTGTCTTTGTCTGGCTGCACTTCGTACGTAGGCAAAACTGGTTTTGGTTGTGATACTGGGAAATAGTGTTTAAGTTTACGTCTGCCGGGGAATTTCATGTGAATGCTCGTGAATAAGTTAAGCTGACAAGTTTAACAAATAATTGACCTGTCGGGCAGAATGCTTAGAACAAAAAATGAATAAAAGAGAAGAATATAGCCACAAATGAATGAATCAGAATTAGATCGCTACAGTCGGCAATTGTTGTTGCCAAATTTTGATGTAGAAGGGCAAATGGCTTTATCTCAGACCTGTGTGTTGGTGATTGGTTTGGGAGGATTGGGCAATATTGCTGCGACGTATTTGGCCACATCGGGCATTGGCACTTTGATTCTGGCTGATGGCGATCAAATAGAATGCAGTAATTTACCTCGCCAGGTGTTGTATGATGAAGATCAAGTCGGCCGTAATAAAGTGGATGCTGCGGCACATCAGATTGCGAAAAAAAATCCTGCTGTGAAGGTTCAGGTGATTGCTGAAAAATTAGTTGGTGAGTCTCTTACTGAGTCGATACTCAAAGCTGATGTGGTACTGGACTGTACGGATAAGTTCACCGCTAGACAGGCAATTAATCGTGCTTGTTTGTCATTGAAGAAACCCTTAGTCAGTGCTGCTGCCATTCGTTGGGAAGGGCAGTTGATTAGTTTTCTATACCATCAAGAATTAACACCTTGTTATGAGTGTTTATATCCTTCTTTATCTGACCAACAGTTAAGTTGCAATGAAAGCGGAATTGTTTCGCCTGTGGTTGGATTGCTGGGAGTTTTTCAGGCGTTGGAAGCAATAAAGCTTGCAAGTGGTTGCGGCAAAGTAAAGCACGGTGTTTTAAAGTTATTTGACGGCTTTGAAAGCAGTTGGCGTGAAATGCGCTTAACAAAAGACCCAGAATGTAAGGCGTGCTTGGTTGAAAAATGATAGAAAGCCCCTATGTTAGTTATTAATATTTTTCGCTAAACGTTTTAGTGGTTTTTCGGTAGTATTCCACACAGCATTTTCGCTAGGCGCAATACGTTGATCGCCTAGCAGATATTTATTTTCAGGAGCAATAACATGAGCGAAGTAAAGCACTCTAAATTAATGATTTTAGGTTCCGGTCCTGCAGGTTACACCGCAGCTGTTTATGCGGCCCGCGCGAACCTTAATCCAGTAATGATTACAGGAATGCAACAAGGTGGTCAGCTTACTACAACAACAGATGTTGATAACTGGCCGGGCGATGATCAAGGTGTTCAAGGCCCTGAATTAATGGATCGTATGCGCAAACACGCAGAACGTTTTGATACTGAAATTATTTTTGATCATGTTAATAAAGTGGACTTAGAAAACCGTCCGTTCCGTTTAGAAGGTGACGCTGGTGTTTACACTTGCGATGCTTTGATTATCTCAACGGGTGCAAGTGCTCAATATTTGGGCTTGGAAAGTGAAGCGAAGTTTATGGGCCAAGGCGTTTCTGCCTGCGCAACTTGTGATGGTTTCTTTTACCGTAATCAAGATGTCGCTGTCATTGGTGGTGGTAATACCGCTGTAGAAGAAGCGCTTTATCTTGCGAATATCGCTAAGACAGTGACGGTTATTCACCGTCGTGACAAATTCCGCTCAGAGAAAATCTTGTCTGATAAGCTGTTAGAAAAAGCAAAAAATGGAAACGTAAAAATCGAGTGGCACTCTGAACTTGATGAAGTTTTGGGCGATGACTCTGGCGTAAATGGTATTCGTATCAAAAATAATGAAACAGGTGAGACCAAAGAAATTGCGTTAGCTGGCGTGTTTGTTGCTATTGGACACAAACCAAATACAGACATTTTCCAAGGTCAGTTGGAAATGAAAGACGGTTACCTAAAAGTTCAAACAGGTTCTGAAGGGAATGCGACGCAAACGAGTGTTAAAGGTGTATTTGCTGCTGGTGATGTGAGTGATCATATTTATCGTCAAGCGATTACATCTGCTGGTACTGGTTGTATGGCGGCTTTAGACGCTGAGCGTTTCTTAGATTCTGCTGAGTAATAGGACATAATAACAGACCAAAAAAAACCGATCTTAGATCGGTTTTTTTTGGTCTTCATTTTAATGAAGCAATAATGCGGTTAACGCAAATTCACTTATTGTGCTTCGTATGCTGCAACACCTTCAACGATCGCTTTTCTTGCTTCGTCAGCGCTTGCCCAACCGTCAACTTTTACCCACTTACCTTTCTCAAGTGTTTTGTAGTTTTCGAAAAAGTGCTCGATTTGATCACGTAGTAATTGTGGAATGTCGTTCACATCTTGAATGTGACCGTACTCTTTGCTCAGTTTTTCGTGAGGAACCGCCACCAATTTTGCGTCCATACCCGCTTCATCAGACATGTTTAATACGCCGACTGGACGACAACGGATAACAGAACCAGCAACCACTGGGTAAGGCGTAATAACGAGAACATCAACTGGGTCGCCATCGTCTGCCAATGTGTTATTTACATAGCCGTAGTTTGCAGGGTAAAACATCGGCGCTGTCATGAAGCGATCAACGACTAAAGCATCCATATCTTTGTCTACTTCGTATTTTACTGGGTTCGCTTGTGCTGGAATTTCGATGATTACGTTGATGTCGTTTGGAGCATCTTTGCCCGCTGGAATGTTGCTGTAGCTCATTATTATTTCTTCCAATGTGGTAAATATTGGCCGTATTATAAAAGCTAGATAGCTTCTATGCTAGCTACCAAAGCAATCCATTCATATTTTTTGTTACTCTGGATGAATAAAATGCGTAAAAAATCACCTAAAACGTGTTAACTTATTGCTTTCTTTCTGGATTTAGCTAGTCTTAGATGGTGGTTAAAATATAGTCGCGAGGACAGTAATGACAAAATCTGAGCTGATAGAACTTCTAATCGATCAGCACTCTCACTTACCAGTCAAAGAAGTAGAGAAATCTATTAAGGCTATGCTTGAGCATATGTCTGAGTCTTTGGCGAATGGAGAGCGCATTGAAATAAGAGGCTTCGGCAGTTTTTCTCTGCATTATCGGGCGCCAAGAATAGGGCGAAACCCTAAAACAGGTGACTCTGTAGAGTTAAGCGCGAAGTACGTTCCACATTTCAAACCAGGTAAAGAGCTAAGAGAATTGGTTAACTTGCCTGAAAATGGAATGAATGAACTGCATTAATTTACTTCTTATGCCTCGAAATTTTTGAGCTATCACGGCATAATAACGCCATTCTATTGTTCGTAGGTTGTTTTATGCTTAAGTGGCTGAAAAGAGTTATCTACACCATTCTTATTGTATTTTTCCTTGTTGTGGGTGTGTTTTTTGCCATCCGTAATCCGCAATTGATGAGCCTTGATCTTGTATTTTGGAAAGCTCCAGAATTGAGTGTTGCTCTGTATATCATTCTTTCTTTTACAGTGGGTGCTTTTGTTGCGCTATTGGTCAGCACCGTTACTTATTTTAGGCAGGATCGTCAGATTAAAGTCCTCAATCGTCGTTATGACAAAGTCCGTGATGAAGTGGACGCCTTACGAAAAGCTTCTATTAGCAAAGAGCTTTCCGTTGGGAAGGAGTAATTGAGTTGACCGAAATTGGGTTGTTTCTGGTTCTGTTTATTGCGCTCTTTGTCGGTTGGACAATGGGGCGGAAAACGTCGACATCAAAAAATAAACAGCCGAAGAAAGACGTTCCAACGGACTATTTTCGGGGCTTAAATCATTTATTGAATGACCAACATACAGAAGCCATCGATGCTTTTGTTGATTCTTTAGAAGTTAATTCCGATACTTTTGATATTCACCTTACGCTTGGGAACTTATTCCGTAAGAAAGGAGAAATTCAGAAGGCCATTAATATCCATCAAAACTTATTGGCTCGGCCAGAAATATCTCCTCATGAAATGCGTATGGTTCAGTTGGAGCTAGCGAGTGATTTTATGTCTGCAGGCTTATTAGATAGAGCGGGACGTTTGCTGCTCAATATGGCCTCTGCATCAAAGAAAAATGAATTTCATCCGAAAATATTGACATTACTTGTTGATCTTTATGAGTTCGAGCAAAGTTGGGATAAAGCCGCTCAAATTGGCGCTGAACTCGTTAAAGAAACGTCTGCAAAGAAAGAAATAAAGCGTTTAGCTCACTTCCATTGTGAAATGGCGCAAGAACTCCAGGAAAAAGAGCAATGGAAGGTTGCATATCAACAATATAAATTGGCATTAGATGTTGATCCTAGCTGCGTTCGTGCAAGTATTGGCGCAGCCGATGTTTTAAATAGTCAACGACGTTATCGTGATGCCATAAAAGAGCTTAAGCATGCGGTAGACCAAGATGCTGAATTCATTTCCTTGATTATTCCTAAACTAAAAGAATGTTATAGAAAAATTTGGGGGAGTGGTGGTTATATTAAATTCTTGCAAGAGCAAAATCAGAAAAGACCCACAACGACAGTGATTATGGCGTTGGTTCAACACTATATGGAAACCGACAAAGAGTACGCTGAAATGTTTCTGGTTGAGCAACTGAGAGCGCACCCAACCATCAAGGGCTTTAAAGAGCTTATTAACCTGCAGTTAGCGGATTCACAAGGCTACAATCAGCAGCATTTGGTCGTGTTGTTTGAATTAATAGAACAATTAGCTGATGCGAAACATAAATATCAATGCCGTCAATGTGGCTTTCCTGGTCATCAACTTCATTGGCAATGTCCAAGCTGTAAAAGCTGGGGAACCGTTAAGCCTATTCATGGCTTGGAAGGTGAATAACACTGTCAATGCTATGGTTTTTTAACGGGTTAGGTATTTTGTTGAATACATCAAAATACACATAAAGTTTAAAATATATAAAGCTTAAAAAGAGGACTCCGAATGAGCTGCCAATCCCCTATTGTGGTTGCCCTAGATTTTCCAACCATGGCGCAATCTGTTGAGATGGCGAAACGATTAGACCCTAGCCAATGCCGTGTGAAGGTTGGCAAAGAGTTGTTTACGACTGCGGGGCCAGCGATATTAGATGAGTTACATGCATTAGGGTTTGATATTTTTCTTGATCTTAAGTTTCATGATATTCCTAATACAGTGGCAAACGCTGTGAGTGTTGCAGCTAAAGCGGGCGTTTGGATGGTGAATGTTCATGCTTCTGGTGGACGTCGCATGATGGAGTCATCAGCTAATGCTTTGCAGCAGCTACCAGACAACAACACTTTGTTGATTGCTGTGACGGTCTTAACCAGTATGGATCAATCAGATTTAGTGGAAATTGGTATTGATCTAACGCCAGAGCAGCATGTGAAGCGTCTTGCTACGCTTGCGAAATCCTCAGGTATGGATGGTGTGGTGTGTTCTGCAAAAGAATCAAATATGCTGTCTACTGAATTGGGTAAAGATTTTGTCTTGGTGACGCCGGGCATTCGTCCTACAGGTGCGGACCAAGGAGATCAAAAACGTATTATGACGCCTGCGGAAGCAATGGCCGCTGGTAGTCATTATTTGGTGATGGGGCGTCCGATTACGCAAGCTGTGGACCCTATTTCTGTATTAAAGAAAGCCAATAAAGATCTCGGTGTGATTGCATAAAGTTTTACTAGCGTATTGAATTTATTTAAAAAAGCTTCTACTCTAAAACCACTTAAGATTGTTCTCTTGAGCAATATTTAAGTGGTTTTTTATTGGCATGATGCCATGGCTTCTTCGTATGAAGAATTTTTAAAAGGATGTTTATATGATGAATATAGTTTGTTCTGTTCGTACGTGCGTTTCCCGCTGGTTGTGTATTTTCTGTTTGGCTTTTCTGCCCCTTTCTCTTTCTGCTGCCACTCCTTTAGATATTAATATCGCCACCGCTTCTGAGTTTTCAGCGGTGATGTCTGGTGTTGGTATAAAAAAAGCGGAAGCAATTGTCGCTTATCGAGATCTTAATGGGCGTTTTGATTCAATTGACGAGCTATCTAAAGTAAAAGGCATTGGCAGTAAGTTGATTGCACGTAATGAAGGTGTCATTCAAGTGGTTGATGAAGAGGGTGTCGCTGAGTAGTGGGGAAAGTAAAGGCTGCCTTGGCAGCCTTTACTGTTTAATAAGAAAGGAAATTATGCGTTTAATGAAAAAAAGAGTTACTAAAACAGTCGGACGAACAGCGTAAAATTTGCTAGTCTATTGTGTCTATTTCTGCGTTTAGGAAAAGTCCGTGTCTCAAGAATTTCAGGTTGTTTCGTCTTATTCTCCTGCTGGAGACCAGCCAAAAGCCATTGAAAAGCTGGTTAAAGGCGTTGAGTCTGGTTTGGCTCATCAAACATTATTAGGTGTCACAGGCTCTGGTAAAACCTATACCGTCGCGAATGTTATCTCTCAGGTAAAGCGTCCAACGATTATTATGGCGCATAATAAGACCTTGGCGGCTCAGTTGTATGGCGAATTTAAAGAGTTTTTCCCGAACAATGCCGTCGAGTATTTTGTTTCCTATTACGACTATTACCAGCCTGAAGCCTATGTTGCTGCCTCTGATACCTTTATCGAAAAAGACGCGTCAGTAAACGAACATATAGAGCAAATGCGGTTGTCAGCGACCAAAGCTTTGTTGGAACGAGAAGACGTTATTATCGTTGCAACAGTATCTGCTATTTATGGTTTGGGTGATCCTCAATCTTATTTAAAAATGATGCTTCACTTGGATCGCGGTGATCGAATTGATCAGCGTGATATTCTTCGTCGTTTGGCAGAGTTGCAATATAGTCGAAATGACTTGGTATTGGAGCGTGGTAACTTTCGAGTTCGAGGCGATGTTATCGAGGTTTTTCCTGCGGATTCAGAAGAGACTGCGATTCGTATTGAGTTGTTTGATGATGAAGTGGAAAACCTATCCATCATTGATCCATTAACCAATAAAACCATTCGTAAAGTTCCTCGCATTACGGTTTACCCGAAAACGCATTATGTGACGCCAAGAGAAACCGTCGAAGGCGCTATTGAACGTATCAAAGTTGAGTTAGATGAACGTCTAGAGCAGCTTAAGTCGTTGAATAAACTAGTGGAATTGCAACGCCTTGAACAACGAACGCGTTATGATTTAGAAATGATGCAAGAGTTGGGATATTGCTCTGGTATCGAAAACTATTCACGCTATTTATCGGGTCGTGAAGAGGGTTCGCCACCACCGACATTGTTTGATTATTTACCTGACAACGCGCTACTGGTCATAGATGAATCGCATGTGACTGTCTCGCAGATTGGTGCCATGTATAAAGGCGACCGATCTCGTAAAGAGAACCTAGTAGAATACGGCTTTCGTTTACCTTCTGCTTTGGATAATCGACCAATGCGATTTGAAGAATGGGAGCAAATTAAACCACAAACCATCTTTGTATCAGCGACGCCAGGTAAGTATGAAGAAGAACATCAAGATTGGGTGGTTGAACAAATTGTCCGTCCGACAGGCTTGATCGATCCTGTATTAGAAGTACGTCCGGTGGCGACACAGGTGGACGATTTATTGTCTGAAATCAATTTACGTACGCCAATCGGCGAACGTGTCTTGGTGACAACGCTTACCAAACGTATGGCAGAAGATTTAAGTGACTATTTGAATGAACATGGTGTACGTGTTCGTTATTTGCATTCAGATATAGACACGGTTGAACGTGTTGAGATTATTCGTGACCTTCGTCTTGGTGAATTTGATGTGTTGGTTGGTATCAACTTATTGCGAGAAGGCTTGGATATTCCAGAAGTGAGCTTAGTCGCCATTTTAGATGCGGATAAAGAAGGCTTTTTACGTTCTGAAAAATCGTTGATTCAAACTATAGGTCGTGCCGCCCGTAATGTTAATGGTAAAGCCATACTCTATGCGGATAAAATTACAGGTTCAATGGAAAGAGCCATTTCTGAAACCGAGCGTCGCCGAGAAAAACAACAGGCTCATAATAAAGAGCATGGTATTACGCCAACAGGCATTACTAAGTCGGTAGAAGATATAATGGAAGGCGCTTATAATCCGGGCGCTGGGAAACGTGGTTCAAAAGTTAAAAAAGTAGCTGAAACGGCGAAAGAGTATCAAGTGGAGAGTATGGAAGATGTGGCGCAAGTGCGTAAAGCCATGATTCAGCTTCAGAAAGAAATGATGCAGGCTTCTGAGGAACTGAAGTTTGAGTTAGCGGCAGGCTATCGAGACCAAATACGTCAACTACAGAAAAAACTAAAAGACGTTGGTGAATCTTAATCTATCTTTAAAAGGCGCTTTAATATGGCGATTACCTTAAGAAATTACAATATCGTTAGAGTGATTGATAATGACGTTATTGTTAATTGTACTGTGCTAGAAATGTGTTATGACTACGCTTTGGTGAAATTTAAAGACAATAAATACAAGGTGCCTTACGCCTTAATTGATGAAGTGATTGGTCACGAATTGCTCATTCCAACCAACGAATAATCTATTTGAAACAAAGGCTTCAAAAAGTGCGGACGAGGGCTTGTCAAAACCAACCCTCTGCGTATAATAGCCAACACTTTTTAGGACTATAGCTCAGTTGGTTAGAGCGCTACCTTGACATGGTAGAGGTCAGCAGTTCGAATCTGCTTAGTCCTACCAAATTATAAAGCCTCGACAGTTAGTGATTATTCACAACGTCGGGGTTTTTTTGTATTTGCAAACTATAAATTTATTCTCTAACTATCTTAACAGCTCCCAGAAAACCATGGTTTTTCTTTTTATAAGGTGGAATCAAAAAAACAATTGTTCTTTTATAGTGGCAACAATATATATTTTATCATGGTTTTCTATCGAGAAATTTTGCCAGAGCTAAAATCAGCTGGTAACACCATTATTGCAATTACACATGATGATCGCTATTTTGATGTTGCGGATAAGGTGTACCGATTGGATCGATGGTGTATTACTGCATTTGAGGTAAAAGCAGATTCAATTTTTCACGCGGCTCCGGATAAAACAGCAACTGCTTAAAACAGCATATTTAAAATGCAATGAGGAAAAGATCACTGATGGATGCCATTGATGCCCTAATGAGTCGCCGATCTTATGCGCGAGGAAACCTTATTCAGCCAGCGCCGAATAAAGAACAAATTGAAATAATATTACAAGCTGCAATGACGGTACCAGATCACGGTAATTTGAAACCCTGGCGGTTTATTCTTGTACAAGATCAAGGTATTGAAGACTTATCCATTCTGGTGAAACAGAAATATGCAGAATCCTTATCAAAAGAGAATCTTGACTCTTTTGTTAAAGAAATTTCAGAAACGCCTATGATGTTGTTTGTTTGCTCAGATCTTACGCTAGAGCATAATGTAACAGTACTGGATCAACAGCTTGCAGGTGCTGCGGCGTGTGAACATATCTTGTTGGCTGCTCATGCGCTTGGTTTTGCAGGGATTTGGCACTCATCAGAGGCTGATGATGATTTACGACACCTTCTGAATCTTAAAAAAGAAGATGGTGTGCTTGGGGTATTGTCTATTGGTACGCCAAAGCGAACCTCGCTCGCTAAACGACGTTCATTTGCTGATTTTACTCAAACATGGGATAGGGATAATGGCTTGAAAACATGGAGTGATATTTAAGCCATTTAATTTTCAATTTTTCAATTATTCGCTTTTATAAAACAGATCATTGCTTTTCGTTTGGTAATGGCCTGTTTTATTCACCCTTTTTTTACTTTCACATTTTTATCTTATTCTGAAACCAGTTTAAAAACGTATGATCCTGTAGGTAAAAATGCCCGCCCTGAAACTCAAATTGCTCGAATTATAAACTGCTATAACGGCTCCATTGTGATAATGCATCGTAAGCTACTTGCTCATCACTTTTTCCACCTAAGGCACAATAGGAACAGGTAGTATAGGTAATACAGAGTGTCTGTCTGCAAATAAATAGTCATCATGAAGTTTAAAATCAGCTCGAACGATTGGCAGTATTAATGCCTGAAAGTCTGAATTATCTAAGAGCTCTTCAGGGGGACCCCCATTGTTTTTAGTTGCTTAATCAAATCATTATTATCAAGGTCACTTCTACGTTCAATGGTAGGTTTAAAGTGTGGTGCTTTTCTTGCTGAAACCCAAAGTTTTTTCGGTAATGGATAGTTAAGTTTTTGTAATTCAAGAGAAACTTCCCAACAGATTAGGGCGCCAAGGCTGTGTCCGAATAAAGGAAAATTGGTTATTTCAGTCGCGATAATGGTATGAGCGATTTGTTTTTAAAGTGTTTCTATATTGTCTGCGAACGGTTCTGAAAAACGTGTTCCTCGGCCCGGGTATTCGATAGGGACTACCTGCACTTTGTTTAAACTGTTTTTCCATTCCCGATACATAGCCGCGGATCCTCCAGCGCTAGGCAAACAAAATAAAGTGGGCTGTGTTTTGTTAAAAACAGAGCTAAGAGGAAGGGGTTGTTCTTTCATTTTAATGTGTTGCCTTTTGGTTCTTAACTGACGGTAGAGCTAAGTCGAAGCGACCGTAATTAGAATGCTCTTTATCTACTGATTATTTCTACTTTATTCAAGAATCTAAGTTTTAAAAATAATTTTGATCTAATAAAGGTTGTTGACATTAATTATCTAAGTGATAACAATTCGTATTACTATTTGTAATGTATTTCTAAATATTTTGTAATTTCTATACGTTTTATAAAGGATGTAGTACATGAAGTTAAAGTTGTTGGCTCATTTGGTGAGCCGTGAAACACAAAGAAAAATCACTGGGGCATGGATATTATCCTTGACGATTCCTGCAGCTATGGCAGCAGATAGCACAACGGGAGAGTCTGTTGAATTGGATACCTTGGTGATTCAAGGAACAGCACAAAGTCGCTATGAATTTGATGAAGCGGAGTCTGCAACAGGCTTTACAGCAGATATCGATGAAATTCCTCGTACTGTTCAGGTGATACCAGAGCAATTAATTCTTGACCAAAATGCGCAAAATCTTAACGATGTATTATCGAATTCAGCGGCTGTAACTCGGGACGATGGTTTTGGTGGTACAGAAACAGAAGTAGAAATTCGTGGTATTCGTAACGCGCACCTTTTTGTTGACGGAAGCCCTGTTAACTCGAAATATAATATCGATGTCGCCAATGTTGAAAGTGTGGAAGTCGTGCTTGGGCCTGCGTCTATCTTACATGGACAAGTTAGCCCTGGCGGGTTGGTCAATGTAGTGACGAAAAAACCGCAAGTAGAAAGTGCTCATTCTGTGCAAATTGATGCTGACCAATATGGAAAGCAAAAATTAACATTGGACAGTACGGGATCTTTATCTGACACCACGCAATATCGTGTTGTTATTAGTGGTGAAGATTCTGAAACGTACCGTGAAGTAACGACAACCGACGGTACTTTCCAGCAAGAGCGCAAAAGCCTGCTGGTTGCGCCTTCTTTGACGTACACGCCAGACGACCAAAACACCTTTACTGTGCGTTTAAGCCATTCAGAGCAAGAATTACCAATTGATCGTGGCACGGTTGCTGTAAATGATGGAAATGGTAATTTTTCTATCTTCGACAGCGCTGAAAATGCTTTTAACAGTGAGTTTGATATTCGAGACAGCGAAGATAACTTAATCCAGTTTGATTGGGATTTTGAGTTTGACAATGGTTGGACGAACCGCTTTAAAGTAGGTTACTACGAGAAAGAGTTGGATGATTATCAAACTCGTCCTGCAGCGGGCTTTAGTACAGGAACGGTTAATGATTATAGTAGTACTGCTGCTATCATTGCTGCCTCAGGCTCTATCACCGGATCTGTTCAATCAAGTAATGATTTGTTGTTACGTCGTGTTGACTTTAATGACCAAGAACTTAGTGATTTCTTCATATCAGACAGTCTTTTTGGTGATTATGAACTTGGTGATTTTGATAATACATTATATGTTGGTGCGAACTTCCACAGCCAAAAACTGGATGAAACAGATGGCCTTGCATTCACTGACTACTTTGGCTTTAGCGCATTAGATCTTAATGTTATTGATATCTCAGACTCAATTCATGCTTCTAACACTAAACTAGAAGGCACGGATATTAGTAACAGCAATACGACTACAAATGAATTTGGCTTGTCCATTCAGAATTTAGCTTATGTCACTGACCGTTTAAATCTTCTTGCGGGCTTGCGTTACGATAACTATGACATTGATGGCGACGCGACGACATATTACACGACTTCTAACAGTATTATTTACACTGAAGTTGCTAACCCTGAAGCAGTTGATATTGACAGCTCGAATGATAATGTCAGTGGGCAGTTAGGTGCGATCTATGAGGTATCTAACGACGTATCTATTTACGCGTCTTATGCAGAATCTTTTACGCCTAACTTCCCATCTGTGACCGAAGGTGTATACAGTGGCGATTTCGACCCTGAAACAGGAAAGCAATATGAAATCGGAGCAAAATCGAGCCTGTTGGACGATAAATTACGTGTCAGTATCTCTGCCTACAAGCTAGACCGTGAAAATGTAGCTACAGTTGATGGCAACTTAAATACCGTTCTTAATGGTGAAACGGAAACGAATGGTATTGACGTAAGTACTACTATGCAGTTTTTCGATGGTTTAAATGTATTAGCTTCATATTCTTATATTGATGCTGAAATAGTAAAAGCCGCTTCAAGTGCTAATGATGGCAATACAACCACTAATGTCCCTGATCATAAAGCTCGACTTTGGGGGTCTTATGAAGTGCGAGATGGTCAGTTGGCAGGGCTAGGGTTTGGTGTTGGTGCTGAATATGTGAGTACCCGTTTTGGTAATGATGCTAATACTTTCACTCTGCCAAGCTATACAGTTTATGATGCGTCTGTTTGGTATTACCTTGCTTTAGCTAAAGATATGCAGCTTCGTCTTAATGCAGGCGTTAAAAATCTGACAGATGAAACTTATTATACCGCCAGTGGAGGTAGTACATATCGTGTTAGTTTGGGTGATCCACGTACTGTATATGCAACAGCGCGTTTAGAGTTTTAAATTTTAGAGTTTTCAACCTTAAAAAATTGCAATGTTGTTATGGCGCCACTTTAGAAGTGGCGCCTATTTTTGTTTTATATTAGGTGAAGAAATCGAATGCTGGTTATTGAAAACCTAAATGCTGGTTATAAGAAGAAACAAGTCTTAAGCGATATTAACCTTACTTTCCCTGAAGGCGGTTTCACTACCTTGATGGGAGCGAATGGTTGTGGCAAAACCACATTGTTACAC
>CALLIL010000003.1 GCA_938009755.1 uncultured Marinomonas sp.
CTCTCGCCTTTTAAAACTCAACCTGAAATGCCGTAGCGACGCTTTATAGACGGCATAAGCTGTCACGTTTTAGGGGAAATTTTACTCTATTATTGCGTTCTAATGATTGACCCCTATTAGCGCGCGCCTTATGCTCAATACATAAATAACAGCAACCTCCATAACTGGATTTTTAAGAGCGATTTCTGAAGACTCTCTTCAAGAATAAGTCATTCATATAGTATTGCTTTTGAATATATTTATAGGGAATACCATGAAAAAAATCATCACCATATCATTCGCGGCTTTAGCAGCCACCAGTGTTCAAGCACAAACTACAAAACAAATAGGTCTAATGACGGATTACCTGTTTCGAGGCATCACTCAAACGGATAATGGTCTTGCCGTATACGGGCAAGCCGTTCATCAAGTGGGCAATGCCTACGCGGCGGCCAAGTTTATCAACATTGAAGCGCCAGAAAATTCTGAGGGTTTGCCTGTCGAGATGGACATTCGCTTTGGTTACGACAATCAATTTGACGGTTTCAATATTGACTTAGAAGTCATTACTTATAACTATTTAGTGGATACAAAAGGCGACGAAACCGAGTTTAAAATTGGCACTTCATTGACCAAAAGTCTCGATTTTGCAGTATACCGTGGCATCAAAAACAACACTTGGTACCCTGAATTGGCTTACGAAAAATTCTTAAGCAACCGTCTTTATTTAGACGCTACGCTTGGCTACTGGATGCCAGACAACAGTGATGATTCTGCGTTGACCGCTCGAGCTGAGCTAGGCCGTGACTTTCCAGAACTGGGTGGCGTTGATATTTATGCCGCTATTGATTACATCAGTGATGAAACACCTTTCGGCAACGCTGCTGACAGCGACGATGGGAATACAGAATTTGTCATTGGCCTGCGTAAAAACTTCTAGTACAACCCCCCTTCTTTCAACTGACTGAAAGACAAATAAAGCTGTTGTTCAATATAAGGACAACGGCTTTATTTTTGCGCCTTGTACACTCGACTCACATGCACCAAGCTAATCAACTTTAATGCTGGCTTAATCAAGAGCTGAGCGCTTCCGACAATAAACAACCAAGTACCACTCTCGACCAAAGATTCAGAGAGAAATAAAAAACTTCCAACCAAAAACCAGACAGCAATCAAAAAGTCATTCAATGCACCCAATGCTTCATAACGGCGCTGAATAATAATGTGCTCTTGCCCCAAGTCCAATATCAATTCATTAGTGTCTGATTTCATATACCCTCATTGTTTCCAGAAGTGGTTGCAGTCGGTGCATTTAAGACCATGTTTATAAAAGAAAGTAGGTAAGCCCAAAAAGAAAAACACAAAAAATGCTGAGCGCTTTCCTTTTGTATAAGTAAATACATTTTGTGACTTACATTGAGGGCAACGATTAGGTTCTACATCACATATCAAATCTACATCGTCTGAAAAATCAAGACTCAACACTTCCCTTGCCTCTTCCAAAAATTGTTCAGGGACAAACAAACGTACACCACCCAAAGCATCAGAATACAGCCATTGCATATTCACCGTATGCTCATCAGCAATATAAGAAGGAATACCAACACTGTCTAAATTTGCTTTTGCAATGTTCGCATCAATAGGAAATGAGAACCTAGCGACAACAACGGAATGATTCATAAAACGCTCTTAGAGAAAAACTTGACCCAACTCAACATCACCTCAAACTCATAAATACAAGATGTAGTGCTCATTCTATACTCAACCACAAGATATAGTCATTCATTCAAAAGGGTTCAGTATGCAAAAGCTCGTTATTAAGCGTGACGGAAAACTCGCCCCTTACAACAGCGATCTCATTATCAATGCCGTTCAAAAAGCCGCTTCTGCCGTAAAATACCTAGACCCAGAATACGCCGAATGGGTCGCTTCCCATGTGACAAATCACTATAAAGACGTCGAGCGAATTCCTATTCATGATATCCAAAAAACCGTAGAAGACACGCTTATGCTGAGCAAACAACATGAAGTGGCTCGCGCGTATATTGAATACCGTCATGATCGCGACTTAGCACGAGAGCGCACCAGTCAACTCAACCAAGACATTCGCGGATTAATAGAACAAAGTGATGTGTCTCTACTCAATGAAAACGCCAATAAAGACGCCAAAGTCATTCCGACTCAGAGAGACTTACTTGCTGGCATTGTCGCCAAACATTACGCCAAACAACACTTACTCCCAAGAGACGTTGTTACCGCCCATGAAGCTGGCGATATTCATTATCACGACCTTGATTATTCGCCTTTCTTTCCCATGTTCAATTGCATGTTAATTGACCTCAAAGGCATGCTGAATAACGGATTCAAAATGGGCAACGCGGACATCGCGCCGCCTCGCTCCATCGCCACTGCGACCGCCGTTTGCGCGCAGATCATTGCGCAAGTCGCCAGCCATATCTACGGCGGCACAACGATTAATCGCATTGACGAAGTGCTCGCGCCTTACGTCACATGCAGTTACGACAAACACTTAGCAACAGCCGCTCAATGGAACATCCCAGACGCTGAATCTTATGCGATGGCGCAGACGGAAACAGAATGTTTCAATGCGTTTCAATCCTTGGAATACGAAGTCAACACACTGCACACTGCGAACGGACAAACGCCTTTCGTCACCTTTGGATTCGGTTTAGGCGACAGTTGGCAAGCTCGCATGGTTCAAGCTTCTATCTTAAAGAATCGCCTTGCGGGCTTAGGCATACATCATAAAACGGCGGTTTTTCCAAAACTTGTATTCGTTATTCGCGAAGGTCTGAATCGTTCACCAAGCGACCCAAATTACGCCATCAAACAACTGGCTTTAGAATGCGCTTCCAAACGCATGTACCCAGACATTCTCAATTACGAACAAGTCGTCACAGTAACAGGCTCGTTTAAAACCCCAATGGGTTGTCGTAGCTTTCTAAACGTTTATGAAGAAGACGGAGAACAAATACATGATGGCCGCAATAACATCGGTGTTGTGAGCGTAAATTTACCTCGAATTGCCTTACAAGCAAAAGGCGATGAAAACCAATTTTATAAGATTCTTGAGCAACGTTTAGCCACCGCTCGAACCGCCTTAGAAAATCGCATCGCACGACTAGAAAATGTCAAAGCCCGCGTTGCACCTATTTTATACATGGAAGGCGCTTGTGGTATTCGTTTAAACGCCGATGACAATATTATCGATTTATTCAAGAATGGCCGTGCTTCCATTTCCCTTGGCTACATTGGTTTGCACGAAACCATCAACGCCCTTTATGGTCACACCCAAGAACACCTCTACGACAGTGACACCTTACGAGAAAAAGCCCTAAACATCGTCCGTCGTTTACACGCAACCACAGAAGCATGGAAAAAAGAAACAGGCTGGGGTTACAGTTTATACAGCACGCCATCCGAGAATTTATGCGATCGTTTTTGCCAACTCGACCTCAAAGAATTCGGCATGATACAAGGCGTCACGGACAAAGGCTATTACACCAATAGCTTCCATCTTGATGTGGAAAAAAAGGTCAATCCATTCGACAAACTCGATTTTGAAATGCCCTACCCGAACCTAAGCAACGGCGGTTTCATTTGCTACGGAGAATACCCAAACCTTCAACACAACCTACAAGCACTGGAAGATATTTGGGATTATTCCTACGATCGAGTGCCGTATTACGGCACGAACACACCGATTGATGAATGTTACGACTGCCACTTTACCGGTGAATTTGACTGCACGAGCAAAGGGTTTGTTTGCCCTGAATGTGGTAATCACAACCCTGCCAGAGTGTCCGTGACGCGTCGTGTTTGCGGGTATTTAGGAAGTCCTGACGCACGACCTTTTAACGCAGGCAAACAAGAAGAGGTGAAACGCAGGGTAAAACATTTATGAGGTCTTTAATAAACAAGTGTTTGCATTATCAGGCTTATCACCCTGTCGACGTCGTAAACGGCCCAGGCACTCGTTGCACTTTATTTGTGTCAGGCTGTGAACATCAATGCAAAGGTTGCTATAACGCAATAACTTGGCAGCCTGACCGCGGTCATTATTTTACTCAAGACTTAGAGGACCAAATCATTAACGACTTAAACGACACTCGAATTCGTCGCGCGGGGTTGAGCCTTTCTGGTGGAGACCCTTTGCATCCTGCCAACCTTCCTTATATTCAGAGGCTAGTTGATCGAGTCAAAAAAGACTGCCCAGACAAAAGCATTTGGTGTTGGACGGGTTATGACCTCGAAGACCTTACACAAGCACAACGGGACATTGCCATTCATCTTGATATGTTAATCGATGGGAAATTCATTGAAGCTCTAAAGAGTCCAAATCTACCTTGGCGCGGCAGCGCGAATCAAAGGCTATTGGATGCCAACACCTTAACTAACTATTTTACTGCTCATCCAGTTAAGGTGTTCACTCAAAAAAGCTGAGCACCAAAAACGCCTAAAAAGAAAACGATCCCAGCATGCATACTACGAAAAATACCGTGAGCGACAATAAAAAACAAAAAGGAGCTCCATGTTTCATCTTCATCAAAAAAAGAACCGTCTAACAATTTATTAGGAAGATAATGCTCCATAAGCTTGGCCAGTACAAACACGCCAATACTAGGTATCAAGACAGAGTAATCATTAGGTTGCGTAAAACCAGACCAAGCCAAATACACAATAACCGCGATATTAACAATAAAATACAGCGTCACAATGGATTGGCCGATTCTGTTTTTCGCATTTTCTTTTGGATCGTTATACATAGTAGGTTCTCGTTATTAACTGTTTGAATGGTCGATAAACAATGCTTCAAGGCCCGGCTTGGTTATATCCTGATCAGGGTAATATAAGTAACAAGAAATACGAGCGTAATTGTCTAGATCACTACGTAAAAGACAAGTCGTTTCATGCTTTACACCATTATCCGTAAATCGAATACGCAAAACACTGGCCTCTCCGTTTAAGGCTTTTTCAAACCGTGCGTCACCCATCACAACCTTGTTATTAATGGTTCTTTTTACTATCAACTGATCGCTTTCTAAATAAATAGAGACTCGACCTTGGTAGGTTTCATCGGAATCAACTCCTTGTCCTATTAACAAATACTCCCCTTCCACAAACCTTGCTTGAAAAGAGTCTTCTGCATAAACAACTGAAGATAAAAATAGGCACATCAAAACCATTAATTTCGCCAAAAGACACTCTCCATTACGCAGCGCGAGGACCAAACATAATAATCGCCATACCAAACACAGCGACACTTGCGCCAATCATATCCGACACTGTTGGGCGAATACCATCAACGAACCACAGCCAAAAAATCGCAGTAAAAATATACACACCACCATAAGCTGCATAAACACGACCTGACGCAGTTGGATGCAAAGACAATAACCAAGCAAATGCAGCCAAACTCAAAGCGGCAGGCACCAACAACCAAATCGACTTATCTTCTCGTAACCATAAATACGGAAGATAACAACCTAGGATTTCAGCCAATGCCGTCACCACAAAAAGACCTAATGTTTTCAATTCAAACATGCTGTTTCCTATATTGGTGAGAATGGCGTTTTTTCATATTCATCTTGACCAAGTTTCATTATATTTTGTGTGCAATTATGATTGAATGGCCTCATCTTAATTCATACACACAAAAGACTCTAATGAATACACTGACAATATTAGATGGCGGCATGGGTCGTGAGCTGAAACGCATTGGCGCGCCCTTTTCTCAGCCTCAATGGAGCGCTCAAGCATTAATCGAAGCGCCACATTATGTGACGCAAGCCCATCAAAACTTTATCGACGCTGGCGCCGAGATCATCACGGTAAACAGCTATGCGTGCGTGCCGTTTCATCTTGGTGACACGCTTTATGAGCAACAAGGCGCAGCACTGGCGAAACAAGCAGCCATGCTGGCAAAAGACGTAGCCAAAAAAGCGCAACACAAGGTGTCGGTCGCAGGTTCATTACCTCCGCCATTTGGTTCTTATCGCCCAGACCTTTTCCAAGCGGACCGCGCAACGGATATTTTACAGGCATTATTGGTTGCTCAAGACGAACACGTCGATCTGTGGTTAGCGGAAACCATCGCCAGCATGGAAGAAGCGAAAGTCTTTGCTCACGTGTTAAAAGACACAAGCAAACCTTGCTATTACGCGTTCACGTTAAGCGATGACATCACCGAGACCGCAACACTGCGTTCAGGGGAATCCGTCGTCGAAGCAATCAACGCCATTCTTTTAGAAAAAGTAGACGGCATCTTCTTTAACTGCTCTGTACCAGAAGTCATAGAGCAAGCCATCCGCGACACAAAAACCGTGTTGAATGAGCATGATAAAGAAATCACCATTGGCGCTTTTTCCAATAGCTTCACGCCCATTCCGAAAAACCATCAAGCAAACTTGAGCGTACAAGGTTATCGAGACTTATCTCCCGAAGAATATCTAGCGTTTGCGAAACAATGGCACTCACTGGGTGCGAGCATTATCGGTGGCTGCTGTGGCATTCAACCAAGTCACATCGAAGCGTTAACAAAATGGTCAAAAGAATGATGTATACTTTACGTTTAAAAGGCCTTTAAACACTTATGACGAATCTAGAAGATAATCCAACTATTCCCCCGCTTGTTGCCAGTCACTTTGTCACCGAAATGAACAGCCAAGGTTATGCGCTTGAGATGACCGAACAGTCATTAGTAACCGAACTTGAGCGCCTGCTGTGCGATATAGAAGAAAACAACATCAAGGTAACATTGGGGCTCGTGGATGGCCTAGAATACGACCTTAAAACAAGCCTTGTCTGTTATTTTGGAACTGTGTTATCAAATACCTACAACGGACAATGGAAAGGACATTGCACAGGACAATCAGGGACAAACTTTTACACCTCTTCCGTCCTGTTTGGGGAATATCGCCTTGACCCCTATTATTACCCAATCGGTTATCGAATGACTCACGGCGTGAAAGAGACAGGCACCATTGCAGAATGGTTAGAATCTAAAAGGCGTTACATGGAAGATCACATTGATTACCATAAACGAGACATTGAAAAGCGACGTGACGCCATCATCAACCAGCAAAATGAGTCTCCCTAATGGCAACAAACATGGAACCACTCTACTGCTCGGATAAATGCAAAACAGTCCTTACTGTAAGATCGTTCGGTACCTGCCCTGAATGCAACAACACGTGGCTAAGATCAAATACGGATAACAATCAACACTACAGAAATAACGCATGGAAAATATGCAACACATGTTCTGTTGAATCTAATCGCTGTGTGGTTTGTGCCACGCTTCTAGAAAAATAGAACTGAAGAGCAGAAAAATAGAGTAGGAAAACATGCATCAGGTTAAACATTCCGCGAGCCCGTATTTTTATAAAATAACAGTTGATAAGAAACTGGCCATTACAAAAAGCGATGTAAAGATATTTGAGAAGACAGTGCAACAAGGTGTTTCAGTATACGGCTTCACTCCGAATATTCTCCTTGTTACAACGTCGGCTTATTCCCATTGGGCGTCTATTTCTTTACTGATAGCCGCAATGGACACAGGAAAATTAGCAATTTGCAGTAATGACCACATTCAAGATGTGATTGATACTCTTTGTGCTGAGTTCACCGCCATAAACATCAAATTATTCAATAAAAACAGCACACAAGAAGCAATGGCTTGGCTCAATGCCTAAGGAAGGTACGAACAAGTCCTTGAAACGCTATTGATACAGTGGCGCATCGTCTAATAAATGCGCATGAGGTGCCCGGTAATCTGCGTAAAACACCAACACACGATTCTCTTCTAACCCTTTAAGCGCATTGGAATACCATTTCACATACTCCAGACAATTAGGATCAATGCCTTCTTTTGACAAACCATAAAAGCGTTCAAAATCATCCGCGAGCTTGTCTACTGAGCTGGTATCATCACTCCACTCCACTTCACCAGAATCTCTAACGCTTCCAGCCACTAATCGCCCATGATTACTCGGCCACACACCGTCAGAAATCTTACCTATAATAAAGCGCCAGTTCAGCCCACTTGGCGCCAAGCCACAGTACAAATAAATATCGTGATAACCTTTGTCATGTAGCTTCTCTACCATTGTCATTATTTTATGTGGCAAACTGCTCATTCAAAATCCCTTATTCTAGTATTAATCATTGGCGTTCAAGATCGCTCTTTGGCGTACTTCCACACTTCGCCTTTTAAGTGTTCAAGTCTATCGTATTCCTCTTTAGGCAAATCCCAAAATACATCATTGAAACTTCCCATGCCGCCATAAGCTTGAAGCACTTTGCTATACGATTTCTCTTCCTCACCAGAGGAATGCCATTCTAGCGCTAGAGTAAACCAATTCGCCCAATGTCGATTGTCACTTTTTAATAGCAACGCAATCATTTCTTTAAGCATGTCTGAATACATAATAAACCCTATATAGACCATCAATAATCAAGACAAATATTTATCATTGCAGATTAACATATCGTGATTTGCTTGGTTCAAACCATTGTAGGTTGTGAATTCATGAATCCAATAATGTGGATCATTTCTAAACTCATACTGAACACCTTCAGGTAAATTCACATCGAGCTTCATTTTCCCTGACATTTGAACCAACAGTCCGTCTTTGCTCGGCCAGCCTTTGGAAACACGTCCAATTTTGTTTCCCGTAGCCAGCTCTTTTTCCACTAACACCAGGAGCCTTTCATCCAAATGAGTTAACAGTTCAATGGCATCTTCTACCAATGGTGGACTTAGCCCTTTGAAGTCAGATAATTCAAATTTTCTCATGCTCTTACCTAATAGACTTACCGAACAAACTCAGCTTAAAGAGTTTGATAAAGAGCAATAAACAAAAAACCTCGATGAGCGTCAAGGCTCACCGAGGTTTGTCATGTTTTCTACTGAATCAGCGAATTAAAACGCTGCTTCGATTGTGCCTTTGTAAGTTGCATCGATGAAGTCACGAACCGCTTGTGACTGAAAGATTTCAACAAACTTTTTGTAGGTTTCGTTGTCTTTGTCTTCTTCACGAGCCGCGATGTGCATCACAGCAAACTCTGCGTCTTTAGATTCAAGGTAAATACCTTGTTCCGCAGGATTCAAACCAGACGACATCACATAGTTCATCGTAATAACAGACGCATCAACATCGTCTAATGTGCGAGGCAATTGAGCCGCTTCCACTTCAATAAACTCAAAATTCTTTGGGTTTTCAACGATGTCATAAATCGTTGTTTTAGAGTCAGCGCCCGGTTTTAGGGTAATTAAATCCGCGTCAGCCAATAGAATTAACGCACGGCTACCATTCGTTGGATCGTTCGGAATAGAAATACGAGCGTTTTCAGGCAAATCAGTCACTGCTTGATACTTAGAAGAGTAAACCCCCATACGCATCAAAATAGAACGACCAATAGACGTTAATTTCTGATCGCTGTTGTTGTTAAAATTGCTTAAAAATGGCTGATGTTGGTAACTGTTTAGATCCAAACTGCCGTCTGCTAATGCCGCGTTTGGTGTGATGTAATCAGAAAAGATCACCACTTCAACATCCAAACCTTGCTTCTTCGCTTCAGCAGCAACCGCTTCAACCACTTCCGCGTGTGGTCCAACTGTCGCGCCGACTTTAATCACTTCAGCATCTTTATCACCACAAGCGGCCAAGGCCAAAACAAATGGTACAACACTCAATAACTTAACAACTTTCTTATTAAACATTACGGTTTCCTTTAAAAAATAACCCGTTCATCACCGCCAAACGGTACGACATATTTATACAATTTTTTACCGTGGCTCAATTACCAGCCTTTCACAACACCGTTGTTAAAGGTTTTCATTGCCGCGTTATACACTTCCTCAGACTGATAAGCCTTAACAAAGTTTTGTACATTTTCAGCATTAACATTCTCTTTACGAGCCACAATTAAGTTCACGTAAGGGGAGTTTTTATCTTCTACAAACAGGCCATCTTTCTCTGGTGAAAGGTTAAGGCTGCTTGCATAAGTCGTATTGATAATGGCAAGCGCCACATCACCTAATGAGCGTGGTAATTGTGCTGCTTCCAATTCAATAATCTTCAAATTTTTAGGATTGCTCACAATATCCAACACAGTGGCAGACAAACCAACGCCTTGCTTTAAGCCAATCAGATTTTGCTTCTCAAGCAATATCAAAGAGCGCGCAAGGTTGGTTGGATCACTTGGCACCGCAATTTGATCGCCTTCTTTCACTTCATTTAGCGATTTGATTTTGCTCGAATAACCAGCAATCGGATAAACAAAAGAGTTACCCGCAATCGCAAATTCATAGCCTCGGTCTTTCATTTGCTGATCAAGATACGGCTTGTGTTGGAAAGCATTAATATCAATAGAACCTTCTTCTAACGCCGCATTCGGCGTGATGTAATCAGAAAAGATCACTAACTCAACATCCAAATCATATTGTGCTTTTGCGATTTTAGCCGCTTCTTCTGCCACTTGAGCTTCCGCTCCGGCAATCACACCAATCTTAATTTTACTCATGTCCGCCGTCGCGTCTTTGTCGCTGCAGCCTGCCAATAACAGTGTGAACGCAAGACCAGTGAAAAGGCCTTTAACTGTGAAACTCATTCTATTTCTCCTTTATCAAGACTCATTCTTGATTTACAAACGTCATCACCCTTAACGATGATCAACGCGTTTTACCAAATAATCACCAATCGTTTGAATCACTTGTACCAAGACAACCAAAATGACGATGGTCATCATCATCACAGCAGCATCAAAGCGCTGATAACCATAACGAATACCAACATCACCCAGTCCCCCGCCGCCAACGGTGCCGGCCATCGCAGAGTAACCAACCAAGGTCACCAAGGTAATGGTTGCCGCATTGATAATGCCTGGCAGTGCCTCAGGCAAAAGCACTTTTAATATAATCTGCTTGGGTTTAGCGCCCATGGCTTGCGCCGCTTCCACCAAACCAGATGGCACTTCCAATAACGCCCCTTCAACAAGACGAGCAATAAAAGGAATCGCTGCAATCGCCAATGGCACAATCGCCGCCGCTGTACCAATGGAACTGCCCACCACAAAGCGAGTAAAAGGAATAAGCGCAACCAATAAAATAATAAATGGAATCGAGCGACCAATATTCACCACGACGCCTAACGATTTATTAAGACGACCGTTGCTCAACAAGCCAGACTCTTTGGTTAAATGCAGCAAAACACCTAATGGAATACCAAAAATAAACCCGATGGCCGCGGCAACAGACACCATTAAAATGGTTTGCCCCAACGCCGTGACAAGCAAGTCAATAAGACGCTCGTTATTCACCCACCAGTCCAACACCAAATCAAGCGACATAACCTAACACCTCGACTTCAATTTTGCTCTTCTTCAGAAATGTGATCGCTTGTTCTGTAGCGTCTTCTGTGCCAAAAAACTCAGCCAACATCAAACCAAACTTAATGCCGCCGACATAATCCATATTCGAACTCAAAATACTGATATCCAGATTAAATTCTCTTGCGACTTGGCTAATAATCGGCGCATCCACCGACGCACCTGTGAATTCCAAACGCACAAGAGGGTAACTTTTCTCAGTTGGCGTAGAAGACAAACGAGCCAAATAGTCTTCAGGAATAGAAAGGTCTAATGTAGAGCGAATAAATTGACGCGCTAACTCTGTTTTTGGATGCGCAAATATATCGCCTACAGGCCCTTGCTCCACCAACTTACCGCCGCCAATAATCGCCACGTCGGAACAAATGCTTTTCACAACCGCCATTTCATGAGTGATCAACAAAATCGTCAGGTTGAACTCTTTGTTAATCTTGCGTAATAAATCCAAAATGGATTGTGTAGTCGCAGGATCTAACGCACTGGTCGCTTCGTCACACAGCAACACCTTTGGATCTGACGCCAAAGCACGCGCAATCGCCACACGTTGTTTTTGGCCTCCACTCAAATTCGCAGGATAACTGTCTTTTTTCTCAGCCAATCCAACCAATTCCAATAAGCTGTCTACTTTCTCTTTAATCGCCTGCTTGCTCACGCCAGCCAGCTCAAGTGGCAAACCGACGTTATCAAACACAGTACGAGACGACAGCAGATTGAAGTGCTGGAAAATCATGCCGATTTTACGACGCGCCAAAGTCAGCTCTTTATTGGACAAGGCATTCAGCTCTGTGCCATCCACTCGCACGCTACCTTGTGTTGGGCGTTCTAGTAAATTCACACAACGAATCAGCGTACTTTTACCCGCACCAGATGAGCCGATAACGCCATAAATACAGCCCTCGGAAATACTAAGGTTAATATCATCAAGCGCTTTAATTTCACGCTCACCTTGATAAAAGACCTTATTGACACCTTTTATTTCAATCATCAAAAATCCTGAAAATCCTGAAAATCCTAAACATCCAAACGTCAATCGCTTGGTTTGGCTCGATAAAAAAGCAACCTAATTCCTGCCTTTTAACAAACCGTTTACAAATAATAGCGCGACCTTAAAACGTCTTGTCCTCTTAGTCAATTACAAGGCAATATCGAATACGAGAATGCTTAGATTGGTTCGCTATATAACGAAGAAAAAGGCTCAAAAGGAAGGGCTATTATGGCGATTATTCAGAACGAAGATAGGTGATTAATTTCATGTTGAGATGAATAGATTAGCGCTACGTTAAACCACACTAATCTATTCATTAAAAACCCTTATTTACAGGAAAGGCTTCCAAGCTTGGTCTGGCAACATGTGCATGCCATTTTCAAACTGATCGCTTTGTTCAAACATGTGTTTTACACCAGCGGCCATCAGTGCCAAAGACACATCAAAGGCGTTTAAACTGTCGCCATAACCCGCTGTGAGGTTAAACATCGCGCCATTCGATAACGCATAAAAGTACGTTTCGCCTTGGCGATATTCGTAAATCTCAGGCATGACTTCTTCTACTTGATAATCCGTCATGGCGTCCAATTGAATCTCGTGACTCACGTGCCCCACATTCATCACGAACGCGCCCGCTTTCAGTTGGCTCAACATGGCTTTGCTGAGCACACCAGACACGCCCGTTGCGGTCACAACCACATCCGCCTGACCAATTACGTCCGCAAGTGACGCCGTATGCCAACCGTCGTAAGCCGCTTGCAAGTTACGTGAAGGATCGTTTTCCGCCACAATAACTTGTCCGCCAAACGCCTTCGCAGAATCGGCGCAACCTTGACCAACCAAACCATAGCCAATGATCACGACTTTCTTTTCATGCAATGACAAATGCGTGCGTTCCATAAAGGCTTGCCAAGCACTCAATCCCACCATATGACGATTGTGCAAACCTTCTTTGGCATCCAAATCATCCCAATTAAACACCGGATGTTTTAATGGCATCTTATCCAATACAGACACGCCAGAGCCTGTGCCTTCCAAGCTCGCCACAACCCCAGAAGTTTGCGACGAAGCATGATACAAACCGCCTAACTGCGCGCCAAACTCACACAAATGCGTTGGTTTCCAATCCAGAGCTTTTTGCAACGACGCCTGCCAATCAGACTCGCTCATGTTTTTCCACGCACTGGCTTCCGCGCCCAAAGACACCAAATACTCAACCACTTCATCTCGCACTGTGGTTGGGTTACAAGTGGTTAAAAAAAGCTCGCCACCTTGTTTCAAATAGCCTTCATAGAAAGACACCATTTTGATGTCCAAATGCGTGCTCACCGCCAACCTTTTGCCTTTGCAATTTTTAAGCTGTGAAACCACATTTTCAGTGCGTAACATATGGCGCGCATTCCACGCTAAATCTTGTGTAAAACTCATAGTTTTTATTCCTACATCTTGATGTTAATAAGTAAGGGTTGAAAACAAAAATGTCATAACAAAAAGAAGAAAACTGGCAGATTGAGTAAAGCAAACAACAGACAAAACCCACAGCAACAAGACGTCACTGATTTAATACAGGCTTGATCAAGGTAGATTTGCCGACAATATTCGCAAGTATCTCTTTATACCAAGAAACAGAAATCACCAAGGCGAACCTTGTGTTTTACATCCTTGGTATTCATCAGATTCCTTGCTGAACATTCCCGACAGAGAAACTGAGGGACGCATCATCCTGATAATGCAGTTTTGGATTTAACCGAATATGCACAAAGAGGTCAAGGCGATATGAAAAAGCCTTGCGTTCAATCAACCAATCATTCAATAAGATAAGCCCCAATAGAGCGCGCTTACTCTTTGATCCACAAGGCCGCGTCCACTCTTACGTCACGAACGTTCATGCGCCAATCAAGATGCGGCCCTGTAGAGCGGCCAGTGGAACCCACCGCCGCAATGCGCTCGCCCTTTTTCACCAACTGCCCCACTTTTATATCCACACTCGACAGATGTAAAAAAGCACTGCTAACGCCCGCGCCATGATCCAAAATAATAGTGCCGCCGCTGTAATATAAATCGTCTTCGGCCAAGACAATCTTACCGCCCGCTGGCGCATAAACTGGCTCACCTTGATCCGCCGCGAGATCAATTCCCCAATGCGGGCTTCCTGATGCAACGCCATTGTAAAATCGCTCGCTGCCATAAACGCCCGTCACTTGCCCGTCTATTGGCCATTGAAACGCATCGGTTCGCCAAAAGTCATAATCACTCACCTTCGCTCGCGCCTCTCGAACTTGAGCCGCTTCCGCTTCAATACGCTTTGCCACCTCTTTAGGCGGCGTCACACGAGAAGGCGGAACGCCATTTACACGTTGCACCTTATATTGTCGTGACGCAATGTGCACCGTACTCCGCTCAACATCACCAGAAGGCGACGTAATGGCAATTTGCTTCTTTCCTGACACACCTCGGCTCAAGCCAATCACAAGATAGCCTTTGGCATCTAACGTATAAGAATGACCAAGAAATTCGACCGTCGAACGCGGCGCGGCTTGCACGATAAGATAACCACCGCTTTGATACTGCTTTTCAGTTACTGTGATAAATTGCGCGCTCAGCGGTAAACAGAGGAACAAACAGCACAGAACGACTGCGCGTTTAAAGTGATTCAACATAGATTTAAAGCCCTAAAGAAGCAATTTTTGATTGGGTACTATGATCCAACTGCGCCCATTCCTTAGCAATATTGATTTGCATATTCGCAGATGAAATCTCTTTAATAGAGAGGTTTACTGGCTTCTGCAAAGACTCTTCATACCACTGTAGGAAATCAAACAAATGCCAAATAGACACTTTTCCAGTGTGTACAGGTTGAGGGAAATTAACCTTCGTGGTTTCTAATTTACGCAGATATTGCCTAGTCACACCGATCAGGTTGGCAATGTCAGTCAAGCCAACTAAATCAGGAGTGGATTCTATTAATTTGGCTTCTGGAATGGCACGTTTTACACCTTGAATGGCTGACTTCACGGCAGAAAAAGCATCAACTGATTCGCGCGTAAACTGAAGAGCAACTCGACCTTTTTGGCGAATGCCGATAATCGCATCATCACAACCCGACTCACCCAAAGCCTCAATATACTCTTGGGGATCTTGAGTAGAATTCGGAAACGAAAACTTTAAAGTAAATTCAAATTCTTTCATACATTATGCCTTAGAGTCTGTGTTTCGAGCGGTGCAATTATCAACGACTCTTTTAATTTGCTTAGCGTGGTTAACTGCGTTTTTAGGTGTACTTCAAATACTTGAAATACTTGAAATACAAAATTCACCGCAACGACATTCTTTGTCGTTATAAGGGCAGTAAATTTTTCCCCATGCATGACCGCCACCAACTTCGACTTTCCAGCCAAGCTCTTCGGCGTAACCAAGCGCTTCTTCCACTTCCTTTTTAGAGTGCTTTTTTCTAGACATATCACTCACAATCCTTTGTAAGAGTGTAGATTGGTGAATATTGGTTGTCAATTGACAACTAATATTCATGAGAAATAAAACAAGGAATGTATCGAGGAAAAACACCTTTATCTCTCTGTCATTTTATTCCGTTAATAATTTCAATGTATCGCGTGTAGTATGACATTTCCAGTTAGTATTCTGACTATCTGTGCCGAACTCTTTGACATTTATGGCGAAAACGTCATCTTGAACGATTGTTCACTTTATTTACTCACTCCCTTCGACCAATACGTTTTATATTAATGCTATCTAGACTATTTGAATCGTGAGTGGGTTTTATTATGAGTAAAGTGAAGATAGACATTGTGTCTGATGTGGTTTGTCCTTGGTGCATCATTGGGTATCGTAATTTGGAAAAAGCCATTGAAGAACTTGGTGTTCAGGATCAAGTTGAGATTGAATGGCAACCGTTTGAATTGAATCCAGACATGCCGGCAGAAGGCGAAGTATTAAGCGCGCACTCTGCTCGTAAATACGGCTCAACACCTGAAAGCAGCGTACAATTTCGCGTAGAGATGACGGCTCGCGGCAAAGAAGTTGGTTTCGACTTTGACTATTTCCCAGAGATGAAGATTGTAAACACACGCGATGCGCATGTTCTGTTGGAATACGCGAAAGAATGCGACTTACAGACAGAGATGAAATTACGCTTTTTCTCAGCCTTTTTCACCGAACACAAAGACGTGTCAGATCGTAACGTTTTACTCAAAGAAGCCGAAGCCGTTGGTTTAGATGTGAATGAAGCAAAAGCGCGACTCGAAGACACAAACTCCGCTCAGCACATTCAACAAATCGAATCACAATGGCAACAAATGGGCATTTCCTCTGTGCCAACTGTGGTGGTAAACCGCAGAAATGCCATTGCTGGCGCGCACCCAGTAGAGTCATTTAAACAATTATTAGAATCTGCATTGGCGGATTAATCGCACGATGTGTTTCATAAAAAACTGATGCAGCTGAGCGTCAGTTTTTTATATCAGAATAACAAAGCTATGCTTTATTACTGGCTTTTCCACACCTCTGCTCGCTGTCGCTTACAAGGACTCTAACTGAGCGGCAAACTCGTTAAACACATCGCCCCAGCCATTTTCTATCGACAGCTCTTGAAGGTTTGCAGTGGGAGCTAATAACGCCTTAAAGCCGCTTTTTGATGGTGATATTAAAAGCGCGTCAATATCACTCAACGCTTCAGAACGATCAGCGTAAATAGCGTCTGCACTGGATTCTACTTTCTCTCGAAGTGCATAGAGAACACGCTTTACTTCTTCATCCATTTTCATTGAAACACCTAATGTCATTATGGCCAATTTTACTCTGTGCCGAGTGTGTTTTCCGGCTTCAAATCGTCTAAATTATTTTACAAAACCTTAACAAGTTGAAACTAACAAAGGACAGCGATAAAGCAAAGCCAAAAGCCTTCCCCTTAAAAATGAGAAGGCATAAACGCCAAAATTAAGGCTGATAAGGCAATGAAGATTGGTGCAAGATAATACGAACTTTGCCGTCTTCGCATTGCTTAAACACAAAGCTTTTATTCACAAAAATGTGGCTGTCATCGTCGCCGATAAAGTGCACATTACATTGCACAATAGCCAGATCACCGTGCAGGATAAAGTCTTCCTTGCTGTACCAAACTTTCACCCAAGGCTTGAGCTTAAAGCCTCTGTCATCTGGATAGTCACTGTTGCCGCCAACAAAATAAGACAGCGCGCCTTCTTTCGTTGGGCGAAAGGTTTGTTGCCCAAATGTCTGAGTCGGTTTAAACAGCACATGGCCATTATCGTAGTCATAATTTTCTGATAAAACCTGAAGCGAAAACGCTTGAACATCGCCTCCTTCTTTATAAACCTGACCAACTTTTACAACGTTGTCGCACCATGTTTGCAGTGCGGTATGAACCATTTCATTCGTAAACATAAAATGTATTTAACTCCTTGGTAGGTTTCACGGAACGGGCTCTGGAACACAAGAGCCAGACTATAGAGCGGTTTTTATTGCGGGGATAAATGATAAGCAACTCTGCCCTGCGATGACACCAATAACAGGACGTAGAATAAGATTAAATTATGGAAGAATGAGGAGAAAAACCTCTCACGCACCAAGAAGCGGTAAATGTTTACGCTGTTGGTAAGTTAAAGCCAGCTCTAAACATTGTTTGATGATGGCTTCTGGCAAGGGCTTCGACAAAGGCAAGATAATCGTAATCGTTGTGTCTTCTACAGCGTAAACTAAACGATTGGTATCATCGATTCTACGAGACCAAAAGCCTGTTACTCATCAATCAATTCTCGCTGAGACGTTTTTCCAGCTCCAGACTCTTCAATAGAACGCTGCCAGCAACTGCTGGAAAATGTTGGCTGCTTTTTTTGCGTCATTTTCTTTTAAGAAAAAAACGGACAATGTGAGACGTCAGATTTAATACGCTTGTTATATGAATTATCACCTAATTACTCTTAAACATATTTATAACGTTATTAAACCAAGAATTATTTAGATGTCTATATTTGTTACTAGCTGGATTTTTCAATTCAGAATTTTTCGTAAGAAAAAAGTGATATTCTGGTTTTTTATCGGTTAACCATGGAACAAACCCAAAATGGCCTTTTATAAGGTCATTTAGCATATATTGAATTAAATCATTTTCGTAAACCAAATTTCCTGGATCATTTTTCTTATAATAATATTTAGGCCAAAACTCTTTATCTTCACCTTCAATCTCATCGATTTTACATTCAGAGTTTATCCAATCAAATTCTTCAGGGAGTGGTTCTCCTTCATCAATATTATTTATTGGATATTGTAACTATCCCTCTGGGGGGAGTTATGGTTATACCGTTGTTAAAAATGGGGTAAAAGTTAGAACCAAATTAATAGCAACGACTGTTCCCGAAACTAATATTACCTATATACCT
>CALLIL010000004.1 GCA_938009755.1 uncultured Marinomonas sp.
AATGTCGTTCGTTACCAGTGCTGATTTTTTTTAGGGGCAATAGTCACTATTCGACAGGTTTATGTAAAAAAGTTACAAAATATCCCATTTAGTTTGAGTTTTTTCCTGTTTTTAGCGTGAAAAAATCTATAAATGTAGTAATATTACAAAATATATCGAAATCAACTGATACTAACGATAGCTGAACAAAAACGGAGAAGCACATGAATCCGATTGTTGCGAAGGTAACGAACGACATTATTGAACGAAGCAAAACGCTACGTACTCAATATCTAAAAGACATGAAAAAAGCGGAAGAGCAAGGCCCTCACCGTGGGAAGCTGTCTTGCGGTAATTTAGCTCATGGTTTCGCTGCGTGTCAGCCTCAAGACAAGCAAAAGCTGACATTAATGGAAGAGGCGAACATCGGTATTGTTTCCTCTTATAATGACATGTTGTCTGCGCATCAGCCTTATGAAAGTTACCCTGATCAAATTCGCTCTGCCGTTAAAGAAATGGGTTCCATTGCTCAATTTGCAGGTGGTGTTCCAGCCATGTGCGATGGCGTGACTCAAGGTCAAGATGGCATGGAACTAAGCTTATTTAGTCGTGATAATATTGCTCAAGGTGCAGCCATTGCGCTTTCTCACAATATGTTTGATGCTGCTATTTACTTAGGTATTTGTGACAAGATTGTTCCAGGTTTATTAATTGCGGCCTTACGATTTGGGCATTTGCCTGCTTTATTTATCCCGGCAGGGCCAATGCCTTCAGGTATTACCAATGCTCAAAAAGCGGCAGTTCGTCAACGTTATGCACAAGGCCAAGCAACACGTGATGAGTTGCTTGAAGCGGAATCGGCGTCTTATCACAGTGCGGGTACTTGTACTTTTTACGGTACAGCGAACTCAAATCAATTGCTTGTTGAAATGATGGGGCTTCAACTTCCAGGTTCTTCATTTGTAAATCCAGAAGATCCATTACGAGCGGCTTTGACAAAACATGCTTCTCAGCTCGCGACAAAAATTACTGCGCTGGGTCGAGATTTTAGACCTTTATATGAGGTGATCGATGAGCGCAGTATTGTTAACTCCATTGTTGGTTTATTAGCGACAGGTGGCTCAACGAATCACACAATGCATATTGTTGCTTACGCTCGTGCCGCAGGCATCATTGTGACTTGGGATGATTTTGCTGCTTTGTCTAAAACGGTGCCTTTAATGACACGAATTTATCCAAACGGCCAAGCAGACATTAATCATTTCCACGCTGCTGGCGGTATGGCTTTCCTTGTGAAGCAATTACTAAAAGGTGGTTTACTTCATGAAGATGTAAACACGATTGTAGGTAAAGGCTTAACTCATTACACCAAAGAACCTTTCCTTGATGGTGACACATTGGTTTGGCGTGATGGCCCATCTAAGAGCTTGGACGAAGATGTTATTCGACCAATGGAGAATCCGTTTAGTAAAGAAGGTGGTTTGTCTCTATTGAAAGGCAACTTAGGGCGCTCAGTAATTAAGGTGTCAGCGGTTCAAGAAGCCAACCGTATTATTGAAGCGCCAGCGGCTGTTTTCCATAGCCAAAATGCGTTGGCAGACGCTATTTCAAGTGGTGAGCTAAAACGTGATTGCGTAGCAGTTGTTCGTTTCCAAGGCCCGAAAGCGCTTGGTATGCCAGAGTTGCATAAATTGACGCCTTTCTTAGGCAATTTGCAAGATCAAGGTTATCGAGTGGCACTTGTGACCGACGGTCGTATGTCTGGCGCTTCTGGTAAAGTGCCAGCTGCAATACATTTGACGCCAGAAGCATTGGCGGGTGGCTTAATTGCGAAAATTCAAGATGGCGACATGGTGCGTCTTGATGCCGTGGAAGGCACATTATCGGTGCTTATTTCCGATGAAGAGCTGAATAGTCGAGAAGCGGCAACACAAGATCTATCTGATTCCCATCAAGGTATGGGGCGAGAGTTGTTCAGCGCACAGCGTATTGTGGTAAGCGGTGCTGAACAGGGAGCATGCAGCCTATTCAATGATTAAAAGTTCCTCTGACTACTGATGATTGCGATCACATGCAGTCATCAGTACATGGTGTTTTGGGCTTGTTTCAAGCCCTTTTTTTTGCCCAAAAAAAACCGAATCGTTTGGTTCGGCTTTTTAAATGGTAGGTAGATATCTAAGTAGATTATTCTTCTGTTTTTGGTAGGCGTGTATCTTGAATGCTTTTCTTCAATTTTTTCAGATGTGCGTTGAACTCTGGCCCGCGTTTTAATAAAACGCCCGTTGCTAATGCGTCGATTAATGTTAAATACACAATGCGAGAGCTCATTGGTGTATAGATATCAGTGTCTTCGGTTTCTTCAATCGGTAATACAATAGAGCAATGTTCAGTTAATGGTGAGTTCGGGTTAGTGATAGCGATGACAGACGCTCCCGCTTCACGGGCAATACGAGCGGTTTCAATCAAAGGCAGTGTACGACCTGTGTAGGAAATAATCACGACAGCGTCGCCTGGATGTGTTCCTGCCGCCGCCATACGCTGTACTAAAATGTCTGTATAGGCGACAACGGGCATATTCAATCGGAAAAACTTATGATGCGCGTCTTGAGCAACAGGCCCTGACGCACCTAAACCATAAAACTCAATGCGTCGGGCTTGAGCTAATACATCAACAGCGCGACTGATTAAAGATTCAGGAAGGATTTCTTGTGCTCGAGTTAAATCGTTCTTTGCCGCTTCGAAGATCTTTCTGGTTACTGCACCTGGTGCATCGTTTGGCTCTACATTCAAATTAACATAAGGCGTTCCCGTCGCTAGGCTTTGAGCTAGTAGGACTTTAAAGTCGGGGAAACCACTGCCTATTAAACTTCGACAAAAGCGATTGACTGTCGGTTCACTGACTTCTGCTCGAGCGGCCAGCTTTGCAATGCTGGAATGAATCGTGGTTCTTGGATCTTCAAGGATGGCTTCTGCTACTTTTCGCTCTGATTTACTCAGTGTAGTTAGGCGTTCTTGGATTTTACGAATGATGTCTTCGTGTTTATTCATTGATCTACTTCAAAGTTGTCTATTGACTCGGATAACCTAGTTGTTCATTCTGACAGCCACGTACAATTCTGGCAATAAAATCCTTTAAAATGACGGATCTATCTGAGTATTTTTTACAAATGTCAGGGCTTTTACCTGATCAATCGCAAATAGAAAGTGTTTCTTTTGAAGAGGGCTTTTCAAATGAGGTTAATTTGCTTTCTTGGGGGCAAGAACCTCGTTTGATTTTACGTATTCCATGCATTGATTGTGATGCGTTTTATGTCAATAGGGTAGAAGAAATTCAAACGATGAAAGACGCTGCCCATATTGCTCTTTCGCCGACGTTGGTTTGGCATGATGAAAAAGGTGGGTTTGCGTGTGAATTTGTGCATCAACCATCATTAGATTGGTCTGTAGTGCATAAAGATAAGGATGTAGTGCGGATTGCACATACTCTACGTAAAGCGCACCAGCTTCCTGCAAGAGATCATAAATACGTTATTTCGGATGTTATTCAGCATTATATCGATGGAATATATGCCAAAGTGAAAGATGATGCGGTGTTGGTTCGTGAGCATGGGTATTTGGTGTCTGTTTTTGAAACGCTAGAAAAGCCAGAAACCTTGCTGCCTGAGGTATTATGTCATAATGACTTAAACCCGAAGAATACGCTGATGGATGATGACAAACTCTGGTTTATTGATTGGGAGTATTCTGGTGTCGGTGATCCTTTGTTTGATTTGGCTGTGGTTGTAAAGTCCCATAATCTAAACGCACAACAAACTTCGCTGTTATTGTCTGCTTATCAATCTGATCTAGATATCTCAAAAGCGTGTCATGCAATAAGTGAATACTCGAAATATTACAGCGTAAGAGAGATGGCTTGGTTACTTTTAAAATATGCCATAACACCTGAAGACACGCTATCGTTAGAGTATTATTACGAATTCAAAACGACACCTGCACTCAACCCATTCCCTGTGGATTAAAAAAACGACAATGAAAATGACACTGCCTGAAGATTGGAATCCTCTATTGTCTGAAGAATTTCAAAAAGACTATATGCATTCATTGCAGCATTTTTTAGCAAGCCAAAAGCAAGCCTGTAAGATCTTTCCTGATGAAGAGGATTATTTTGCAGCATTATCGGCAACGCCTTTTAATAGCGTCAAAGTCGTGATTCTTGGGCAAGATCCTTATCATGGAGAAGGGCAAGCGCACGGTTTATCCTTCTCTGTGAAGCCCGGCGTTAAAGTGCCGCCATCTTTGGTGAATATGTATAAAGAGCTGGAAGCGGATTTAAATATCTCGCCAGCAAACCACGGTTATTTACAAGAGTGGGCTGAGCAAGGCGTATTGTTGTTAAACAGTGTATTAACGGTGGAGGCGCACAAGGCAGGTTCTCATCAAAATAAAGGGTGGGAAACGTTTACAGATAAAATTATTGAGTTGATTAATGAGCGACATCAAGGCGTTGTTTTTCTTTTATGGGGCGCTTATGCGCAGAAAAAAGGTCGTAAGATTGATCGTGAAAAGCATTGTGTATTAGAAAGCGTTCACCCATCGCCTTTATCGGCATATCGTGGCTTTTTTGGTTGTCAGCATTTTTCTAAAGCAAATACTTATTTAGAAAAAGAAGGGAAGACGCCAATAAAATGGCCATTAAAGGATGTCGATATGAAGGCGCTTTCAACCGAAAACGAACAGATTGGCTTCTCGTTTTAATCTGCTCGTTTTTGTTCTCGTTCTTAGCCTATTCTAACCCTTAGCTTGC
>CALLIL010000005.1 GCA_938009755.1 uncultured Marinomonas sp.
GTTTGCTTTTATGCATAAAATACGGAAACAGTATAAAAAGTAAATTAGGTCTAAAATACTTTACATCACTAAGTGATAAATCAACAAAATAATGGAACACTTTCTTATGAAAAAAACTCTTATTGCAGCGCTGGTTATGTCTTCTCTTTCTGTCGCTCATGCAGCAGACAGCGACATCGAACTAAGCTCAAAAGAACAACGCCTTGGTTACAGTATCGGCACCATGTTTGGCTCCCGCATGTCGCAAGACTTTTCTGAGCTGGATATGCAAACCTTTATGGCGGGTTTTCAAGATGCATTTGCAGGCAAAGATGGCCAAATGACATTAGAAGAAGTGACACAAACGATTCAAGACTACCAACAAGAACAAGCCGAACTCGCTCAACTTGAGCAAGAAAAATTAAACGAAGAATCAAAAGCAGTTTCTGCAGCTTGGCTAAAAGAAAAAGAAGCAGAAGACGGCGTCATGAAAACAGAGTCTGGCCTACTGTATAAAGTCATCACCGCAGGCAAAGGCAAAAAACCAGTCGCGACCGACACCGTTGAAGTGGATTACGAAGGCAGCCTAACAGACGGCACCGTCTTTGACAGCTCGTACGAGCGTGGCGAAACCATTAGCTTCCCACTAAATGGCGTTATTCCAGGTTGGACGGAAGGCTTACAACTTATGCCTGTTGGCTCTAAATACGAATTGTACATTCCATCTGACCTTGCTTACGGCCCAGGCGGAACAGGTCCAATTCCAGCCAACGCAGCCCTTAAATTTGTAGTTGAATTGCACGCTATTGAAGACGCTGAGTAAGACACACACTGTCTAGAACATAAAAAGCCGTTTCATATGAAACGGCTTTTTTGCACCTACTCTACCTGTTCCATCCTGAAACAAGCTTTAACATCTGCGTTTACACGTAATGTTTTTCAATTAAATACTGGACGATTTGCTCAGCACATTCTTCTGCACTGGCGTCGTTTGTATTTAACATACATTCTGCTTTTTCTGGCTCTTCATATGGCGAGTCGATACCAGTGAAGTTTTTCAATTCGCCTTTACGGGCTTTGCGATACAGACCTTTCACATCACGGCTTTCAGCCACTTCTAAGGACGTATTCACAAACACTTCAACGAATTCATCATCTTCTAGCATTTCTCGCGCCATCGCACGTTCGGCTCTAAATGGAGAGATAAAGGCAGAGATAACAATCAAGCCAGCGTCTACCATTAATTTCGCCACTTCCGCTACACGGCGAATGTTTTCTACACGGTCTTCGTCTTTAAAACCTAGATCCTTATTCAAGCCGTGACGCACATTGTCACCATCCAGCAAGTAAGTGTGCTGCCCCATGGCGAAAAGCTTTTTCTCAACAAGGTTTGCAATGGTGGATTTACCTGCGCCAGATAAGCCTGTTAGCCAGATCACACAAGGTTTTTGTGCTTTCTGCTGTGAACGTGCTTCTTTCGTCACATCCACATGTTGCATAACGATGTTTTGACTACGGCGTAGCGCAAAGTTAATCATGCCCGCGCCAACAGTGTTGTTAGACAAACGGTCGATCAAGATAAAGCCGCCAGTGTCCGAGTTGTCTAAATACTTATCGAACGCAATTGGCTGATCTAAGCTAATCGTACACACACCAATACCATTTAGCTCAAGGCTTTTTGCAGCCAAATGCTCCATAGTATTAATGTTCACTTGGTGCTTAATTTCCATCACTGTGGCAGACACTACTTTCGTACCGACTTTCATCAAGTAGGTTCGGCCCGGCATCAAAGATTCTTCGTGCATCCAAACCACAGTCGTTTCAAACTGTTTTGCCACTTCCGCAGGCGCGGCGCTTTCAACCAAAACATCACCACGAGAAACATCGATTTCATCGGCTAACGTAATAGTGACAGATTGCCCAGCAACCGCTTGTTCCAAGTCGCCATCTTGCGTCACGATACGAGCGATGGTGCTTTCTTTGCCTGACGGAAGCACTCGAAGCTTCGCACCGGGCTTCACGATACCGCTGGAAATTTGGCCGGAGAAACCACGAAAATCTAAATTTGGACGGTTTACCCATTGAACTGGCATACGGAACGGTTGTTTCTGCAAACGCTGTTCATCAATCTCAACCGTCTCCAAAAAGCCCATTAAGGTCGTACCGCGATACCAAGGCATGGCGTCACTTTGAGAGGTAATGTTGTCACCTTTGAACGCTGACATTGGAATAAAGGTCACGTTCTCAATTCCGATTTGTTTGGCAAACTCTGTATATTCTTCAACAATCCCGTTATAAGTTTTCTCAGAGTAATCCATCAAATCCATTTTATTGATAGCGACAACGATATGGCGGATGCCAATCAAAGACACTAAATAACTGTGACGGCGGGTTTGTGGCAAGATACCTTTACGGGCATCGACCATCAAAATAGCCACGTCCGCCGTAGATGCGCCCGTCACCATGTTACGTGTGTATTGTTCGTGCCCCGGTGTGTCCGCTACGATGAATTTACGGCGATCCGTAGAGAAAAAACGGTACGCCACATCAATGGTAATACCTTGCTCGCGCTCGGCTGCTAAACCATCCACCAATAAAGCAAAGTCGATATTTTCACCTTGAGTACCAAACTTACGAGAGTCTGACTCCACCGCTGAAAGTTGGTCTTCAAACAACATTTTCGAATCGTATAGTAAGCGGCCAATCAGTGTGCTTTTACCATCGTCCACGCTACCGCAGGTAATAAAACGCAATAGGTTCTTATGTTGGTGATGTTTCAAATATTGATCAATGTCTGTTTCGATTAAATCCGATACGTGAGCCATTAGAAATATCCCTCTTGCTTCTTCTTCTCCATGGATGCCGCAGAATCGTGATCTATCATACGACCTTGGCGTTCAGATGTTTTGGTCAATAACATTTCTTGAATAATCGATGGCAAAGTGTCCGCATCCGATTCCACTGCACCCGTTAATGGGTAACAGCCAAGCGTTCTGAAGCGAACGTTTTTCATCATTGGCACTTCACCCTCTTTCAATGGCATGCGCTCGTCATCGACCATAATCAAGGTGCCATCGCGTTCTACGACAGGACGTTCTTTTGAATAATAAAGCGGCACAATTGGAATATTTTCCAAATGAATGTATTGCCAGATATCCAATTCCGTCCAGTTAGAGATAGGGAAAACACGAATCGACTCCCCTTGGTTTTTACGGGCGTTATATTGTTTCCAAATTTCTGGGCGCTGGTTTTTAGGGTCCCAACGATGATCTGCGGTACGAAAAGAAAACACACGCTCTTTGGCGCGGGATTTTTCTTCATCGCGACGCGCGCCACCAAAAGCCACGTCAAACTTGTGTTCATTCAGCGCTTGCTTCAAACCTTCGGTTTTCATCACATCTGTGTGCGTCGCAGAACCGTGTGTAAACGGGTTAATGTCTTTCGCAACCCCTTCAGGGTTAATGTGAGTAATCAGCTCCAAGCCTAAATCTTTTACCATTTTGTCACGGAACTCATACATCTCTTGGAATTTCCAACGAGTGTCTACGTGCAACAAAGGAAAAGGCGGCAAGGAAGGGTAAAACGCCTTCATTGCAATGTGCAGCATCACTGCACTGTCTTTACCGATGGAATAAAGCATGACAGGGTTTTCCGCCTCAGCGACAACCTCCCGCATGATGTGAATACTCTCCGCCTCAAGGCGTTGCAAATGCGTCAATAACATATCCGTTCCTTTGGTTTCCGTTTTTACGTTCACGTTTTTGGGTGTATTTTTCTGTTCTTTTTTTCGCGTCGGCGGTGCCGCATTACGCTCAGGCAAAGCACCCTGAGCGATCAACATGCAACGCGCCTCATTAACCTGTTGCCACGCTTTCAAATGCGAATAACGAGACAAGGAATCTGTTTTTACCACTAACAGTGTAGGCCTATCTTCGGCATCTGGAAGCAATAAATCGAGTTGTTTTATGAGCACCGTTTCCGTCAATGTATTTGCCGCTAACTCAACATTAAACCGTCTTTCTCCGCGCCGATCTTGAAGGTAAAAAAAGCAATGCCCATTGAGATAATAAAAACCCAATACGCTTTTTTTCCGATCACTGACTTTGAGCACATCCAAAGACTCGAAAATGGACGTTTGGTCCACCGTTGGTAACACCTTTTCCAAACGACGAGAGAGTGTTTTTTTACTCACCGTCTTATGGATTTGGCTATACACCAGTAACAAATCATCTAATGTGAAAAATGTTTTTTTCTTAGCCGCACAAACTTGCAAGCTTTCAATAAGCGCTGCGGAATCCATTTGTGCATTTTTTTTAACCGAGCCTTTTCGCCCTCGCTTAGCAGATTCAACGCCTTGCCAGCCAGACGCTTTAAACGCTTCAACTGCCTTAATAATCGTTGGAACAGAAAGCCCTGTTTTGAGCTTCACTTGCGCCAAACTCAAGCCTTTTAACCTCAGCCTAACCGCGTCGCGCTTTTTCGTTATCAATTCATTAATAGGCAATGCCATGAATACATTCCTGTTTTCGTTACATATTTTGATAACTAGGCCTTGATAACCAACTCTTAAATGCTGCTCTTTTAAAACGACGCACAGATGTCGTGACTAAATTGAGTAAGCATTGTGATCTTATAGGCAATTGCGTAGTATCTCAACACTGCCTATAAAAGTTATTTTGTCTTGATAGTGCTTTTGCCTTAAATAGTGCTCAGCAGGTTGTAAGGAACGAGAATACATGGAAATGATACTGACATTAATCACCGTTGGATTGGTGTTCTTAACGCTGGTGATGACTCGCATTGCCGCCGACGTTATTCTCATGGCGGCCATGAGCGCCTTAATTATTTCAGGTGTATTAACCATCCATGAAGGGTTAGCCGGTTTTGCAAACCCTGGCGTCATGACCATTGCCGTGCTTTACATCGTCGCCGCTGGACTACAAGAAACCGGCGCCATTCAATGGCTAAGCAAATATTTACTCGGTACACCAAAAACGCTCAAAACCGCATTAATTCGGCTTATCATGCCAACGGCGTTACTCAGCGCTTTCATGAACAACACCGCGGTTGTCGCTATGTTTATTCCGTCCATACAAAACTGGTCAAAGCGCATTAACATCCCCTCTTCCAAGCTCCTTATTCCTCTGAGTTATGCCGCCATATTAGGCGGAACCTGCACATTGATTGGCACAAGCACCAACCTTGTCGTAGACGGTTTATTACAAAAAGAGCTGGGCATCCACTTAAATATCTTCTCGCTGATTTGGATTGGTTTACCCATCACCTTAGTGGGCGGATTATTGCTTTTCTTCTTTTCAAAACAACTTCTGCCTAACCGCGAAAGCGCCATAGAACAAGCAGATCACGCACGCCAATACGGCGTTGATATGCGTATTGAAAAAGGCAGCAATTTAATTGGTCAATCCATCGAACAAGCGGGATTACGCTCGCTGCAACACGGTTATTTATTCGAAATTCAACGAGGTAACACCCTACTTTCTGCCGTGGGATCGGAAGTTCAATTGTATGAAAACGACATTCTCGTGTTTGTGGGCTCACCAGAATGCGCAAGAGAAATCCAAAACATACAAGGGCTCAAACCCGTTGGCGGTGGCGCTGAAGTGCTTGAAATCGAACACAATAATCGTTGTTTAGTCGAAGCGGTTATAGGGCCTGAATTTGTCGGCCTCGGCATGACAATCAAAGAGGCCAAATTCCGTACTCGCTTTCAAGCGGCGGTGTTGTCTGTGTCCCGAAAAGGGGATCGAATCGCAGGAAAAATCGGCGCCATTCCATTGCAAGTGGGCGACACATTACTCCTCGAAACCAGCCAAGACTTTGTCGGTCAATATCGCTCGCGCCGAGATTTTTTATTGGTTAGCGTGATCAATGACTCCACACCACCAAACTTCGACAAAGCCCCACTGGCCGTTGGTTTGCTCATGGGCTTAGTTGCAATGAGCGCCACAGGGTTATTAAGTATTTTAGAAGCCGCCATGTTATGCGCGGCAGGCATGTTAGCGACAAAATGCATCTCCATTACCAAAGCAAGGCGTAACGTTAACTTAACCGTCATTACCGTGATTGCAGCATCATTTTCTCTTGGTGCCGCCATGAGTAAAACAGGTGCCGCCGAGTTGATTGCCTCAAACATCGTCTCACTTGCGCCACACTCACCTTGGCTATCGTTAGTGCTGATTTACATCATCACGGTTATTTTCACTGAAATGATCACCAACAATGCCGCTGCGGTATTAATGTTTCCTATTGCCATTGCCACCGCAAACCAATTGGGCAGCGACCCTTTACCTTTTGTGATTACCATTATGATTGCCGCGTCGGCCAGTTTTATTACGCCTATTGGCTATCAAACCAACTTAATGGTCATGGGACCTGGCGGTTATAAAACTCAAGATTTTTTACGGGCGGGATTACCAATCAGCATCGCTGTTGGCATTGCCACTTTATCGATCATTCCTTTGATTTGGCCCTTATAAACACATAAGCTCAAATCAATACCTACTTATTTTTAACAAAAAGGATATTTTATGAAAAACGTAAACCAGCAAGACATCATCGATCTGGCAAAACAAGCTGGCGTTGCCATCATGGAAATTTACCAAAAAGATTTTGCCGTCTATGATAAAAGTGATGCCAGCCCGCTAACAGAAGCCGACCTCGCCGCACACCACATTTTAGTCGAAGGGTTAGAGCGCCTAACGAATTACCCTGTTTTGTCTGAAGAATCGTCTGAAGAAATCAAAAAAAAGCGCCTAAACTGGGAACAGTACTGGCTAATCGACCCACTTGATGGCACCAAAGAATTCGTCAAAAAGAATGGTGAATTTACCGTCAACGTGGCTTTTATTGACAACGGAAAACCAACTTTTGGCGTAGTCTACGCTCCAGCGCTAGACACACTATACGTCGGCGAAGTAGGCAAAGGCGCACAAAAACAAACAGGCAATGGCGCATTGGAAGCCATCAGCGTACGTGAAAAACCAGCCAAAGCCAGTGATTACGTGATTGTTGGCAGCCGCTCACACCAGAGCGATGAATTCAAAGCCTTCATTGCGGACTACCCAGACGCAGACATCGTCAGCATGGGCAGCTCACTCAAACTCTGCCTAGTGGCAGAAGGCAAAGCCGACATCTACCCTCGCCTTGGCCTAACCTGCGAATGGGACACTGGCGCCGCACACGCCGTAGTGGAAGCCGCTGGCGGCGAAGTTTTACACGCTGAAACAGGCAAACCACTTCAATACAACAAAGAGGATCTACTCAACCCATTCTTCATCGTAAAATAAAAGCAAACCGACCTTAGAGCTTTCTATTTTACGAATAGAAGCTCTAAAGACCTATAGAAATTAGGCAACGCAAAAAGCGAAATCAAACGGCGGTTTAAAAGGAGCGTTGAACGGTGGGATTTGCCTTGCTTCAAACACCAGATAGCCTTAATTCTGTGTTTGTTGGTTTGAAAACCAACCTACGTTTTAAAAAAACAGGCATAAAAAAAGCCCGTATCAAACGATACGGGCATTTTTACCATTGTCTACGAGGGAGGCTTATCGCCCACGATCCAAGTAGCT
>CALLIL010000006.1 GCA_938009755.1 uncultured Marinomonas sp.
GAAGTCAGATTTAAAAAGCGCTCCAAATTTCCTATAGAATAGTCCTTTTATCTGCTCTTCGATTTTTTCCAACAAAGCATATCTCGACTCTCTATTCATTACACCCTGCTGGAACAAAGGCAAAAAGCTTGCTTCACAAACGTCTCTCAACAAAGCACTATCATGACTAACAGCCGATGCCCACTGCAGCATTGGGAATCGATTCCTTAACCAATCAATAGACTGAACGCTTTTCAGGGAAAATCGTCCAGATAAAGACGATCCCTCTATTTTGTCTAAGGAAAAAGAAACATCTCCTACCCCCCCTAACGAGGACAAATAAGCGTCGACGGTTACTGACTCAGCTTTTGCATCGGTAGACACCAACGTAGCTTCATAATATTTGTAGGCTGGTGATTTTTGATTCTCGTCAGCCAGTAACGATAAAACCGTCCAGCATGTTCGCTCAGACGACAACCGAACCAACAGTTGTTTTAAATGATCAGGGCTAAATTGAACCGCCAGCACCACTTGAAACAGAGCATCTGCGGCGGACAAGAATGCAGTATGATATTGAGCTGAATAAGGGGCACCTAACAACACCAAAGCATCAACAGCGCTAAGGTAAGTTGAGAGCTGGGAAGCAAAGGAATCAGAGTAAGGCTCCAGGTCGACATGACCCTGCAAAGCCGTAAAGGCAAGTTTTAGAGACAGTAAACCAGATGCAGGAGAATGAGCGTAAACGCCCAAGGCCGTCTCGACATCGCAAATCAACGAAGGGAAATCCATCAATCCATTATTCAGCTTCGTCATTGTTTACCTTGAACCTCACCCATTTATGAAACACCAGCATGGCGAAAATATTATCGCGAACTGTCTAAAAAACGACGCATAGCGAACTCATCACTTTGGCGCTGCTCTTGTTTCTCTTCAACAGCAAGTTCTGCCTTCTGATTTTTTTCCTTCAACCAGTCCATACTTTTCGTATTAGATCTTGCTTGCATCCAACTACGCATACTCAAATCAGCTTGCTGCTCAGAACGACTTACGGCCGCTTCTTGCTGCGCTACTGCCTGCTGAACACGGTCAACAAAATGTTGATAATTTGTGGTTAGATACGCACTTAAGCCCAAAAGGTTACGCTCTGATTCATATTGTTGAGCGTATTCTTTCAGTTCTTCTAGCTTTTGAAGGTCATGCTGATTTTTCGCCTTATCTTTGGCCAACTGTTGAGCCGCAAACTCTTCTTTGCGTTTAGCAAGATCAATTAAAATCTGCATACGTTGCGATTTTTTCATCATTACCTCACTCAATTATTAATTAAAGAGTAGACGCTTTTACAAGAAATAGTCTATTCACCTGACGTCATGGCCGCGACCAAAGCCTCTAAACTTTGTTCAATGGTAAAGTTTTCAGAAAGCGTTTGCTGAAGAAAGGCTCTTATTTCAGGCATCTGAATAATTGCCTGATCTAAGTCTGGATCACTGCCTTTTGCATAAGCCCCTACTGAAATTAAGTCTTGGTTTTGCTGGAATTTTGAATAGAGCTGTTTCACTCTCATTGCGCCATATAAATGATCTTGGCTGACGATTTGAGGCATTGCTCGTGAAATCGATGCCTCAATATCAATTGCTGGATAATGCCCTTCTTCTGCTAGGCGTCGAGACAATACTATATGTCCATCTAGAATAGCTCTTGATGCGTCAGCAATAGGATCTTGCTGATCATCGCCTTCTGTTAATACAGTATAAAACGCGGTTACAGAGCCACTTCCTGCTCGTCCATTACCAGCTCGCTCAACCAATTGAGGCAGTTTAGAAAATACAGAAGGCGGATAGCCTTTCGTTGCGGGAGGCTCCCCTACAGATAGGGCAATTTCTCGCTGCGCTTGAGCATAACGTGTCAAAGAATCCATCAACAATAAAACATTCTTACCTTGATCTCGGTAATATTCCGCAATACGAGTTGCTAACATTGCCGCACGTAAACGCATTAAGGCAGAATCGTCCGCTGGTGAGGCAACAACAACCGAGCGCGACAAGCCCTCTTCACCAAGAATCTGATCTATAAACTCTTTAACCTCTCGCCCACGCTCACCAATCAAACCAACAACCGTCACGTCCGCTTCAGTAAAGCGCGTCATCATACCAAGCAACATACTTTTACCAACACCACTGCCTGCAAATAACCCCAAACGCTGACCTTTACCGACAGTCAGTAAGCTGTTTATGGCTTTAATACCAACATCTAAAGTTTCATCTATGGGTTTTCGCTGCAAAGGGTTAATCACTTCACCATGCAAGCTAACAGAATCTTCGGTTTTAATCGGCCCCTTTCCATCCAAAGGCTTACCCAACCCATTAACAACACGACCAAGTAATTCATTACCGACGGGCATTTTACTGTCTTCAAGCAAAGGACGAACTCGCGCTCCAGGTGAAATACCCTCAATCGCTTCAGTGGGCATTAGATAAGTTAAATCACCGGTAAACCCAACCACTTCTGATTCAACCCAACGATCCTTTCGCACTTGAACGGAACAACGATCACCTAACGCAACCACACAGCCAACCGCTTCCATCGTTAAGCCGACCATCCGCGTTACCTTTCCTTCAAGTTGAGGCGGTAGAGACGCAGTAGATACGTTATTCAATTTCTTAAGACGTTCTTCGATACTAGACACAAGCGATCAGCTCTGATCAGGTAATGTGAGGTTGTGGAGCTCATCAAACACCGTTTTTAAACGCTGTTCAATTCGGCCATCAATATGAAAAGATTTGGAGTCAAGAACAAAGTCTCCAGAAGTTAAAGTGTCATTTGGTTCGATCTGTAAATCTAAACGCTCTTTTACACCTAAACTTTCTACAACCGAAAAATCATCGGGGTGAATATTTAAGCGAATGCGGCCTTCAAACTCTCCAATTTCTTCAAAAACACGTTCTAATTGTTTTTTCAGTACGTCTTGCCCATCTTCATTCATTTTAGAAAGACAAATATTTTCAATCATTCGCACCATTGTTTGGTACAAAATATTTTCCGCTGCATCTCGGCTCTCTGCTAACGGTTGGGTTATCTCTTTGACAACATTGCTTAATAAGGTTTCGAGGGTTTCAAACTGAATTTTAGCTTCTGCTTTAACTTCTTCATGAGCCTCTTGAGCGCCTGCTTTATACCCTTCAGCATGCCCCTTCTCTAAACCTTCCGCTTCACCTTTTGCAAAACCATCCTCATGACCTTTCTTATGACCTTCTTCTTCACCTTGAATAAAACCTTCGTCATAAGCTGCCGAACGAATCTCTTCCAATTGTGACGCTGTCAGTGGTTCATACACCAATTCATCTTCATCGATTTCTTCGATGGTTACAACAGCATCCTTTTGGATCAGTATGGCTGGCCCCGAATCAATCCTTGGATTGTCATTGTGAAGATGTGGAAGTTCCCAACGTTCATAAGCCGTCAGTTTACGGTCTCCATTACTCTTTTCTTGGTCAGACATATACAATTAAACCATTTGCTCACCGCCACCACCGAGAGCGATCTCTCCGTTATCGGCAAGGCGTCTGGCAACGGCCAAGATTTCTTTCTGAGCAACTTCCACTTCGCTAACTCGAACTGGGCCTTTCGCTTCCAAGTCGTCTTTCAGCATATCTGCCGCACGAGAAGACATATTATTAAACACTTTATCTTGCATATCCGGATCTGCTCCTTTCAATGCTAAAATAAGTGTTTCTGATTCAACTTCACGAAGAATAACCTGAATGCCTCGGTCGTCCACGTCTATCAAATTGTCGAAAACAAACATCATATCTTGAATTGTATTAGCAAGATCTTCATCCACATCCCGAATAGACTCCATCAATTCTGTTTCAACAGAGCTATCAATAAAGTTCATGATGTCAGCAGCAGTACGAACACCACCAATAACCGCAGACTTAGCCCCCTGATTACCAGAGAACTGTCTTTCAAGTATATCGTTCAATTCTTGCAAGGCAGCAGGCTGAACTGTTTCCAAAGCCGCAACTCGCAATACGATGTCCAAACGAACTCGTTCATCAAAGTTAGCCAGAATGTCTGCCGCTTGATCAGGGTCCAGATAGGAAATAACAATGGCTTGAATCTGAGGATGCTCATATCGAATCACATCAGCAACCGCTCGCGACTCCATCCATTTTAATGTATCCAAACCAGTGGTGTTACCACCAAGCAAAATTCTGTCAATAAGACTACCGGCTTTTTCTTCACCTAGCGCCTCTCTCAACATGTTTCGAATATAACCGTCAGCACCTAAGCCCAAACCAGTTTGATCACCAACCAACACCAAGAAATCATCAAGAACTTTTTCAACTTGATGCCTTTGAATATTGGCCAATTCAGACATAGTTTGACCTATTTTCTGAACTTCTTTTGGCCCCATGTGTTTGAGTATTTGTGCGGCATCTGACTCACCGAGCGACATAAGCAGTACGGCCGCTTTTTCAACCTGACTCAACTCTATGTTTTGGTCACTCATCTACTTACCATTTACCCATTGTTTAACCACTTGAGCCACACGCTCTGGCTCTTCTGCGATTAGGCCACGAATAGCGTTTAATTGACGCTCAATTTTCTCTGGAGAACCAGGAACAGAAATATCTTCGGCGCTAACAAGTGAGACTTGGTCATCAGAAATTTCATCTGTTTCATCCGAGAAGATTGCCGCTTCAGTATCGTCAGCCACAGCAACTTTGTTTTGGTCGCTAAGCGCTTTGAGTACAGGTCGGACAATAGCCATTAAAAGTATAAGAATAAACAAGCCAACCAATACTGGTGGCAACAAATTTAAGAACCATTGCTGTTGATAAAATGGCACTTCAGCCACTGGATCAACGGGATCAGGGACCGCAAAAGGCGAATTAATAACACTGACACTATCACCACGAGACGGATCATAACCAACAGCATCTCGAACCAATAGCGTTAAACGCCCTAACTCATTATCGCTCCAAGGTGTTCGTACCAAAGCAGAAGACTCCGGGTCTAACGTGGCTAAATCATCAACCACTACCGCTACTGACAAGCGCCTTACTGTACCTTGTTGGCGTTTGGTATAACTGATACTGCGATCCAACTCGAAGTTACGTGTGGTTTCTTCACGAGATTGGGCGTTAGCACCATTGCCGCTACCACCAATCAAAGCGCCATTTTCATCAACCGCTTCAGGAATACTAACGGCACCAGGTGGCCGGTTAGTCAGCGCGCCAGGTATGCCACTTTCGGAGCCACCATTTCGATTCTCTTTTAACGTTTGCTCACTGCGCAACGCTAATAAATCAGGATTATATTGTTCAGCTGTTTGCTCTACTGCGGTGAAGTCTACATCAGCAGAAACTTCCGCTTTAAAGCGCCCTTGCCCAATAACTGGCCCAAGGATGTTATTCACTCGTTGCAATAAAACATCTTCTACTTTACGAGTATAGTCGAACTGTTTACCCGCCACAGACAACTCAGTATCAATATCTTTCTCAGTAAGCAACGTGCCCCGTTGATCAACAACAGTGACATCTTTATCACTTAATTGAGAAATGCTTGATGCAACTAAATTCACAATAGCATCAACTTGGCTGCGATCTAGGCGTCGCCCAGGGTATAACTCTAGAAAAACAGAAGCGGAAGGCTTTCGTGTATCACGAACAAACACAGACTCTTTTGGCATTGCTAAATGAACACGAGCACTCTTAATACTCTGTAAACTGGTAATGGTTCGACTTAACTCGCCTTCCAAACCTCGCCGATAGCGAGCAGTTTCTGCAAATTGAGACGTACCAAGACCTTGCTCTTGATCCATTATTTCCATACCAACAATGTTGTCAGAAACAATACCGGATCCGGCTAATTTTAAACGAGCTTGATGATAGTAATCGGATTCCACAAGCAAGGCGCCAGTGTTTTCATCCAATCGAAAAGGAATATTATTAATACTAAGAAGTTCAACTATTTGATCAGCATTATAATCTGTAATGCTACTCAACACAGGTTTGTATTCTGGGCCACTACTCCATAAAACTGCGGATAAACCAATTGCAACAGATGCGGCCAAACCGACCATCAATGCAAGTTGACGAATAACCGTCAGCTTATTAAAGCCTGTGAGAAGCTCTACATAGAGCTTTTGTTCTGATTGTTCTGCAGGGACATTATCCATTCAAAATCGCCAAGCTGCTTAAATACCTAAACGGGCATGTTCATAATTTTTTCATACGCATCAACTAACTTATTGCGCACCTGTGTCATTGCTTCGAATGACACACTTGATTTCTGTAAACCAATCATTACTTGAGGTAAATCCACGCCGTCGTCGCCACGCTCATACGCTTGAGCCAAATTGGTCGCGTCTTTTTGCAATGTATTGACATTATCAACAGCGTTTTTCAACATTTCTGCGAAATCCGCTCGCTCAACTGGCTGAGCACCATCAAGTTCATTATTCACTTTGGCAAGATTAGAAACAGGCGAACCTGGCGCTTGAACTTGCGTCTGCATGTCCCTCATTTGGGACAATACTTGATTAATGTCTGGTCGACCAGTAACCATGCTACCCACCTAAAAACCACATTTACAAAATTTAACAATAATTAACACAGATCTACTTAATACCTATTCTTAGTTAATCTTAGCATAAAGTTAATTAAAACAAGATACAAAAATCAAT
>CALLIL010000007.1 GCA_938009755.1 uncultured Marinomonas sp.
AATTCAAGTCCGTTTTTTCTTGGCATATTAATATCTAAGAATATTAAAATTGGTGGGTATTCGTCAGGGAATTTTCTCTTGTTCTCTTCATAGTTTTGAAAAAAGTCTAACGCTTCTTTACCATCTATTTTTTCAAAAATAGTAATGTTTAGTTCGGTTTCTTTGATCATTCGCTTAAGGATGTAACGATCTATTTCATCATCATCAACGATCAATATTGGTAAGGATTTATTATTAAAATGTTTATTCATCTATGACTCTCCATTAATTAACTTATGTAGTTGTTGGAATGGTAATTTTAAAGGATGTACCTTCTTTAGAGCTTCGGAATGTTATTGAGCCATTTAAATAGTCAATGTGCTTTTTAATTATAGCCATTCCAAGACCTGACCCGTTGCTTATTTCAGGGTGGAATCGTTTAAACATAGTGAAAACTTCACTCTGATATTCTTCAGGAATACCTATTCCATTATCAACAATTTTGATAATTACTGAATTATTGTTGTTTTTTATATCAATGTTTATGTAAGACTCTTCTTTTTTTTTGTCGTAATATTTTAATGAGTTCGATAGAAGGTTTTCTATTATTTGAGAAATTCGTATGCTTTCTGACTTAATTTCTCTAGATAAGGATATATTTATATTTATAGAGCAATGATTGTCTTTACACAGCCAAGATAAACGTTCTTTTATATCCATTAACATGTTATCAAAGTTGATCGGTATTAATTCATTTGTATTAACATCTGCTTTTGTTAGTAATAATATATCTACTACCAATTTTTCTAATTTATCCATTTGATGACTGATTTTATTGGCATTTTTTTTGGCTTCAAGCAGGTTTCCTTGATCAATGTCCAAACAAATAAATTTTGCTAATGCTTTGGAACTCGATAAAGGAGATTTCAAATCGTGTGATGAACGATAGGCGAATTGAGTTAATTCTTCGTTTGCTTTTTGAAGTGAGACTGTTTTTTCATTTATAATAGCTTGTAGTTCTTTATTGTTCTCTATATTTAATAAATCTTTTTGTATTCTAAATTTTGCTGAAATTATCAAATCTTTAAGTTCAGTTGATGTGTTTTTCTTAAGAGAATCTTCTAAGTTTAAATCATCTTCTGGTTTACTTTTTAATAGAATGGTTAGATTTTTTATTGAGTTGGAGATGGTTTTAGATAAATATGTTATAAAAACTATATTGAAAATTGAAATTAATATCACCATCGGAATTAGAGTAGTTAATAAGAATGAAACTGTTTTGTTTATTGGTTGTTCAAAGTTTTCTGAATTTATTCTAAATTGATCTAAAGCATAATTTAAATCTTTTAAAAGTTGAGTTTTGTTTATGTTTTGATTGTTGAATTTGGTTAATGAATTAAGTGCATTGTTTGCATCTTTGATATCTTTTTTACAAATTTCTAGAGCGGAAATCGTATTTATAATACGCATCACTGTTTTATTAATAGAGCTGATTTCTTCAATGCATTCAATTGGTTGTTGTCGAATGTCGACGATAATATTTTTTATTTCATTAATTACAATAGGATTGCCGTTTTGAATGTCATGAAGTAGTTCAGAAAAATGAACAGTATGTTTTGAATGGAGAAAGTTAAGTTGATGAAACTTTGCTCCTTTGGCTATTTCCAAGGCTGAAAATACCGTAATAGTAATTTCTATTGTGGTGAGTGCGACAATTAATTGAAGCTTTCTGGATATTTTCATAACTGTTCAGTCTTTTTTGCTACAGAGGGAATAAATTTTTAGGTTCAAAAACTATAGTTCAACTAAATCGTAATGTTAGTGCGTGGTGTAATTTTAGTTGTAATAATTTGTATTGGTTCCGACTTGGTCTGTTGATGCTTTTTCCAATCTTAAGCGTTTTTTGGCGAGTGTTTAAAAGAGTTACTGGTTTGTGATCTTTGGTTATTGGCAACCATAGACTGTATAGCTGCAAGTTTTTGGTTTGTCCTAGGGAGCTTATAAGTGTTCCTCTTCATCACATGAGGCACTATGGTGGTGGGCTTTTTGATGACAAACTTAAAGTATTGTAAATTTTATTGTTTGCAATAATTTACTTACTAATATTAATAACTGATACAAAAACTAAATGATGGGAGTTTAAAGTGAAGTATATTTATTCAATATTATCTTGTGTATTCATGATTGCGACAGTTCATGCGGCGGATACATTTGAGCTGAAATTAGTGGATGAGCTTGATGAGTCTGAATTCTATTGTCTTGATGTATCTGGTTGGGGGGATCACTTAAAAATTGAAGATCCATTACAAGTGCATACTTGTAAGCCAGGTTCATCTGATCAGCAGTTTGTTGTGGATGGTGCTGCACTTAAAATGCCTGAATACAATCGATGCTTAGCAGCCAGTGCTTCCGGTGATAAAGCGTTACCAGGCAGTGCGCTTATGGTGCGAGAGTGTAATGGCAGCCCGATGCAAAACTTTGAGCTTACAGCATCTGGTCATATTGTTATGAATGGTTCTGACCTTTGCGTAGCGGCAGGAAAGGAAAGCCTCGAAGCTTCTGGCCCAAGTCATGTATGGCGTGTGGCAAGTTTACAATCTTGTGAAAATTATGAAGCGAAATTAATTACATGGAAAGCTGAATAATTTAGCGTTAATCGCGCTGTTAAAAAAACGAGTGAGTTCTTTTAGTTGATTAAAGAAGAGAAGTCTTTAATCAACTTTAATGAACTCCGGTTCTTAGTTACCTCTACATTTCCCCTTTTATTCCTTTCTGGAATTCTCAGAATAACCATTATTCCTTTTACAACAGCGTGTTTGCCGATCATGCTTGCGCTTTTCTATATTAAGGCTTTCGTCATGTGGATTGTGATTACATTGTTTGCGGCATCTTGCCAATCAGTTCGAACGGCTTTTCAAAATAGTCTGGCGAAAGAAACAGGCTTTCTGCATGCCACCTTGTCCCGCTCATTATACGGTTTGCCTTTGGTCGGTGTGTATCTGGCTATTTGTTATTTTATTTTTGGTTGGGTTCGATTTCCTAGTGATAGTTTGTTCTGGGTTACGGCTAGTGTGTGTGCTATTGCTCAAGTAATTGCGACTTACCTTATGTTGAAGGTGTTTCAATCAGGCAGTTTTACATTAGGTATTTTATTGGCAAAAACCGAAGCGGTATTGGCAGCGTTGATTGGCCTGGTGCTTTTAGATTTCACCCTGACTTTGCTTTCTTGGTTGGGAGTGGCTTTGGGTGTGGTTGGTGCATTTGTAATGAGTGTTAAGTGGCAAAATATCAAGCAAGTTCATAAGGATATGTCATTGCTTTTTGGCTTGGGTAGTGGCTTTTGTTTTGCCTTGAGCACTGTAACGGCTTCCCTTGCCAGCCATTCATTACAAGGGTCTATTATCACCAGTGCAGGTGTGACCTTGTTTTATGTTTTGGCGCTTCAGTCGATTATTTTGTGCGGCATACAGGTTATTAAAGATAGAGATTTGCTTGCGCCAATTAGAAAGAATGTTGTGCTGAGTGCAAAAGTAGGTGTATTTAGTTCTTTAGGTTCAATTGCATGGTTTACGGCATTCGCCTTGGTGAATCCTGCGTTAGTAAAAACACTGGGCCAAGTGGAAATTCTAGGTACTTTGTATTTTTCTAAGAAACGTTTTGCCGAACGTATTACTAAGCAACAATGGTTGGGCGGTGTTATGATTGTGGCGAGTGTGATCTTGGTGGTGAGCTCAACCATAAAATGAGGTTTTGATGGAATCGACAAAAATTAATTATGTAGAGTTGCCCGCTCGTGATTTGGGGTTAAACAAGGCTTTTTTTCGTGATGTGTTTGGTTGGGACTTTGAAGACTTTGGGCAGGAATATACCGCGTTTAAAAATGCCGGTTTAGACGGTGGATTTTTTCAGGCTGATTTTACTTCGAGACCTCAAACGGGTGCGGCGTTGGTGGTTTTATACAGCAATGAGCTGGAAGCCTTAGTTGAGAAAATACCTGCTTTTGGTGGTCATATAGAGCAAGTGATTTTCGAGTTTCCCGGAGGCCGTCGTTTTCACTTCCTAGACCCATGCGGAAATGAATGGGCGGTTTGGAGCAAGGTTAATTAGGTCAAACCCGAAAGGACAGGGTGTTATTTATCTATTAGGTGTTGTCTTCTGATGTATCGGCTGAAGGCTCAGAACTTTCTACAACACTGGATTCTTCTGCTTCCATCTTGGCGCGTTCTGCCTTTGAAATATACTTAGGCTTCGCCTTTTTTGGGTTTTCTTTCAAGTTGGCGCGTTTAGACTTTTTCGTCAAAATGCTTTTGATTTTCTTACGGCGGTTCATATTACTGTGCTCAAAGTGATTCTATTTTAGAGAAACAATGAAACCAGTATCAGCACCATTGTTGAGATCGTAGCGACTATACCAGTCTTGTATCTTGTCTGAAAGCGACGAGAGAGTTTTTCTCTCGAGTTCTTGTTGGATTCTGCTTGTTAACTAAGTTCTGTATGATATAGAAAAACGACAGAGATAAGTGATGATTTTACCGCGTAGACAATTACCCGCATTAAACTCGCTGCGTGCATTTGAAGTTTCTGGGCGCTGTCTGAGCTTTCGACGAGCAGCTGAAGAATTAGGCGTAACTCAAGGTGCTGTTGCGCAACAGGTGCGAGCGCTTGAAGAACACTTGGGTATTACATTGTTTGAACGTTTGCCTCGCGGTTTGGCATTAACTCCAAAAGGGGTTATTTATCTGGCGGATATAAGTCGAGCGTTCGATATCATGAGTGAAGCGACAACTCATATGGTTGAGCGCTCAGATGTGGTTACTATCAGCGTCACGCCAACTTTTGCTGCCAAATTACTTATTCCACGTCTTGGTGAATTGAATGCATTATTTCCTGAGATTGAGCTGAGGACGCTTGCGACTGAGTCGTTGTCTAATTTCGATGTGGACCAAATTGATATTGCAGTGAGAGTAACAGGCGAATCGTTTCCTTCTAATTTACAAGCTGAGCCGTTGTTTCACCAAGAGCTCGTGGTTGTTGCCAGTCCTCTTTTGATAGATAAGACGCAAACCTCTTACACAATAGAAGAATTACAGCAGTTTCCTTTATTGCATGATTCACATAATAATTGGCCCTTAATATTAAAATCAAAGGAAAAGCTTTCAGGCGCAAAATTCAATCAAACATCCTTAGCCATTGATGCTGCTTTAGCGGGCCAAGGCGTTGCTTTAGTGTGTCGCTCTTTTGTGGCAAAGGATATTGAATTGGGTAGATTGATCCAAATCGTAGAGGAATCTTTTTTTATTGAGCCTGATTATTTCTTGGTTAAAAAGAAAACGGCTAAAGCATCAACAGCGGTTGAAGCTGTTTGGCAGTGGTGTTTAAGAGAGTTTGCCTCTGGAGCTCAGTCTTCAAAGTAAAATTCAAATAGGGCACAACTCTGAAGACTTCCAAGCTAGTGAATCATTAGTTTTAAATTAACTTTCTGAGGCTTTCCTAGATCCTGTTTGGATAAGAATAACGCCACTTAAAATCAAAACTAAGGCAGCCAATACAAACAGGTTAATTTCTTCGCCAACAAAGGCGCCAATAATAACGGCAACGATTGGTGCTATATAGCTGCTTCCTGATGCTTTTACCGAGCCTAATTTCTCAATGATGTAGTAATAGAGAAAAAATGCGCCGCCCGTTCCTAATAAGCCAAGACCAATAATAAGACCGAGTAGCGCGGTAATGTTTGTGGTTATGGCGGACAGCCCAGTGAAATCGGTTAGGATGAATAAAGTGAGAGAAGCAAAGCCTGTTTGCCATGTTGCTAATGCTAATGGCGGTATTTTATGTGGTGATAGAGTTCGTTGAGCATAAACAAAAGATACACCGAGGCTTGTGGTTCCTGCGAGCATCCAAATAACTCCTAATGGATCGATGCTTTCAATATTCTCCCAAGGACGAGCGCTGACAATAATGCCTAAAAAGCCTAAGAGAACGCCGATTAACATTTGCAACGTAGGGCGATCCTTTCGTAAGAATAAAAAGGCGCATACGAAGGTGAATATTGGAATGGAGCCACTCAACAGTCCTGCAATGCTGGTTGGAATTAACGCTGTTCCAGCAACAAAACCATAATAGTAAAAGGAAGTGGCGAGAACTGACATGACGGCAAAATGCACCATGTATTTGAATTGATTTCTATGCAACACTTTTGAGTATAGAGCGATCAATAAAAGAGGGATAAAGCCACATAATACTCTTAACATAACTGTTTGCATTGGCGTAATGAGAGCAATAGACCACTTCATAAAAATAAAGTTTGAGCCCCAAATTACCCCTAAAGCAATGAGTGCTAAATAACTTTTTAACATTTCTATTCTCCTTAAAACACCCGATGAATTCGTCTTTTATTGTAAGAGGGAGTGGAGAGAAAATCGCGCGATTTAAAAACGCTAAGACTGTAGTTTTTCTACTGTTACTGTTGCCAATAAAGCGTCGCTTTGATCTGCTTTAGTATGAGGGAGAATAATGAAAGAAATAACAGAGTGTAAATAATTTAGTCAAAAAAAAACCCTGATCAACGATCAGGGCTTTTTTCATGTTGGTACCAGTAGGCGGACTCGAACCGCCACGCCTTTCGGCAACGGATTTTGAATCCGTCGTGTCTACCAATTCCACCACACTGGCCTTGAAAAAGGTGATGCGTATTCTATGCGAATTTTAATCAGAGTCAACGCTTTGATGCATTATTTTTTATCTTTTTCATGTCGGTACGATGGGAAGTGCCTTTTTACTTGGATTTTCGCTAACTTTTTATAGAAAATTTCGTTAAAATGCGGCGTCGATTTTTCTAGGTAGTTTTCTTTTCATGCTCGTTTCCGATTATCACTTTGATTTGCCCGATTCTTTGATCGCCAATTATCCCACACCAGATAGAACGTCTAGTCGTTTGTTGCATCTTGATGGCCCGAGCGGCGACGTTGTACATCGCCAATTTCCTGATGTCTTGGATTTGGTTCAAGCTGGAGACTTGGTGGTGTTCAACAATACTCGGGTGATTCCTGCTCGTGTTTTTGGGCAAAAAGAGTCTGGCGGCAAAGTGGAAGTGTTGGTCGAGCGTGTTGTGGGTACGAATGAAGCCTTGGCTCATGTTCGTGCGAGCAAGTCCCCAAAAGAAAATACCAAATTGTTTTTAGGACAAGATAAAGGTGAGCAAATTGAGGCGACTATGATTGGTCGCTCAGGTGCGTTGTTTCACTTGGTGTTTGATGAGCCTGTATTAGAGGTGTTGTCTCGCGTTGGTCATATGCCATTGCCTCCTTATATCGAGCGCCCAGATGAAGACAGTGACCAAGAGCGTTATCAGACGGTGTATAACCAAAAACCTGGAGCGGTGGCAGCGCCAACGGCGGGGTTACACTTTGATGATGCTTTATTGGAAAAGCTTAAAGCCAAAGGCGTTGATACGGCGTTTGTCACCTTGCATGTTGGCGCAGGAACTTTTCAACCAATGAAGGTGGAAAATGTGAAAGATCACATTATGCATGCTGAATATGTTGAAGTGGAACAAGCGGTTGTTGATCAAGTCAAAGCAACGAAAGCCAACGGTGGTCGAGTTGTTGCGGTAGGAACAACCAGTGTTCGCAGTTTGGAATCGGCCAGCCAAAATGGTGAGATCGAACCAATGCAAGGGGACACGAGTATCTTTATCTACCCAGGCTACGAGTTTAAAACGGTGGATGCTTTGATTACTAATTTTCATCTACCTGAGTCGACTTTGATTATGCTGATCAGCGCGTTTGCGGGTTATGATCATGTCATGTCGGCGTATAAAAAAGCTGTTGAAGAAAAGTATCGATTTTTTAGTTATGGCGATGCCATGTTTATTACACGTAATGCGCAGGCGAAAGGCCCGCAAATTGAGGAATAAGACGAATGTCTGATAAGCGTCCAGAATGTTTTATGGATTTTGAGCTTCATGCCACATCAGGAAAAGCGCGTCGTGCCACGCTGACTTTCCCGCGCGGTAAGGTCGAAACGCCTGCTTTTATGCCAGTAGGAACCTACGGCACAGTGAAAGGAATGTTAACCAAAGACATCGAGGAAATCGGTGCGGATATTATCTTGGGTAACACTTTTCATTTATGGTTGCGTCCAGGAACGGACGTAATAAAAGAACACGGTGATCTGCATGATTTCACACAATGGAAGAAACCTATTCTGACCGACTCAGGTGGTTTTCAGGTGTTCTCATTGGGTGAAATGCGAAAAATCACAGAAGAGGGCGTGAGTTTCCGTTCTCCAATTAATGGCTCTAAAGTGTTTCTGAGCCCAGAAATTTCCATGCAGGTTCAGCGCGATCTTGGGTCTGATATTGTGATGATTTTTGATGAATGTACGCCGCACCCTGCAACCACTGACGTTGCTGCGACATCCATGCGCAGAAGTTTGCGTTGGGCGAAACGTTCTAAAGACGAACATGGTGATAACCCGTCCGCTTTGTTCGGAATCATTCAGGGCAGTATGTATGACAACTTGCGCGAAGAGTCTTTAGAGGGCTTAACGGATATAGGTTTTGACGGTTACGCCATTGGTGGTTTGTCTGTTGGTGAGCCAAAAGAAGACATGATGAAGGTGTTGGATTTTATCACGCCTAAAATGCCAGAAGACAAACCGCGTTATTTAATGGGCGTTGGTAAGCCAGAAGATTTGGTAGAAGGCGTTCGTCGTGGTGTGGATATGTTCGATTGTGTGATGCCAACACGTAACGCTCGTAACGGTCATTTATTTACTTCTGAAGGTGTGGTTCGTATTCGTAATGCCAAATATCGTCATGATACTGGGCCGTTGGATAAAGAATGTGATTGCTACACTTGTAAAAACTTTTCTCGGTCTTATCTACATCACTTAGATAAGTGTCAAGAAATGGTCGGCGCACAGTTAAATACGATACATAACTTGCGTTACTATCAAACACTCATGGCGGGATTGCGTAAGGCGCTCGATGAAGGTAGATTTGACGCCTTTGTTGATGAATTTTATGCAAAGCTAGGGTTAGAAACACCTACCTTGAGTGAATAATAAACAAAAAACGAACTTTTTAGACGTATTGTAAAAGTTTCATAAACCATTGGGGAGTTAGTCCTATGATCGCATTGATCTCACCAGCTTATGCTGAAAGTGGCGCACCAGCCGATGCAGGTATTTTTAACCTTGTATTGCTTGCTGGCTTCGTTGTTATTTTTTATTTTCTTATGTGGCGCCCACAAGCGAAACGCGCAAAAGAGCATAAAAACTTAATTGCTGCTTTGGCGAAAGGTACTGAAGTTGTAACAAGCGGTGGTGTATTGGGTAAAGTTGCTAAAGTAGACGACAACTATGTTGTTCTTGAAGTGGCTGAAGGCATTGAAATGAAATTTCAAAAGTCTTCTGTCGCAGCGGTATTGCCTAAAGGAACATTAAAGTCTATTTAATGTTTTCTGAGAAAAGCGTCTCTGGTTTTTGTGAATAGAAACCTAGTAGGCGCTTTTCTTGTTTTTTCGATCCATTTAATTTTTCAGGTTTAAAGGATTTTTCATGCTTAACAAGTACCCCTTGTGGAAGTATGTGCTCATTATTCTTGTGTTGGCTTTGGGGCTGCTTTATGCCTTTCCAAACCTTTATCCAGATGATCCAGCGCTACAAGTTTCTGCTCAACAAGCCACGTCTGTTGTTGATGAAAGTGCACTACAAAAAGCACAAAAAGCGTTAGCAGAAGCAGATATAGAATTAAAAGAAGCAGAGTTAACCTCTGCTGGCGGTACCTTGCGTTTCAATAATGGCGAGGACCAACTTGCAGCCAAGCCTGTCGTAGCGGCTGCACTAGGCGAAAACTTTGTTACGGCACTTAATCTTGTGCCGACAACGCCTGAGTGGTTAGCGGCTCTGGGTGCTGGGCCTGCAAAATTAGGGCTTGATTTACGTGGCGGTGTTCACTTTTTATTAGAAGTAGATACACCAGCGGCGCTTAAGCAACGCTTAGAAGTGAGCTCTAGTGAGATGAAGGCGGCATTGCGTACGGATCGTATTCGTTACCGTAATGTCACGGTCGAAGACGGCGTACTTTCTATTCGCTTCCTTAAAGAGTCTGACTTAAATTTAGCTGAAAACCTGTTAGAAGATGATTTTCCTGATTACCGCTATCTTACTCGCCAAGAAGGTACGGATTTCTTCCTAGATGTCAGCTTTACTGAAGCAGAAGAAAAAGAGATCGAAGCGTATGCTTTGCAGCAAAACTTAACCACATTACGTAATCGTGTGAATGAGTTAGGTGTTGCAGAGCCTTTGGTTCAGCGTCAAGGCAGTAACCGTATTGTGGTTGAACTGCCAGGTGTTCAAGATACAGCGGCTGCGAAACGTATTATCGGTGCGACGGCCAACCTTGAGTTTCGTTTAGAAGCGGGATTGGATAATAGTGGCGCTGATATTGAAACATTGACTTTTCGTGATGGCAGCGGCCGTACGGCGCGTTTAGAGCGTGACCTGATTACGACAGGTGAAAGTGTTTCTGACGCGAGTTCTTCTTTTGATGAAAATGGTCAGCCTCAAGTAAACATCAGTCTAGACTCTAAAGGCGGCAAGCAAATGACGAAAGTCACGCGTGCTGCTGTTGGTCGTAATATGGCGGTTGTTTTTATCGAGCATAAAGCACGTACGCGTGTTGTAGAGCAAGAAGACGGTACGTTTGAAGAAGTGCGTCGCAGCTACAGTGAGAAGGGAATTATCTCATTGGCAACGATTCAGACAACGTTAGGTAACTCTTTCCGTATTACAGGGTTAGACAGTCCTCGTGAATCTTCTGAACTTGCGCTCTTGCTTCGTGCCGGAGCTTTGGCAGCGCCGATGTACTTTGTTGAAGAACGTACGATTGGACCAAGCTTGGGTGCTGAAAACATCAAGTTAGGTGTCACTTCTGCGCAAATCGGCCTGTTGGTTGTGATGTTGTTTATGTTGGTGTACTACAAAGTGTTCGGTATTTTCGCGAATGTGTCTTTGGTACTGAACATTGTTTTATTGATGGCTTGTATGTCATTGCTGTCTGCTACATTAACGCTTCCAGGTATTGCAGGGATTGTGTTGACAATGGGGATGGCGGTCGATGCGAACGTATTGATTTTCTCTCGTATAAAAGAGGAACTTGCTAATGGAACACCATCACAGCAAGCCATTCACTCTGGCTTTAACCGCGCTTTCACGACCATTTTCGATGCCAATATCACCACTTTATTAGTGGCGGTGATCTTGTTTGCTGTCGGCACTGGTCCTGTTAAAGGCTTCGCGGTGACATTGTCTTTGGGGATTATCACATCGATGTTTACGGCAATTGTCGTCACTCGTGCACAAGTAAATCTTGTGTATGGCGGTCGTAAAAACAAAAAATTGTATATTTAGGAGGGCGCCATGAAAGTGACAACAATTCCATTTATGGCTATGCGTAAAGTAATCGCAGCCTTTTCACTTGTTTTGATTTTAGTCTCAATTGGCTCTTTGGCAACCAAAGGGTTGCAATTCGGTCTAGATTTTACCGGTGGTACTCTGATCGAGGTGTTTTATGAAGAGGCGCCTCAATTAGAAGATATTCGTACTTTGTTGGGCGAAAATGGTTATGACGATGTGGTTGTGCAGAACTTTGGTTCGCCGACAGATATCGTGGTTCGCATGGCAAACGCTTACACACCAACGTTAGGAGATGAGGTTTTATCCACGCTGCGAAATAATGGAGAAGTGGATGTTACTCTACAGCGCTCTGAGTTTGTTGGAGCGCAAGTGGGTGAAGAACTTCGTGAGCAAGGCGGTATGGGCATGTTGCTCGCACTGCTGATCGTGATGGGTTATGTAGCGGTTCGCTTCCAGTTTAAATTCTCTGTGGCGTCTGTAGCGGCTCTAACGCACGACGTTATCATTACATTGGGTTTCTTCTCTTTGTTTGATGTGGAGTTTGATTTAACCGTGTTAGCGGCTTTGCTGGCGGTTGTGGGTTATTCATTGAACGATACCATCGTTGTGTGTGACCGGATTCGTGAAAACTTCCGTATCATGCGTGATACAACACCTTATGATTTAATTAATGAATCCATTAATCAAACGTTAGGTCGTACTTTAATTACCTCTTTGACCACCTTGTTTGTATTGTTGGTGTTGTTCTTTGCTGGTGGTGAGGCGATTTATAGCTTCTCTATGGCGCTGATCGTAGGTATTGTGATTGGTACGTATTCTTCTATCTTTGTTGCAGCAAATCTATTGCTTGCACTGGATATTAAACGTGAAGACCTAGTGCCTGCACCGAAAGAAGAAATCGAAGATGAGTTGCCATAGTCTTATATGATGACCTGTTTTTGATGATAAAAAAGCCCGCTTCAAAGCGGGCTTTTTTGTGTGTGGTTTATTGGTGTGCTTTCTTCGCGTAAGCTAATGATCTCTTATTTTATTGTCTTAAAGGTTTTCCAAAATGCGCTTTTGTTTACCTGCTATTTTACCGTCTGGTTTATTGAGTCTCTTTTTTGCTGCCCAGCTTCATGCGTTTGATTTGCATCAAATGGATCAAACCGCAAAAGGCTTTCCAAATATAAAAACGGTTCAGATTGCGCATCAAGGTAAGTTAGTTTGGTCTAAGGCGTACAACGGAGCAAACCTTGATGCGGTTACCAACATTAAGTCAGTGTCAAAGTCTGTGATGTCTGCCATTGTCGGGATGGCAATAGTGCGAGGCGTTATTGAGAGTGTCGAACAGCCTATTTATCCTTTGCTTATTGATCAATTGCCTGCTGAACCTGATGCCCGCCTTAAACAAATAACAATTGGTCATTTGCTGTCGATGCAATCAGGGTTAGAGCGCACCTCTGGTCGTAATTATGGTCGTTGGGTGACGAGTGATAATTGGGTGAAAGCGGCACTTTCAAGGCCTTTTGATGAAAAAGTGGGTGGTAAAATGTTGTATTCAACAGGAAACACGCATTTGCTTTCTGCTATTGTGATGAAGCAAAGCGGTGAGCACACTTATCGTCTTGCAAATAAGTGGTTTCAAGGCTCAGGAATTAAAATACAAAGTTGGGAAACGGATCCTCAAGGCATTCCAATGGGGGGCAATCAAGTAGGCATGACGCCAGCGTCATTGTTAGCATTTGGTGAGCTTTATCGACGCGGTGGTATTTCTGAATCAGATGAGCGATATATTTCTGAGGAATGGATTGAGGAAAGCTGGACGCCAAGAACACAATCTCGTTTCCATCGAGGAAAATACGGTTACGGTTGGTTTATGCAAACTTTTGGTGGTGTGCAAGGTTATTACGGCTGGGGGTATGGTGGACAAATGATTTATGTACTGCCAGAAGTAGAATTAACCATTGCCATTACATCAGATGAAAAGCTGCCTTCAGGTCGAACAGGTTACCGAGATTTACTGCATCAAATGGTGAGCAGGGACGTTGTTCCAATATTTCAATAAATACACTGATAAGTGTCTATATTCCTGAATTCAAGTTCGAAGTGCGACACTTTTCATTTCAAGCAGCCAAGCACATCTATTTAAAGATAACGACTGGTTGCTTGAACCCTAAATACTTCCTTGGTCGATTGTTTATTCGTCTCATCGCGAAGTGTATTCACTCTTCTGTAACACGTCTTAAATCAGTGTCTTTGGGCACATTACCGCCTTAGAAGATCGTTGTTATTTTCATTGGCTCCACGCTCCTAAGAGCCATATGGATGAGCAAAATATACTTTCGTATCTAATGCTTCAGCTATCTCAGCGTGATAGGCAAACTCTCTACCATTATCTGCTGTGATCGTGTGTACATGATCTTTAAAAGGCATCAATAACTCTATCGTCGCTTGAGTCACCTCTCTTTATTAGATAAAAGCGCGTTTTTCTTTCCAATAAAGTAACGATAGGACCTGTACCATGTTTGCCTAAAGCAGTGTCTATTTCCCAATCACCAAAACGCTTTTTTGTCCCTACAATAGCTGGGTGTTCATCAATAGAGACCTTGTTTCTAATCACTTCTGCTTTCGTTCTTTGGACTTTCCGGTAGCGCTTTTTCGCTTGTCTCAAATGACGATAAAGTGTCCCTTTGTTTCTTTTGTCATCATGGATGTATTGATAAATCCATTCATGACTAACAGGAATGCCGCAGTTTTTGAGTACGTTAGAGACTTGCTCAGGACTCCAATGGATTTCAATTAAAATACGAATAAAATCAATCGTTTTTGATGGTATGCGATATTTAGCGGCTGTCTTTCGCCTTATCAAACAAGCCCTTTGAGCTTTGTCAGGGCAATATTCTGTTACTTGTTTATTCCGCTTTAACTCACGATAAATCGCCGCTCTATGACAGTTCAGTGTCCGTGCAATATTTGCCACTGATATGTTTTGCCCTAAAAGAGCAGAAATCTGGTATCTTTTGCCTTAGGTCAACTGCTGATAATTCATGTTGGTACTGCTTTGTTTTGTGGTGAAAGGAAGTGTACTTGTTCTTATTGGCAAAAACACAAGACGTTTGATCGATGGGTTTTTCGTTCTCCTGGCTCTCTGCGTTCGCCCTTTTTGCTCTTGGGCGATAAAAGGCGTTGGTTTTTGCTTTTTCAGTTATCGGCTCCCTCTCTCCCTCTCGAATCTTGTTATGTTTTTTTGTTCTTGTTCTCGTTGTTGCTCTTTGCTCCCGGGCAATACAGCGTCGTTGGCTGTCGTTGGCTACGTCCATACATGCTGTTCGTGTTCGATTTCTTGTTCATGTTTGAAGTTCTTGGTGTTTTATTGCCGTGTTGTTCTTATTTTTTTCCTTGTTGTGTTGTCTTCTTGTTGTCCTTGTCGCGTTGCGCTTGTTATTGTCCTTGTTGTTGTTTTTTTTGTTGGCGCCGCCGGCAGGTTCACGATGTGATGGGCCTGAGCCTTCGGGAAGACGCTTCGGTCTTCCAGCTGGAGTGCGACCGATCACGCGCGCGTTACGGCGTGATCCTATTGGCCTTCCGCTTCGACCCCTCAGACGCCTCGGACGGTTTCGGAGAGTTGGAAGCGGCGGAATCGGTGCCGCCTGTGGTGAGTAAAAAAAAAAAAGTCCCAAAAATTGCAACATGTTCAACACTCAAAATTGTTTTTGTTTCTTTTTGCAGAATTTAGAGATACTACGAAAACTCAAGTTGAGT
>CALLIL010000008.1 GCA_938009755.1 uncultured Marinomonas sp.
AGCTGGCGCGATTGCCTTATTGGGTGATGAAAAAGCATTCTGTGCAGGCGCAAATTTAAAATCCAGTCGCATGGATAACATTGGCCCAGACACCGACATGGGTGAAAACCTTGAACGAATTTTTAACCCATTGTTGCTGAAGATTCGAGAACTACCGATTCCGTTAGTGTCGGGCATTTCGGGTGCGGCCGCTGGGGTTGGTTGTTCGATTGCGCTGATGGCGGACATTATTGTGGCCGGCAAATCGGGCTTTTTTATTCAAGCCTTTTGCAAGGTTGGCTTGGTGCCTGACGGTGGTGCGGCGTATATATTGTCGCGCTCTGTGGGTCGAATCAGAGCCATGGAATTAATGTTATTGGGTGAACGCTACCCGGCTGAAAAAGCCTACCAAGATGGCTTGGTCACCAAAGTTGTGAACGATGACGAAGTCAGCGCAACCACGATTGAGTACGCCACCAAGCTGGCGGATGGCCCATCTGGGGCACTGAGTATGATCCGCAAAGCGGCGTGGGCATCACTGGATATGGATTTTGCAACGCAGTTACAGCTTGACCGCGACAACCAAAAGATTGCCGGTCGTACTGCGGATTTTAAAGAAGGCGTGGCGGCGTTTCGTGAACGCCGTAAAGCGGAGTTTAACGCTAAGTAGTTAAAAGATTATGTTACTTGTTAGCGGCCGCTTCGCCTCGTTCGATATAGCGATCGACCTCTTCGTGAAAAAAGCGTACGCGAGTTTCTTGCCCGGTTAAATAACCACCGTCGTAGCCTTTAGACATTAAGCCTTTTTGTTGGGTTGTCCAAACGGAAAGGTCTTCGTCAATCACCTTGCCGCAGGCAACTTCACCAACCAAACCGGTAATATGCGGCACTTCGGTGTCCCACGACACGGTTTCAAACATGGCGGCTGAATAATATTCAGTGGTGCCATCTGGGAACCAATTTAAATACCAGGTGTCAAAATAACAACGCGTCGGATCGGTTGGGTGCGGTGTTGCCATTAAGAAGAATGCGCCGTCAGGGCGCAGGCTTAATGAAAAGTTAGGAAAAATCGTATAGTGATAATGATCTGTTAATTGATCGTCGGTTAGGCCAGAGAAATCGAGGCCTTTTTCTTTGCCTTTTTCTCGTTTTACTTTTTGCATGGCTGCGCGAATCGAATGCGGATCACTTCGAAAGTCTTCGCCGTCTAAGCCCCAAAAATCAAAATAGTGTTGCATTTGCTTTAAGGTTTCATCGTAGCCGCCTTTTAAACCCAGGCTGGGTCGATTACCGGGCATAAACATGCGGGCGTGGCCTTCTTTTTCAAACACGTCCATTTGGCAGTATTTATAGCTCTGCTCCATCACGTATTTGGTGCTCGGATGCACAAATGGCAAATGATACGACTCATTGAAGTTATCTTGCACGATCTTCCAGTTAAACTGCCCTTCAACGGTGATCCAATGCGTGCGCTTAAAGCGTTTTAAATCATAGGTTTGAATTTGTGCGTAGACAGGCCCTAGGTACTCTTCTAATGGCATCACGTCTTCGTTCATCGAATACCAAATAAAACCGCCGCAGACCTCGCTACGCAGCTCTTTTAAGCGCAGTTTGCCACATGGGTTACCTTCTGGGTAATCTTCGGGTGACGGCACACTGGCGAGCTCACCGTCTACTTTATAGCGCCAACCATGATACGCACAGGCCATGGTTTTACCTTTGCTGGTTTCTTCGTGTACGAGTTTGTTGCCGCGATGCTGGCAGACGTTATAAAAAACTCGTACCTTGCCATCCATATCACGGGTACAAACTAACGATTCTTTGCCGATATCGAAAGTCATGCGATCGCCAGGGTTAGCAACCTGCTCTTCCATACCTGCGACTAGCCAAACTTTGGTCCAGACATGGTCCCATTCTTTTTGCATAAACTCTTCGCTGTAGTAACGCTCACCGCTGATCGGTGCCGTGCCTATGTTAGGCTCGGGAAGTTTACGCTCATCTATAAAACCATTGGCATCTAAGCCTAATGTTTGTTTAGGTGTTCTATTTGTCATATCTTTATTTAAATAGTACTTTACGACTGATTATAGGTAATTACTGTAGCTTGAAAGTGTTGTTATGTCTGCTATCAAATTATACAGCTCGTTTATAGCGCCTTTTATCTATAGTGCCTTTTTTATTTTAGAGCGTCTGTTGCGCTTATCAGCTATCAGTTTTGTGAGTCTTGGCTAACTCAGTTTGTTATATAACTGTACCCTAAAACAATAACAGAGAACCGATCATGTCGAATGCAAATTCAAACGAACTAAATGACAAACTAATCGCCATGCTTGACCGCGAAGAAGTCAAAGCGATTCCGCATCGTTTTGCTCGAGGTCTGGACCGCGCAGATCGTGAATTATTAGAGTCTTGTTTTCATCCAGATGGTGTTGATGACCACGGTTTTTTTAAAGCAGAAGCTAAAGAATTTTGTGATTGGGTAATGGGCGAATTAGTCAAATTTGATGCCACGCAGCATATTATTGCTACTCAAAATGTTGAAGTGACCGGTTTAACCGCTGCCTGCGAAAGCTATTTCGTTGCGTATCATACAATGCAAACGCCGGATGGGACTAAGGAGTTAATTGTTGCGGGACGGTATCTTGATCAGATGGAGAAACGTGACGGTGAATGGAAGATTATACTGCGACGGTGTGTTTTCGATTGGACTCGAATGACCGATGCCTCACCAACGCCAGCTCGCGACCCAGACCCTAGGCACTTGGGCAAAAATTTTCCAGACGATGATTCTTACGCTATTTTTTCAAAACAGTTTCAGAAAAATTAAATTGGCTATTAGCACCAACAGCAAAACAAGGACAAACAGGCAATCATGAATCCAACGAATAACAGTATCTTTCAAAAAGCATGGGTCGTCAGCAATCTTGAACAAGCGATTACCGATTGGTCTGCGGCTTTTAATATTGGCCCCTTCTATGTTGCCGAATATACCCCTGAGGTGTTTTCGAGCATTACCTATAGAGGTCAACCAGGCAAGTTACATATGAAAACAGCTATTGCTCATTCGGGCGATTTGCAAATAGAGCTTGTTGAGCCAATTGGCTCGTACCCTTGTGCATTTTTTGATGTTATCGAACAAGGCAAAACGGGTTTTCATCACGTCTGCTATTGGAGCGATGATATAGACGCCGATATTAACCATTACAAACAACAAGGTTTTGAGATTGCCAATCTAGGTCAGGTGGTTGGCGACGGCCCGCGCTTCGCTTATGTCGATGCCTTTGATAAATTGGGTTGCATGATTGAACTATTAGAACGCAAAGAATCCACCGAAAAAGTCTTCGCTTCTTGGCGTGAGGCGTCTAAGAGCTGGACTGCAGATCAAGACCTGATAATAAAACTATAAGCGCGTGACAATTAAGCCGCGTCAGGAATCCAGCTTCCATGAAAACCCGCAGGCACACGAACAGGTAGGTGAATGCGTGCAATTGGCTCTTGCTCTATTTGATTAGTATTGAAAATAACCAGCTCACTTTTATCTTCCGCAGGGTCATAGACAAAACTCATTAGATAACCATCATCTTCAGATGATGCGTCTTTGGCGGCAACAAAGGTAGGCTCAGCGCCGATGCGCCCATCTTTTAACATATGAGATGTTTTAGACCCAGTATTGAGATCATATTTATGAAAACCTAAGATCGTCGGGCTACCTTTAGCATTAAATTCAGCTGCATAACCATATCGATGCGGTAAACCAACATAAGTCTCAGCGACTGTTGGAAAATCGACGCCTAAATCATCTAACTGACGTTCAGATTTTACGCCAGTTTTAAGATTCAATTTCCATTCATGCAACATCGGTATTGGTGGCGCATCCATACCAACAGACTCATATCCAACAAGACGTGGCGCATGGATAACAACGTCATCGCCGTGCTCATAGCCGTTCATTGTATGATAGACATAGCATGGATCAATTTCGAACCATTTGATATCTTTGCTGGATCCGTCTCTGGGCATTACCCCCATACGAGCACCATAACTTTCGTCAAATTTAACGGGAACACCGGGTTTCGACAAATTGGGTATATCCCATAGCATCGGCAAGTCCATAAAAATCACGTAATTACGCGTAATAACAAAATCATGCACCATGGTGGCGGCTTTTACATCAATGACTTCTGACTGCACTAATTCGCCTGTCGCAGACACGCGATGATAAGTCATAAATGGCGGCATTATGCCGTAGCCAAAAAACAACATCTCGCCGGTCTCAGGACAAATTTTCGGGTGTGCGGTCATATTGCGCTCGAGCTTGCCATCGAAGCTATACATGCCAACTGTCTCGAGTTCATTAGTCATTTCAAACGGTGGATGTAGCTCTTGCAGCGCAAGTACTTTGCCTGCATGGCCAATAATGTGGGTGTTAGCAAACGAATTTTCCGGCGCTGCGGTCGACTCTCTGGTAATCGCTTCTAACTCCAGTAATGGCGTTTTGACATATCGGTTGCGGTACCAAGTTGCCTCGCCATTTTTTATTTCCACACCGTGAATCATGCCTTCGCCAAGAAACCAATCTGGACTAGCATGGGCTTTTGGGTTTGCGCCATTACGAAAATAGCGGCCGTTCAGTTCTGTTGGAATACTGCCGGTTACGTGTAAGTCCGTGGCGGTTGTTTCTTCAACAACGGGCGCAAATGACTCGGCCATCCAAAAAGGGGTTTGATTATCTTGGTTCATAATGTTGCTTACCGAAATTATTATGATGTTTCTATTGTACTAATAGCGCTGTGACTAAGTTGCAGTTAGATACTGATATGATGTTGGTCGTAACAAAACCGGCTGTTAAACAAACGCATAACAGCCGGTCAATCAAGGTTTAGAAATCGACGCTGAGCTCCAAGCCATATGTTTTCGTTGGCGCACCAGCTCCAAAAGCAAATATTCCCGGAACAACAACTCCAACCGCATTGCGACCAGGGCCATCATCAAAGGCATCATTGACATACGCACTGACTGTGAAGTTTGCACCTTCTTCATGCAATGTTTCGAATGACAGAGCAAAATCCGCGCCCTCCACTACATCGACCGTATCGCGGCCTAAACCAAACACATCAGTCGCTGCCGAAGTAACGAGTTCATCTGCCCAGTTGTAAGCGGCATTGAACGTAAGCTGAGCATTACCTTGCATCAATGATCGAAAATAGGTCAGCCCGATTGACGCGGTTGCATCTGGACCTGCTCGTAGATTACGTGAATCACTTACATCAATAACACTGGTGTTGCTTGGATCGAATGGGTTTGCCGGTACCAGAAATTCAGAGAACTCAGCATCTAATAAGCCAAACGCGCCGCGGAATGTTAGTGAAGGCGAGATCAAAGCTAAGATTTCTAGCTCCATGCCCTTTATATCAACGGCCGATGCATTTTGCACAGTTGTTTCAACTGCACCTGCCATACCACCTGGCGTTGCTACCGCATTTTCTTCTTGTTTGTCGTCATAGTCAGCCGAGAAGAAGGTTGGGTTAAAGCGTAATCGATTATCAAAAAATTCGGCACGAAAGCCCAGTTCAATGCTATTTACAGTTTCTTCATCATAAGGCCCAATGGCGGTTGGTGTTCCGGCACGACCATTAAATCCACCGCTGCGGAAACCGCGAGAAAAACCACCATAAACCATGACATCGTCACTAATATCATATTGTAGAATCACCCGGCCGGTTGGATTACTCCAGCTTTCTGAACCTGCAGCAGATGTGCCTGACACGCCAGGTGCTGACGAGACAAAAAAGCTTTTTTGCAGCTCTTTCTCTTCACGAGAATAACGTAGTCCACCGGATAACGACAAACGGTCGGTTAACTCATAAGTGCCATCAACAAACAATGCCCAAGCAGTGGTGTCTTGATTAACCAATTCATCAGTGACAACTGAACCAAAACTTTGAGCGGTACCAAATGAACCGTCTGGGAACTCTCCGCCACTCAACTGATAGTCGGACTGCATATAAAATAAGCCAGTGACAAACGTGAGGCGGTCACCCCGTTCGCCTGACAGTCGCAGTTCTTGACTAAATTGGCTCGCTTCTTGCACACGATTTGTATACGAAACCGGAAATCCAATCACAACACCAGGCGCAACCTGAACACCTAAATTAGGCGCACCAAGCGGCTCTTCTAGTAATTGCTCGTCTGTTTCACGATAGCCAGTGATTGATGTCAATGTGAGCGTATCAGAGATCGCATACTGAATATTTGAAGTTACTGATGAACCTTCAAGATGGGTAATAAACGGAACCTCACGTGTGTACAGTTCAAAATCTGAAGCTTGCGCGATATCAAAAGACCGTGAAGAACACCCGGCATTAAACGAATCGGCGGTAAACACCCCAAAGCTCGCTAAGGTGTTTGGTAAATCACAAAACAATTCTCCTGGTTGGCTCAAATTGTAAGTCGGTGGGCCTTGCGAATCATCATCGAAAAAATCGACCGAAACAAGCGCCTCTAGTTTATCGTTTGGTTGATACAAAAAAGCGGCACCATAGGATACGACATCTGTTTGGTCGTCGGCTTCGCCAGTAATGATGTTTTCACCGAAGGTTTCGTCTTCTTTGTCAAACATATAAAACTTGGTTGACAATGAGTCGCCTAATTTTGGCGTATTCGCAACCAGTAACACTTCAGTGCCACCGTTGTTGGTAAAACGCGTACCAAGTTTTAAGCCGGTCTCGCCGGTTGGCCTTGTGCGAGTGACATTGATTACACCACCAACTGTGTTGCGACCATAAAGGGTTCCTTGCGGGCCGCGTAGCACTTCAATTCGTTCAATATCAAAGGCATCAATGGCAGCGCCTGTATTTGATGCAAGAAAAACACCATCGATAGAAAAACCAACTGCTGGCTCAAATGATTTTTCAAAATCAGAAAACCCAACGCCACGAATCGTCGCGCCCAGTGCTTGCCCAGCAAAAGGATTGTCAGAAAAATCAACATTAGGAACAAACTTCTCTAAATCAGCAGTGGTTGAGATATGCGCACGTTCAATGGCGTCTGCATCAAATGCGGTGATTGCAATCGGCACGTCTTGTATTAGTTCTACACGTTTGCGAGCTGTCACAACAATTTCTTCAAGAACCATAACTTGTTCTTGAGCAAACACGATCGGAGTGCTTAGCAAACCAAAAAGTAAAGATGTGCTCGCGAATATAGGAACAAACTTTGTTAATTTTCTATCTCTAAAACTCTTAATTATTGAGTTTTGATAAGAGGTATTCATGACCTTCATCAGCAATCTCCTTTGATTTTTATTAAAATTGTTAGATTTAGTCGTGACCAGTACTATTTGATAACGAATAATGATGGGGTTTGTTTATTTTTTTATCACCCACTTACCTAACATAGTCATCCTTTAACAAACAATATTGAACAAATCGACTGTCACCTCCTATCAATTTTCATAGTTCAAGGCCTGAATGCTATCGGCTGGTGTTATCCCAAATACCTTACGCATCGTCCTTGTAAAATGCGCTTGA
>CALLIL010000009.1 GCA_938009755.1 uncultured Marinomonas sp.
GAAGAAACATCATTGAATCCTATACTTTGCGCGCACAACTCACCTAAGCCATCGAGTATGGCTGCTCGTTTCTGCGTGGAATTATTTACTACTTGAGGGGATTATTTACGCGCACCGCTTTGAGTCGATGCGCGTAAATAATGGTTGCTAGATCTAAATATGCTTTAGATTTTGCCAACTAGGTCTAGTGATGGCGCTAATGTTTCTTCGCCTTCTTTCCATTTTGCTGGGCAAACTTCACCTGGGTGAGCGGCTACGTATTGAGCTGCTTTTACTTTGCGAAGTAGGTCTTCAGCGTCACGGCCGATACCTTCAGCAGTGATTTCCATTGCTTGGATAGTACCTTCTGGATCGATCAAGAAAGTAGCACGGTCTGCAAGGCCTTGACCTTCACGCATCACACCGAAGTTGTTTGTGATGTTGCCAGACTGGTCGCCAACCATGAAGTAATCGATTTTACCGATTGTGTCAGAGCTGTCGTGCCATGCTTTGTGAGTGAAGTGTGTGTCTGTAGAAACAGAAAATACTTCAACGCCGCGAGATTTAAGTTCTTCGTATTTGTCTGCAACATCGCCAAGCTCAGTTGGGCAAACAAATGTGAAGTCAGCTGGGTAGAAGAAGAATACAGACCATTTGCCTAGTACGTCTTTTTCAGAAATTTCAACGAATTCGCCAGATTTGTAAGCAGAAGCGTTAAACGGTTTTAGTTGAGTGTTTACCATGTGATGTATCTCCAATATTTCTTTTTAAAAGAATGAAAAGTTAAAAAGTATTTCTTAGTGCGTTACCAACAAGATTCATATTAGGGGAAATATTAAAATTAAAGAAATTGTTATTATCTAAAATATTGATTAATAAAAGCTATCGAGGTGTATTTTGTTTATCAAACCTCATAAAAAAAGCCCCAAAAGACTTTGCTCTTGGGGCTTTCAGGCGTTACTGAGCGCGACGAAAAGCGCTTAGTTTTGTGACATGGTGGTCGGCAAATACGTGACAATCTCAGGAAATACACTGATGAGCAAAATGGCGAGGCCAATCAATAGGAAGAAAGGCAACGCGGCTTTTGCCACATACAAGATATTTTTCCCCGTGAGGGACTGAATCACAAAGAGGTTGAAGCCAACCGGCGGTGTGATTTGTGACATCTCTACCACCAAAACGATAAAAATACCGAACCATAATAAGTCGATATTTGCCGCTTGAACCATAGGCAACACAACCGCCACCGTCAGTACGACAACTGAAATACCGTCAAGAAAGCAGCCCAATATCACGAATAAAATCGTCAGGTAAAAAATCAATTCCATTGGCGAAAGTGACATACCACCGATCCACACGGCAAGTGCTTTTGGTATGCCTAAGAAGCCCATTGCTAAGGTTAAGAAATGTGCGCCGACCAAAATGAAGCCGATCATACAAGAGCTTTTCACAGCGCCCAATAAGCTTTCCATAAAACTGTGGCGGCTTAGAGAACCAGTGAATGCGGCCAATATTAACGCGCCAGTCACACCAATAGCCGCGGCTTCCGTTGGTGTTGTGATGCCGCCATAAATGGAGCCTAAGACAAAGCCAATTAATCCAACCACAGGCAAAAGTTTAGATAAGCCTTGGATTCGTGCTGACCAGCTGGTTTCGTGTCCGGTGCTTTTTGGTAGTTCGTCTTTGTGTAGATGTCCCCAAATCATGGTGAAGCCCATGAACAAAGACACTAGCAACAAACCCGGTAATGCGCCTGCGATAAATAAGCGAGCAATAGAGACTTCGGCTGCAACACCGTAAACGATCAAGATAATCGATGGTGGAATCAGCAAGCCTAAAGTGCCTGAACCGGCAAGTGTGCCAATCGCCATGCGGTCGCTGTAACCTTGCTTACGAAGCTCTGGTAAGGTCATGCGTCCAATGGTCGCCGCAGTGGCCGCGGACGACCCTGATACCGCAGCGAAAATACCGCAACTTAGAATGTTTACATGCAATAATTTTCCCGGTACGCCGCCAAGCCAAGGCGACAAACCTTTGAACAGGTCTTCTGATAAACGAGTACGAAACAGCACTTCGCCCATCCAGATAAACAAAGGCAAAGCGGTCAGTGACCAAGCCGTACTTGCGCCCCAGCTAGACGTCGCGAAGAGCAAATCGATTTGGTAGTTCTCAGATAAAATCAGCCCTAATCCACCAATGGTGATGAGGGTAAACGATACCCAAACACCCATGGATAAAAGGAAGAACATTCCGAACGCCAGTAAAATGGAGATCCACATCATGTCCATTAGATTTCCTCCATCGACAATGTGTCTTCGTGTTCACAATACGTTGGGTTTTTGCCCAATAGTAAGGTGACGAGAGCATCTAGAATCGCCAAGTTTAACGCAATCACGCCGACAGCCACTGGCACTTGAGGAATCCATAATGGCACCGGAATGTAGCCATAAGAAACTTCCTCGTAGATATAAGATTCGTACACCATGAATGAGCAGGAGTAAGACAAGAAACACATCAGAGCCAGAGAGAGTACAAGAATCGAGCCTTCTTGTATTTTGCGTGGCACAGGAGAAAAACGTTGAATCAATAAGGTAACGCGAATGTGACCACCTTCACGAAAGGTGTATGCCAGCCCCAGAAAGGTGGATGCTGCCAGTGCATAACCTGCAAAATCTTCAGCAGAAGGCACAATAAAACCGAAAACACGTCCGATAATTTGCGCTAATAAAAGTAAGGTAATAATGACAATGCCTAAACCAGAAAGAAGGCCAGAGGCGAAGTAGAGTTTTTCTTTGAGTTGGCTCATAGGGTTCACTTTTGGTGATGTCCTTGTAAACCTCACCCTAGACCTCCCATTTTTAATAGGAAGGCTAGGGCGGTGTTTAGTTTTCTAAAATGAAAAGAAGATTAATTCTCGTAGCGAGACAAGATTACGTCGATGTCCTTTGGTGCTTCTGCTTTCCATTCTGTAGACATGGTTTCACCGATTTCTTTTAGTTCTGCGACTAATTCTGCAGAAGGCTTAGAAACCGTCATACCATTCTCGATCAAGATTGCTCGGTCTTTCGCGGCACGCGCAGCTACGCCTGCCCAACCAGCACTTTCTGCGTTAGCCGCAGCATCTAAGATGATTTGTTGAGTGGTTTTGTCTAAACGACGGAATGCGCGTTTATTGGCAACCACAATGTTTTTTGGTACCCAAGCGTTGATTTCCGTAAAGTAATTAACATAATCCCATGCTTGGCTACTAACACCCGTTGAAGGCGACGTAACCATGGCTTGAATAATGCCCGTACTGAATGCTTGTGGGATGTCTGGAGTTTGTACCGTAGTTGGTGTTGTTCCCATTAAGTCCGCTAGACGAGAAGTTGATGGGCTGTAAGCTCGCATTTTTGCGCCTTTCAAATCAGCCAAGGTGTTCACAGGCTCTTTGCTGTAAAGGCTTTGAGATGGCCAAGCAACTGCATAAAGCAGAATCATGCCGTCTTTGTCTAAGGCTTTTTTGACAGAAGGCTTAGCGGCTTCCCATAATTTTTCTGCTTCAGGGTAGGTGGTTGCTAAAAAGGGAATGTTGTCGTGCTTATAGATTGGGTTTTCATTGCCTAAAATTCCCAAAAACACTTCACCCATTTGAACTTGGCCTGTTTTTACAGAGCGCGGAATTTCTGTGTGTTTTACTAAAGACGCACCAGAGTGGACGGTGATATCGAGCTCGCCCTGAGTATTGTCTTTGATTTCTTGAGCGAAGTTATACGCGATTTGAGTTGGTAAGTTGCCGTCACCGTAAGGCGTTGGCATGTGCCATTTCGCGGCAAGTGCGCCTGTAGAAACAAGTCCGCCGATAAGTAAAGCACTGGTTAATTTCAACATGGTTTTTATTCCTCTGAGGGTGGTAAGTGGGTTGATGTCTAATAAGCATTTTTTGCGCCATGTTTACGATTTTGCTGTGTAAGGTTTTTTACCTTTAAATAATCTTTTCATTCTTGCTCTTTAGAACCTTTGGCGTGAAGTGAGGCTTGCGTTATGCTGTGGGCAATTTCAGAGGAAGGCTTAAAATGAACAAATTGATTTCGTTGTTATTGAAAGGCATGGTGGCGGTTTTACCGATTGGCTTAACGATTTATTTGATTTACTGGTTGTTAGCAACAGGTGAGGCTTTAGCGCAACCTTTGTTGTTATGGCTCATTCCAGATCAATATTACTTTCCTGGTTTAGGATTAATTGCCAGTTCAATAGGCTTGGTGATTGTCGGTTTTTTGGTCAATGTTTATGGTGTTCGCTATGTGGTAAAAGCCAGTCAAGACCTGTTTGAGCGCATTCCTTTTGTAAAGTCCATTTATGGTGCGTTTAAAGACATGATGATGGTTTTTAACCAAGCCGAAAATAAACAGATGAAAAGTGTAGTGTCGATAGAATGGAACGGCGCGCAAGTGATTGGCTTTATTACTGCTGAACAGACAGGAAAAAGGCTGTTTGGCGACCAAGATTTGGTTGGTGTATACGTGCCATTAAGTTATCAAATTGGTGGCATGACATTGTATCTTTCTCGAGATCGCTTAACGGAGCTCGACATAGGAGTAGAAGAAGCGATGAGGCTTGCACTAACTGCGGGCGTCCAAAGTCAATCCGCACCAAAAGAGAGCCTTTGAATGCGTTCTGAAAACAAACAAAAGACCGTATTGGTGATAGGTGCCGGTCCAGCAGGTTTAATGGCGGCAGAAAGCATTTGTGCCGCAGGTCATCAAGTTCAGGTTTATGACGCGAAGCCCAGCGCTTGTCGTAAGTTTTTATTGGCTGGCGTTGGCGGAATGAACATTACCCATTCGGAAGCGTATCCTGAGTTTATTCAACGCTATTACGATAAAGCCAACTGGCTCGATTCCGCGATTCGTCAGTTTGATGCCGATGCCTTGCTCGGGTGGGCTTACTACCTAGATTTTAGGGATAAATTCTCTTTAAAAGGTTAGGTTAATTTAGAGAGGGGATCGCTTTTAGCATATGCACCAAATAAAAAGAAATTCCATGCTTGCTCAAAATAATCATCTTGAGCTTTGATGGAACTATAGGTTGTGTTTCCTAACATTGCGTCATTCGATGGCCCAAAAACGATGGAGTGCAACAAATGCATTGCTAATTTCTCAGGGGAGCCTTGACACAAGAAACTTGACGCTTGTGCTTCTTTAACTAGCATAACCAAACTGTCCATAATTGGATCGCTATATGGTTGGTCTGCTTGGATGGCAACGAAAAATTTGGACTCACTAAGGGCGATGCGTTTAAAGGCAACCATTTCAGGGTCTAAGTTCACAGTAAGAAACCAGCGAGCAATGTGTTTGAGTTGTTCTAGCTTATTACCTTCGCTACTTATTTCTTCAATTTCTAATGCTAATTTATCCACGATGCGGCAACGCATACTGGCAACAACCGCTTGAAAAAGCTCAAGTTTTGAGGGATAACGGCGATAAATTGTATCCTTTCCTGCACTGCATGCGGATGCAACCTGTTCAATAGAGGTTGCGGCATACCCCTGTGTTGCAAATAAATTGGCAGCGGTACTGATGATTCTTTTCGATGTTTCCTCAGCCCTATTTTTTGAAGGCCTTCCTGAGCGTTTTTCTTTATTAGGCTGTTCTATCATTATCTCTCCTATTTATTTCCCATTTTTTATCTGCCCATAAGTCATGAGTCACAGGACTGTTTCCTGTGATCATGGACAATAACAATTTGAGCCAAAATTTTCCTTATTATAGCAAAAATAAACTGGACGGGTGCGTCCCGTTTGATTTATATTCATCTCAATTGCTAATGCGAATCAATATCAACAAAAATATAAAATGAAGGCTAATAATCTTATGACCATAGCTACATCTAAGAAAATTTCGATTTCAATTGTGACTTTTTCACTCTTTCATGGCATCACAGGTTATGCCTTTGAAGCTGATAACTCACTGCCAACACTTGTGATAGAAGAGGAAGCGTTGGCAAGTTCAACAGAAGATCAGTACTTAAAAGATGATTCTAGTAGTGCAACTAAAAGTGCTTCATCTATGTTAGAAGCGGCGCAATCCGTTTCAGTTATTACTCGTAAACAGATGGATGATCAAAGTGCGAAAACAGTAAAAGAAGCCTTAAATTACACCTCTGGGGTGTTATCAACGACTAATGTTACGAGCCGATACGACAGCGTTTTTATACGGGGCTTTGGTGGATTTGGTACGGCAACCCGTTCCGTAGACTTTTTAGATGGATTAAAACTGCCAAGAGGGCAAGGCTTCTTGGTATCTTCTATCGAGGCATTTTTACTAGATCGTATTGATGTATTAAAAGGCCCGTCCGCCTTGTTGTATGGTAACACTAGCCCTGGTGGATTAGTGAATCAGGTTAGCCGTTCACCTGATTCTAATCCTTATAACGAAGCAAATATTACAATTGGTACAGATAATTATCTGCAAGGGAGTATTACTACCCAAGGAGCAATCGATAAAGAAGGGAAATGGCAATATAGTTTGACTGGAGTGAGCACCTATGCAGATAGTCAATATGATGATGTTAGCGAAGAGCGAATTGCCTTGGCGCCAGTTATAAAGTGGACTCCAAATAATAAAACACAATTGACACTAAGAGCTTTGTATCAAGAAGACCCTGAAGGTGGGTATTTTAATTCTATTTACTCTAGATCATTGGCTGATAGCGAGTATAAAACAGCACTGAGTAGGGATCTAAATGTCGGCGACCCAAGCTTTGACGATTATGAGCGAGAGCAATATTACTTTGGTTATGAGCTAGACCATGTCATTAACGACATGATTAGTATTAGTTCAAAAGCAAGGTATTTTTCCGCGGAACAGGATTTCCAAGGCATACAAATGAGTGGTGAGCTCACCAGTGATGGTCTTTTACCTAGAGCCGCTGCACATTCTATTGAAGATGTAGAAAGTTTTACGGCAGATAACTTTGTGCAGTTTGATTTCAACACCGAAGGCGTTCAGCATACAGCGCTCGTCGGCTTAGATTACCAACAGACAACGAGCAACTGGGAGTATTTGTACGGTGTCGTCGATTCTCTTGATGTAACATCGCCTGTGTACGGTATCACTGTAGACTCACTTACCACTTTTGCTGATAGTAAGCAGACATTAGAACAAACCGGAATCTACTTGCAAGATCAGCTAAAAGTAGGTCGTTTAACGGCTCTTTTCGGTACTCGTTATGATTGGACAAAACAAGAAACCGAAAACAGGTTAACAGACTCAGTAAGCAATCAATCTAGTGGAGCATCGAGCCATCGAGCTGGGTTACATTACTTATTTGATAACAATGTCGCACCTTATATTAGTTACTCTACCTCGTTTGAACCAACTGTTGGTGTGGATGCTGACGGAAATGATTTCGTTCCAACAGAAGCAGAACAATGGGAACTTGGGGTTAAATTCAAACCTTCTGTTATAGATGCGCTTATCACACTTTCTGTCTTTGATATTGTTCAAGAAAATGTATTAACAGCAGGAACAACCGCAGGTTTTTACGTCCAACAAGGTGAGGTTCAATCTCGTGGAGTTGAGCTAGAAGTACGCGGTCAAGTCAGTGAAAACTTAGAGTTGATCGGTGCTATTACCGGATTAGACACACAGACGACAGAATCGACGGTAGCTGAAAATATAGGCAAACGCCCTCAAACCTCTCCTGAATATTATGCGTCTTTATGGGCGAACTACAGCTTCCTTGATGGGGTAAGTGTTGGCAGTGGTATTCGTACTGTTGGTTCTAGTTATGCGAATGATGCTAATACCATCAAAACAGACGGTTATACCTTAGTGGATGCAAAAATCAGTTATAACCTAGGTGCTTTAAATCCCTTATTTAAAAATATAGATACAACCTTAAGCATTTCTAATCTGTTCGATGAAGAGTACTACGCTAGCTGCAGCTATAACTATTACTGTCAATACGGTGATGGAAGAGAAGTGCTGCTTAATGCTAGCTACAAATGGTAATGGAGCCTGTTGTCAAACCATGTCAAAGGCCTCTGTATATTGATGAAAAGACAGGAATTTCTCCAATGCCATATTTAAAAGCGAACTCAACCATACAGTTTAGTGATCTCACTCGGTGCATGGCTGATATTGTTGAATTCATTACTTCACATAACATTAAGCTAACAACAAAAGATAATGTGTATTACCTGGTGTCTGCTTTTGGCACTGCCACATTGAAACCGAGCCAAAGCTGTTTAGATGTCTCTATTGAAGCATCTTCTCCAGCTGCATTTAATCGGTTGAAGACAGAGTTAACTGGCCTTATTGATTTTTCGGCGCAAGACGAAACACTGGATATTCAATGGACAGGTGATTCAGTCGGCTCTGTATTACCACCGGATTTACGTATTGTAACGGTATGTGATGTGCAGCAAATAACACCTTGCATGCGACGAGTGACTTTTACAGGCAGCGACTTAGAGCGCTATGCCGTATCTGACCAACTTCATTGTCGTATCTTGTTTATGGATAAAGATACTGAGCAACCTCAGTGGCCTATGCTGGGGGATGATGGACGGATTATTTGGCCAAAAGCAGGCCAAATCGCCACACGTATTTTTACTGTGCGCAGTATTGATGCCGAGCTAGGAAAGTTAGACATAGATTTCGCCATACATGATGGAAAAGGCCCTGCGAGCACATGGATCGCTAAAGTAAAGCAAGGTGATGTTGTGGGCATACTTGGGCCAGATGCCCATGGCCCTAAACCCGCAGAACAGTATTTTCTTGCTGGTGATGAAACAGGCTTACCTGCCATTGCGCGTATTCTAGAAACGCTTCCCAGAACGGCTTCAGGGTATGCGGTTGTCGAAGTAGACAATCCTTTGGAGAAGCAAGAAATTAACGCGCCATCAGGCATCACCGTTAAATGGTTGTACCGCAGTGAAGCGACAGCTGGGGGAGCAATATTGCTCAGTGACGCTTTTTTCGCACTCCCTTTACCAGAGAACCACGATCTCGCTTTTTATTGGGTTGGGGCTGAGTTTTCTGCTTTTCGCGCAATTCGGACATACCTGCGTTCTGAAATAAAGGTCCCTTCAGATCGCATGGTGTGCTTTTCCCATTGGCGGCGAGGGATGAGTGAAGAAGACATTATCGAAGCGGGCCCAAGCGCTCTTTCTTGATTTTAAAATCCTGTAATTAAGTGGAAAAATATGCCTAATGACACTAAATATTCGTTAAGAAAAATGACTTTACTAGGTGGTTTATATGTCACTCAATTTCTAGGGTTGGGTTTTATATTAACGGCGGTGCCTGCTATTTTGCGTGATCAGGGCAGTTCTTTAAGCGACATTAGTATAGTTTATACATTAGGCTTTATATGGTCGATTAAGTTTCTATGGGCGCCTTTAATTGATAGGTTCAGTCCCTCTACAAGTCAGCATTATCGCAGTTGGCTAATCCTCTTGCAGAGCCTTATGATTCTTTCATTAATTTGTGCCGCAGTGTTGGATATCACCTCTCAATACACATTATTAATTGTGTGTTTTGCTTTATTTTCTGTTTTCTCTGCAAGCCAAGACATTGCGGCGGATGCGCTGGGAATTACTATCTTAGAGCCTCAGGAGAGAGGGGTAGGTAATAGCATTCAAGCAAGTGGAGGATTTATTGGTAACTTTGTGGGTGGAGGCGTTGTCTTAATGACCTATGAATGGTTAGAGTGGACAGGAAGTTTACTCATTTTGGCAATGGCAACGACATTACCTTTAGTGAATATATGGCGCTATAAGGAGCCTGCCCGAGCGGCCAACATCGATCATAAAAATGTTCGTTACCGTGACATGATCAATTTTTTCAAACGCCCTAATTCAGGTCGTTGGTTATCTATTCTACTCACCTACACCCTTGGAATATCCATCGCCTATACCTTGGTTAACCCTATGTTGGTTGATATTGGTTGGTCACTTGATGAAATAGGTTTTGCCACGAGTATTGTTGGCTCCTTCGCAGCCATTTCTGGCGCAGTGATTACGGGCTTACTTGTTCAAAAACTGGGGCGAAAACGGTCGATGATGCTCGCTAACACTTTAGTGGGATTGTCTATCATCACTCTTTTTGCTGTGGCGCAGGGTGTGAGTCACACTGTTGTGATTTATTGCTCAATCTGTTTTATGCTTTTTGCGTTTGGTGCCAATTCGACCATGCTTGCAACAGTCATGATGGATAATTCTGCAAAGCAAACCGCAGGTACGGATTACACTCTTCAATACTCCCTGTCTTCAATTGTTGGGTTCATGTGCGCAAGTTCGGCTTTATTATTAGCTGAAACACTGCAATACACTGGCGTTTTAATTATTAGCCTAGGTGTTACCTTGTTGTCGATTATGCTTTTGAAAATTAATGGCCGTTACATCGAATAAACGGCATGGTTTTTTATTAAAGTGAAAGCATTTCTTGCTAGCTTATTGTCAACTTTTATAAGAAGCCGTTGGTGTCTGTTGGGATATTCTTTATTATGCGTTTCTATTTTATGAGACGAGCTCAGTGCGCATGCAGAAAACAGTCATCATTATCGGTGCCGGTCCAGCAGGTTTAATGGCGGCGGAAGGGATTCGTGCCGCAGGCCACCAAGTCCACGTTTATGACGCTAAGCCCAGCGCTTGTCGTAAGTTTTTATTGGCTGGCGTTGGCGGAATGAACATTACCCATTCGGAGGCGTATCCTGAATTTATTCAACGCTATTACGATAAAGCCGACTGGCTCGATGCCGCGGTGTCTCAATTCGATGGTAATGCGCTGCGAGAGTGGATTCACGGTTTAGACATCGAAACGTTTGTCGGGTCGTCTGGTCGCGTTTTTCCAAAAGATATGAAAGCAGCGCCGTTGCTGCGTAATTGGCTAAAGCGTTTACGTGAATCGGGTGTCGAGTTCCACATGCGTCACAAAATGGTGGGATTAGAAGGTAAGCAAGCCACGTTTGATCATCTTGGTGAAACACGTGTCGTCAAAGCGGATGCAGTGGTTCTGGCGTTGGGCGGCGCAAGCTGGCCAAAACTCGGAGCGGATGGCGCTTGGGTGCCAGTATTGCAAGAGCAAGGCGTTGACGTGGCCGAATTGCAAAGCGCGAACTGTGGCTTTTACAGTGAATGGAGTGAACACTTACAAACGAAATTTTCGGGTGAGCCGTTAAAAGGCGTGGCGTTTTCGTTTACTCAAAACGACGGGCAAGTGGTGACGAAGAAGGGCGAGTGCATTGTCACTCAAGATGGCATGGAAGGCAGTTTAATTTATGCGTTTTCCAAATACCTTCGAGATGGGATTAACGCGGATGGCTCCGCCTCTTTGACGATTGATCTTCTGCCACTAAAAAGCGAAGACGAACTGATTAAAAAGCTGGGCAATACCAAACCGAAAGAATCCTTTAGTAAATACTTGAAACGGACTCTAGGGATCAGTGGTGTTAAAACGGCTCTATTGCATGAAGTGTTCGATAAGCAGCAACTTCAAACACCAGAAGGCTTAGCAACGTGCTTGAAAAACGTGCCTGTGAGTTTTTATAAAACCAAACCCATTGAAGAAGTTATTTCCAGTGCCGGCGGTGTCTGTGAAAGCGGTGTAAATGAGCAATTGATGATTCGTAATTTGCCCGGCGTTTTTTGCGCAGGTGAAATGCTGGATTGGGAAGCGCCAACAGGCGGTTACCTTTTGACTGCGTGTTTTGCCACAGGGCGTTTATCTGGAAAAGGTGTGGTCGATTGGCTTAGAGACTGAGTCGCCTATGTGTTGTTGATTATGTAGTGCAGAGAAAGTAAAAAAGCCCAACTGTCGTCGGCGACGATTGGGCTTTTTTATGAGGTTTTATCGGAACTTTTCACCGAAAGAGTATTGCACGCCAACGGACGCAATGTTGTCAGTGTAATGGTCTTCTAAATCTTTTATAACACGATAATCTGCTCGTAAATTGATATCTTGGTTTAATTGATATTTTACGCCACCACCAATATTCACGATCAAATTCGTACTGGGATCACTTCCGCCTATGTCGTTAATGCCCGTCCCAGCAGCGACATAAGGTGTGAGTTTTGTGGTCGTGAATTCTGGTAAGGAATACAAAGCATCAAGGCGATATTGATAAAGGTTGTGATCTTCTCCTGCGATGTCTGCATCAGAATGTAAAAACACCGCTTCTAGCGCCAAAGGCGTGTTCGTCTGATAACCGATACCAACAGAATAAGATGTATCATTGCCTGCAGCTTTGTTTGCATCGCCATTATAAAAACCGACGCTTGGTGTGACCGTGAAACCTTCCACAGGCGCGGCTGCATAGGTCATTGTTGAAAGAGAGGACGCAAGTAACATACCGCTAAAAAGTGTGCGTTTGGTAAAAGGCGTTATCATATTTTTCTCCTAATCAATTATGTCTTATCTTATTTTTCTGCCAGATTACGCTGATTTTTCGTGTTGAGAAGAGGGCTGAGAAGATGGAAGAAATAGGACGTGAAAGAGGGTTGCTCAATCTTAGCGGAAGCTTGACGAAATCAACAAAATGGCTTGCTCGTTAAGCATGAAGTGTTCAAAAGAGAGCTAAGAAAAGTGTAGGAAATAGGCCGCTTATTACAGTAATTTTTCACGCCAAATGCCTGTGCTTTTATTAAGGTTAAAATGAGTAAGAGCGACAATATTTGGAGAAGATCAAATAAAAAAGCTCGATCTACAGATCGAGCTTTTTTGTAAAGCCGTTGTACGTGTCGCTATATAAGGTGTTTTTAGTCGTTAGAAATGATAGCGGTAACACGACGGTTAATGGCGCGGTTTTCAGCTGTGTCATTATCAACTAATGGCTTGGATTCTCCGTAACCAATTGCACTTACGCGTTCTACTGCAATACCAAATGAGTCCGTTAGCACATTCGCGATTGCTTGAGCGCGACGCTCAGAAATGGATTGGTTGTAAGTAGCAGAGCCGGAGCTGTCTGTGTGGCCTTCAATGACAGCATGACTGTTTGGGTATTCCGTTAGGAACTGTGCGACTTCTGCAATTTGGTCGTAGTATTGCTGATCTACAACCACTGAGTTGTTGCCGAACTGAACGTCTAGGCTAACCGACTTCGCTTCTTCCAACACCACGTAACAACCTGTTTCATCTACTTTTGCGCCTGCTGCTGAGTTCGCACATAAGTCAACCGTATTAAGAACACCATCGTTGTCTGTGTCTAAAGAACAGCCTAATGCGTCAACCGCACTGTTGGCGCGAGTTGTTAAACATTGGTCAGCGTGATTTGCTACGCCGTCTTTGTCGTCATCAAGAGCACAACCTTCAGAATCAACGGCGGCGCCAGCTGGTGTATTTAGGCACTGATCTTTGATGTCATAAACACCGTCGTTGTCTTCATCTACCTTTGCTTGAGCTTCCGCTTTAGCGGCTGCGATTTTGGCTTCTGCCTCAGCAAGTGCTTCTTCTTTTGCTGCAATAGCGGCTGCTTTTGCTTGTGCTACTTTTTCATCGATTTCAGGTTTTTTGTCTGCAACCACTTCATCGAATTTTTCTTTTAAACCAGACTCTGCAATAAGGTTGCCGCCGAACACAAAGTGCAACCCGATAGTGGTGAGATTGTCTAGTTCGTTGTCTTCAACATCATTGATAAGGCGGAAGTCCGCACGCAATGCTAAGGCATCGTTAATGGCGTATTTTAAACCGCCGCCTGCATTGATTAGCGCGTTTGTTGAACCTGGGCTGAAATCGGTCGTGCCAACCCCTGCAGCAAGATAAGGCGTAAAGTGGTTGCGTTCTGTTAAATGGTACAAACCATCAAAGCGTAATTGATCGATGCTAACGTCACTGCCACCTGTTGATTCGCTGTCTGCTTTTAGGTAAACAAGCTCAATCGCCCAAGGATTGCCAAATTGATAGCCTAAGCCAAGAGAAAATGCGGCGGAATTATCAACGCCACGGTGATTATCTGAATTGTAATAACCAATGCTTGGCGCGATAGTGAAACCTTCTTCTGGCTGAGCATGAGCAACAGAAGAAGCGGCAATAAAGCCTGTAAGTAGCGCGTATTTCTTACGTAGAAGAGACATTTTATAAGTACCTTGTGAATGAATAAATCTTGTATTTTCTTTAAAAAGTGGCGCATTATCGCCTAACGTGTTGGAAAAACTAGGCTTTGATACAAAATCCAACAAATTCTAAAAATGTTACAAATCGGTTACTTAAAAGTGCTTTAGATAACAATAAAAATGTGATGTTGCATAAGCTGAGTTAGAATAAATGCATTACTGATGCTGATGAGATAGTTGATGAGAAAAGACAGCCGTTTGTCCCGTATGTTGCATGTATTGATTCATATGAATCATCTTGATGAACCTGCCACGTCGGAAAAAATCGCGAAGATGCTGAACACTAATCCAGTAGTGGTGCGTCGTACTATGTCAGGGCTCAGAAAAGCTGGTTACGTCACCTCGGAAAAAGGCCACGGAGGCGGTTGGACGCTTTCTGCCGCCTTGTCTGATATCACCTTATTGGACATTTATAATGCGCTTGGCGATCGCTCTGTTTTTTCGATCGGGCTGTCCGATGAGCAGACGTCGTGTCCTGTTGAAATCGCAGTGAACAAAGCCATCCATGATGCTTTAGAAGACGCTGAGGCTTTATTGTTGGCACGCTTTCAGAATGTCACATTGGATGTGCTCGCCGAGAATGTCGCGGGTTACTCGCTTAATCTGTAATCTTATGAGTGTGGTCATGTTGGCTCCTTTCTCTTTGTAAAATGTCCGATCTTGGTGGCATTTTTGTGGGACAATAAGCATTAATATTGTTTGTTCTCTTAATGGTTTTGTATCGCAAGGACAATGATGTCTTCTCCATCCTATCTTAGAAAAAATATCTCCCTCGCTTGGCCGTTGGCACTCAATGGCTTGTTAATGCAATCTATGCTGATGATCGATACTTTATTGGTGTCTCCGCTGGGTGAAGTGCCATTGGCGGCGTTGGGCATTGCGTCTGCTATTTTGGCGTTCATGCTGGGTGTGCAAATGGCGCTGGCGAACGGCACTCAACTCATTTTAAGCCGTGCTGTTGGCTCTGGAAAAAGTGACTCTCTGACCAAAGGATTTTGGGCGGGATTAGGTATAAACCTCGCGGTGGCGTTGGCTTTTTGTGTGTTCATGTATGGTTTTGGCCAATCTATCGTGACGGCCTTGTCAGATGATCTTTTGCTTCAGCAACAAACTAAAGGCTATTTGGATTTGGCCATCATCTTGGTGCCTTGTACAGCGATAGCGCAAGTGTTGATCGCCTTATTTAACAGTCGAGACAAAAGCAAAATCCCATTAAAAGGCTATTTGATAGAGATGCCAGTCAATGCTGTCTTGTCGTATTTTTTGATTCATGGCGTGAGCAGTTTTCAGGGAATGGGCGTGGAAGGCGCGGCATTAGGTAGTGTCTTGGCCATTATGATCCGTTTGTTTTATTTAAGCGTTTGCTTAAAAATTGACCGAACTCTCAACCTTTCTTTTACCAGTAACGTTTCTGCTTTCTTGAGAAGCGTACGCTTGCACAGTGTTGAGATTTTTCCTTTCGCGGCGAACATCACTATCTTGCAGATCGGCATCAGTGTGTACCAATTGTTGTATTCTCAACTCAGTATCAATGCGTACGCGGCGATCATTCTGATTATGCCTTGGGTGCGAGGAGGCAGCCAGTTTGTGGCGTCTTGGGCGCACGCGTCGGCCATCAGCATCAGTCAGTCAATCGGTTCAAAAAAGCTGGATGACTTGTCAGAAAACATCAATAAAAGCATCGACGTCGCGGTGATCGTTTCTGTCATTTGTGCTGGCTTGTTTGCGGTTTTGTATTTCTTCGTACCGAGCATTTACCCTGATCTAGAAGCCGAAACCTACTTGGCATTGAGTGTGATCGCGCCCTTGTATATTTTCTTGCCGATTGTGCGAGGTTACAACACAGTGCACGGACACATCTTGAGATCGTTGGGTAAAACCACGTCGGTTTTCAAAATCAACTTCATCGGTCAATGGGTCATTTCCATTCCTTTGTGTGCCCTAATTATTTTGTATTTTGATGCGTCTATCTTCTGGGCGTTCGCGGTTCAACCGTTTGAAGAAATGATGAAAGCGCTACCGTTTAGACAACTCGCACGTCGATCCGTCAAAGAGTTTGATCAAGTGAAAATGGACGAGTTGATGTACGACGAAGACGCATAGAAGGCTAGGCGTGACGCCTAAAATCGAGTCGTATAATTTGCCTTGGAAGAGAGGAGATATTGGCTGACGTCGAATGAAGGCAACGAGGGTTGAGTATGATAATGTCGCCTGCGGAACCCGTAAGGGAAACTACTTTTTGTTCGATTCCATGGTAAGAGCAACCTTCTTGGACGAATTGTTTGATGCGCAGCTCTGGCGTGCTTTCTGTCACCAGTGCTTTCATCCAAGGATCTTCTTGGGTGAGCGGTTCTAATACGTTATCGATCGTCAGCAAACGTGTGTTTTTAGGGTCATTAATCAATCCGCTGTTTACCGAATCAAAGGCTTTTATTGCTGCTTCCTGATTTGAACTGGCGATTCTCTCTGCGAGTTTCTCTGCACGACGATGAGAACCTGAAACCACCGCCGTTGCGCCCATGTCGACACTGACGTCGTCGAGTAATAAAAAGACGAATAGACTCCACGGATTCGAATCCTCAACGACGATCGGTTCGTCACAATGCCAAGATTTATGCGGCACATTCCATGTGGTTTCGCAGCCCGGAAAACTCAATAGGGAATACCAAAGGTCTAGCGGACGCCACGTGTTGTCACCAAATATTGGATCGATTGCCGACTGCATCATCGCTTCTATCTTGTCGAATTTTCCTGACGCTTTTAAGTCTCGCATCATCGGCCCAATGCCATTTAAACGCTTTGCCCCTGAGCCACCAACAGGGTTGCTAGGATTGTGAAACCATGTAGTCGGGTCACTAAGGAAAATGCCAAACGTGTTATTTATCTCACGCCAAAACTGCCCACGAAGTGTCGTGATGCTTTCTTCATCAATGATATTGGAAAGTTTTAGAAACCCAGTTTCTTGGAAGGTTTTTAATTGGAGTATTGACGTGCTCTCCATGGTGTTGACCTCTCATGTTCTAGTGATTAAACGCGTTTTTTAAGTGCTCCGAGAGCATTTCCCAAATGCAGTTAGCGGCTCGGCTGCGATAGCTTTTTCCTAAGCAAACTAGGTTGATTGGTTCGCTGTCTGGGTGCGGACGATCGGCTAATATTGGTACTAACTGGTTAGTATTTAGATCTTCTTGAATCATCAATGGGTAAATCATGATGATACCCAATCCAAGGCGTCCCATTTCTACTAAAGCTCGACCATCATCAGTTGATAATTGGTGTGAGATTTTGGCCTTTGTTACATCACCATTTGGCTGTTGAAATAACCAATGATCCAAGGTGATGCTTTTGTTTTTAAAAACAATACATTGATGCTTTTTTAAATCATCAGGGCTTTTTAGTGTGCCATTTTGCTCTAAATACGCTGGACTGGCGTACAAGCCTAAGCGTTTTTCACCTATCTTTCTCGCAACTAAAGAGGAATCTGGCAGATGACCGATACGAATGGCAATGTCAATTTCCTGCTCGATTAGATCCACATAATCATCGCTTAAACAAAGCTCCAGCGAGATAGCGGGATACGCTTCACGTAAGGTACTAATGAAAGGCAATACCAAGTGCTGAGCAATCAGAGAAGGGCAGCTGAGTTTCACTTTCCCAGAGGGAGTGGACTCGTGTTCGTCGATGATGCGTTGAGTGTCCACCATCAAATTGTTTAATGGCTCAGATGCAGCGAGTAAATCTCGTCCAGCGTCTGTTAAGCTAAGTTTTCGCGTGCTTCTTTGAATAAGACGTTGGCCAATTTTATTTTCTAATTGTTGGATTTTTTTACTGACAGAAGAGCGAGGTAAACCGTATTTGGTTGCGGCCGCTTGAAAGCTACCCAAACGCGCCACGGTTTGAAATAAGTATAAATGAGGAAGGTGGTTGTGTAGATCGTTCATCGTTTTATTGCGCCTGAGTATGTTGGATAAAAGATAGGCATGAAATACATAAGATAGAGCATAAAACCATTGTTTCTAAAATGGAAACATAATGTTTTTTTTGCATGGCTAATAAGGAACCAATAGCGGAGTTAGACTGTACATATTCGAGCTATTTAATTTATTGGAGTATATGTGATGCAAACAAAAACGATTTTAATCACAGGCGCCACATCAGGCATCGGCTTGCAATTGGCAAAGCATAATGTGGCATTGGGCCATCAGGTTATTATTACGGGCAGAAATCAAGCTAAATTAGATCAAGTCGTCGCAGATCTTGGTGTGAAAGCTTATTTAGCTGACAGCGCGGATTTGTCTCAACTCGCGTCGCTGGGGGAATCATTACAAAACGAAGGTATCACATTAGATGGTGTTGTTTTAAACGCTGGTGTGTTTTATCCAAGTTCTTTTATGGACGCTACACCAGATCACTTTGATGACATCATGACGATTAATACCAAAGGGCCATTCTTTACCCTACAAGCATTACAGCCTTGCTTGGCAAACCCTTCTAGTGTGGTGTTTATCTCTTCGATTGTGGTTCAGAAAGGTTTCGCAGGTGCGGCAGTTTATTCCGCTAGTAAAGCCGCCTTTGAAGCTGTGATACGCGTTTTAAATGTTGAGCTAGCCAGTGCAGGTGTTCGTATTAACTCGATCCGTCCGGGCATCACAGCAACAGAAATTCACGGCAAAGCTGGTATGGATGAAGAAACACAAGCCGCTGTCTTCGACAGCCTGAAAACCACGCCACTTGGCCGCGAGTTAAGAGCAGACGACCACATCGGTTCAATCCAATACCTACTTGATGACGCATCGAAAGCACTGCGTAACGTCACCATAGAAGTAGACGGCGGGTATTGTCTTTAAGGGTTATTAAGTAACCAGCCTTCGATAAAGGCTGGTTACTTTAAGGTATATTTTTGTCAATTAAACGTCTATACCCACTTCTGCAACATCAATCACGGCGTCTTCTGCTTTCGCACCTTTTAACCATTCTTGCATGGCTGGGTGAGCCAGCATTGTTTTCAGATAGTCTTTTGACGGCTCTGAAACGTCAATACCATAAGTTGCAAAGCGGAAAACTACGGGAGCGAAGAAGGCGTCTGCTAAGCTAAATTCGCCAAATAAATAATCGCCTTTGGCTTTGTTCTGCGCTCTTAAGTTAGTCCAAGCGTTATCTAACCACTCAACTTCTTTTTTCGCTTCTGGCGATAAAGATATTTTTTTCTTTCCTCGGCAGTTCATTGGCATTTCACCGCGAACGGCAAACAGGCCAGAGTGCATTTCTGCTACGAAAGAGCGAGCTTCTGCACGGTGTTTTTTGTCTGTCGGCCAGCCTTTGTTGTTCAAATGTTGTTCATTGAGGTATTCACAAATCGCGAGTGAGTCCCACACATTGATGTCGCCATCGACGAGAACAGGCACTTTGCCAACAGGGGAATACTGTGTGAGTTCGGTATAAAAATTTTCTGTGAAAAGACCGAGTTCGATTTCGTCGAAAGCAACGTTGAATGCTTTTAATGCCAACCAAGGTCGTAGCGACCAAGAAGAGTAGTTTTTGTTGCCGATGATGAGTTGCATGTCTTGATCCTTTTTTGAGATATTGTCGATAAAATTCATTGTGTCAGCTTGTTTTTGTGACGACTAACGAATAGTTTTGATACGACCTATTCCAAACCTTGATAGATGGCTTTTATTTATGGACATTGATGCGCTGCGTAGTTTTATCGCGTTTGTCGATACGGGCAGTTTTACTCGTGCTGCTAAGCAGACTTTTCGTACCCAAAGCGCGATCAGTATGCAAATGAAGCGTCTGGAAGAAGACACTGGCCATACGTTGTTTGTGAAAGAAGGGCGTAACCTTGGATTAACTGAACAAGGCCAACAGTTAGTGAGTTATGCAAGACGCCTTGTGGCTTTGCATGATGAAGCGCTTGGACACTTTTCAACGCACCTTCAACATCCACCTTTGGTGATTGGTTGCCCTGATGATTACGCGGAATCTATTTTGCCTTCTTTGGTCGATTTGATCCGAGAAACGTTACCGAGTCAAAGTTTGCGTATTATTTGTGATTGCAGCACTCAGCTACGCTTGATGCTGGACCAAGGGAAAGTTGACTTAGCCGTCTTAAGTCGTGCACCAGATATGGAAGAAGGTTACTTGCTGAAACACGATACTGGCGTTTGGGTGAAAGGCGCGAATGTAGGAAAAGTGGAAGGCATAAAGCCATTACCTTTGGTGCTTTATGAACCTGACTGTAAGTTCCACAGTGCCGCTATTGACGGGTTGGAAAAACAAGGGCATGAGTATCAAATCATGTGCAGTAGTGCCAGTGCGACGGTAATGAAAGGTTTATTGCGCAAAGGTCATGGGGTCAGTGCCATGGCTATGTCCAGCGTGTCTTATGGGTTAGAGATCATCCAAAGCAGTGATTTACCCGCTGTGCCTTCTGTGGATATCGTTCTTGCGGTGGCGCCTGTGCCTCACCCATTATTTGGCTCTCATTTGGCAGCGAATCTGAGTCAGCGTTTTGTTGCTCAAAAAAATTGAATTTACATGAGTACTTATTGTCTACTTCTGGGCCTTGTGAATTTGATGCCCTTTACATAAAGCGCCTTTCTTTTTTATAGGCGTTATTAAACAATGAGACATAATCAAATAATGGAGCATAATCATGCTGTTTAAAAGTGTGTTTTTCGTTGGCCTGTCATTGTTATTAATGGCTTGCAGCAGCGTTCAGAAGCCGACACAGATAACTCTGCCATTATTTTATGCTTGGTATAATGGCGAAGAAGTGGCTTACGTCACGACAGATGTTTCTGATCGAGACATTGCTCGGTTAAAAAATGCCAATTATGCGCCACGCTTGCGTGATGCTATTCCGAAATACCCGAAACCACCTCAAGTCAAAACGGCTTTAGAGCGTGTGTATTCATTTCCCAATAATGAACAAACTCACACTGTTTTCCCTTCTGCGCCTGAACCATTAGGTTATTTGAGTGAAGACCGCCGCTATTCTCCTCTTTGGATCATGTACGCAGTGGTATGGAAAGACCCAAGCCAAGCGAGAGAATTAAAATCAGAAGAAGCCATCTTCGTCGCGGAAGAAGAAGGTTTGGTAACGATTGAACGTACGGATGTTGTATTGAATTGCCCTGTTATTCCTTTTCCCGTCCATCGATAATCTTAGAAAAGAATCATTTGGTCGCCGGTTTTTGGAGGAACCTTAAACTGGCGACAATCCAAAGGGCTTAACCGCTCATTCCCCAATCCATGCTTTCTTCTTGCAATGTGGAAACGCTGGTTCATTAAGTCCGCGAAAATGCCTTCTCCTGACATGCGCTTTCCAAACTCGCTGTTGTAAAGTTTGCCACCACGCATGTCCATAATGCGCTGCAGCACATGATCCGCTCTGTCTGGATAATGCTGATGTAACCAATCTTCAAACAATGGTGCCACTTCATGAGGAAGGCGTAGCATGATGTAGTTTATGGATTGAGCGCCCGCTTTGGCTGACCCTTCTATGATGGCTTCTAATTCATGATCATTAATAAAGGGAATCATTGGCGCGGCTAACACAGTGACGGGAATGTCCGCTTCTCGGAGTGTTTTAACAACGCGCAATCGCGTAGTGCCTGAGGCCGTTCTGGGCTCCAAGATACGTTTGAGTTCATTGTCGAGCGTGGTGACACTGATTGCCACATGAATGAGATTCTTTTTGGCCATTTTGGCTAATAAATCCGTGTCTCGTAAAATCAAAGTGCTCTTGGTGATGATAGATATTGGCTGGTGGTATGCTAAGGCCACTTCAAGTAATTGACGAGTGATTTTGAGCGACTTTTCAATGGGCTGATAGGCGTCGGTGTTAATGCCTAAGGCAATGGTTTCGCAACGGTATCTTGGGTTTGCTAATTCTTTTTCGAATAACGCAGCGGCGTTTGGCTTCGCGACTAATTTGGTTTCAAAATCCAAACCTGGTGATAGGTCTAAATACGCATGGCTTGGTCGAGCAAAGCAATAAATACAGCCATGCTCACAGCCTTTATAAGGGTTTATGGATTGAGAAAAAGGCACATCTGGCGAACTGTTTCGGCTGATGATGCTCTTGGCTCTTTCATAACGCACTTCCGTTTTCGGTGACGTGGTTTCCAATAATGCTACGGCTTCGTCGTTTTCATCCACTTCGACAAGAGTAATAGCAAAACGTCCAGCAAGATTGTTGGCTGTTCCACGACCTTTTATTGGTTGGCTAAGAGGGTGTGTTTGTTCGGAGTGATGGTGTGAAGACGACATAAAAAACGCCAATATACTGTTTATATATACAGTATATTGGCGTCATTATAGAAAAAAGACAAGTAAAAATCTGCCTGTTTTTGAGTCTAGTGCAATAGTTGGCTTACGATCACAGAAACGGGTTTTGCGCCTTTTTATTAATCAATATTGAAAGAGGCGTTTTATTAACATGCGTTAGTTTAACTCGGACATCTCTTCTGAGAAGTTATCCTTAATATCTAGGATGTTAGGCAGAATACTCTTTAGTAATGGCGGTAGTGCAGGGTCAAAGTGCGTGCCTGATTGATCAAAAATATAGTTAAGAGCGTCTTCAACAGACCAAGCTTTTTTATAAGGGCGTTCGCTGGTGAGTGCGTCAAAGACATCGGCAACGGCTATGAGTCGACCTTCGATTGGTATTTCTTCTCCCATCAATCCATTTGGATAGCCAGAACCGTCCCATTTTTCATGGTGAGTAAGCGCCATGGTTTGCGCCAGTTCGATGAGGTGTGACCTTGGGTTGGAGAGAATTTCAGCACCGATTTCAACATGCGTTTTCATGATCTCATATTCTTCTTCCGTGAGTTTGCCAGGCTTTAAGAGAATATTGTCAGCGATGCCGATTTTACCGATATCGTGCATCGGTGCGGCCATCATTAAATCGTTGGCGTCTTCTTCATTGAAACCGTAGGCAATGGCCAGTTCTCGTGTGTAACGACTCATGCGCTGAACGTGCATGCCTGTTTCGTTATCCTTGTATTCCGCAGCACGACCTAACCTCGCCATTAAATCGAGGTGTGTTAAATGCAACTCTGCCACATTGGTTAAGGACATGTGATTTTTGACACGAGCGAGGACAATCGCGGGTACGACAGGTTTTGTTATGTAGTCTACCGCACCGATTTCAAAGCCTTTTTCTTCATCAACGGAATCACGTAGCGCCGTAACGAAAATCACAGGAATGTCTTTGGTTGCAGGGTTTTTCTTTAATTCCTCGCAGACTTCGATGCCGGTCATGTTAGGCATCATCACATCCAGCAGAATTAAATCGATGTCTTCAGCGTTTGCCAAATCTAAGGCTGCCTCGCCTGAGCGAGCAAACGACAAAGCATAATGTTCTTGTAGAATGTGGCGTAACACTCTTAAGTTTGTCGGTTCATCATCAACCAATAGGATTCTAGGTTGGGCTTTTCTCTTCAATATCATGCTTTGCCTTCCATGGTTCTTTTCATTGCTAGCAAAAGCTGGATGGCAACATGGAAATTGAAGTCGAAAATAGCATTCTTTACTTCAATCGCTTTGTTTCGGTCATTGGCTTCAACACTGTTTACAAAAGTGTCTAGCGTTTCATCTTTCACTTCGCCTGCGTTGGCGAGCTGAATGAGTTCGTCAATCATATCTAATGCATCACTTTTTGAGATGACTTGAAGAGAGTCGGCGCTCTCTTGCGTTGTTTCTTGGTATTTTTCATTGAGTGGTTTTAGTTCACGAATAATCAGCTGCATGGCATTTTGTAGCGCATGAATCGTCTGTAAGCCGGACTCGGTATCTTGTGCAATGGCGGCGGCTTCTAGCTTTGCTGCGAGGCGGCTTAATTCTAACAGCGCTAAATTGCTTGAAGTGCCTTTGACGGCATGAGAAAGCTGGCTCAACTCATCAAATGCTTGGCTATTCAAATGTGTTGTTAGTGTCTGAGGCAATGTTTCGTTGCTTTGAATAAAGCGGTTTAGCTCGGCGACATACACTTCTGGTTCGCCCCATAAACCAAGGCCTTTTTTGAAGTGAATTTGTTTATGAGATGTTGGCACTGAGGATTCGTCATGGTTATGCGTTTCTATTGCAGAAAGCTCCACACCCAATACACGAGCCATTTCATCGGTCAACGAGTTGACGTCAATCGGCTTATTGGCAAAACCATCCATGCCGGCATTTTTGGCTTCTAGTCTGTCTTCCATTAGTACGTTAGCGGTAAGCGCAATAATAGGGGTTCTTGCTAGATCAAACTTTGCTTCGTAGGTACGAATGATTTGAGTCGCCGTTAACCCGTCCATCGTTGGCATTTGAATGTCCATTAAAATAATGTCGGGTTTAAATTGCTTGAATTGATCCATCGCTTCAATACCGTCTTTTGCGATGCAAATCGCGTGTCCTTGCTTCTGCAATATAATGGTGAGCAGCGTAATATTCTGCTCGACATCGTCTGCGATTAGGACTCGCTGCGGTGGCAACTTCACAGTATGTTTTGGCTTGGCAGCAGGTAGCGTATCCACTTCTTTGAGAGGTATATCAAAGTAGAAAGCACTGCCCACGCCCATTTCACTCAACGCATGTATTTCACCGCCCATAAGGTCCACTAACTGTTTTGAAATCGTGGTTCCCAACCCTGTTCCTCCGAAGCGTCGACTCATAGAAGCATCCGCTTGGGTAAATGGGTCAAAGATGGCTTTTAATCTGTCCGCTGGTATGCCAATCCCTGTGTCTTGTACGTAAAAACGTACAAAACCATTAGGTTGTTTGGAGATGATTAAGGTTACGCTGCCTTTTTCTGTGAACTTAATGGCGTTACCCAGTATATTCATGAGCACTTGATGAATGCGATCTTCGGCACCGAAGTAGACTTCTCCTACGTTATTTTCAATAGAAAAGCTGAGCTCGATATTTTTACTTTTAGCTTGCAACCAAAGCGTCGAAATAGCGCTATCAACAAGCCTAATCAGCTCAAAAGAGCGGTTTTCAAGTTCTAGTTTATTCTTTTCTAGTTTTGCGCTGTCCAAAATGTCGTTTAATAAATGCAATAAAGAACGAGCAGATTTACTAATAATACCCAAGTGCTTTTTGTTTTCTTTCGACATTTCAGAATCTAATAATATGTCCGAAAAGCCGATAATGGCGTTCATTGGTGTGCGTATTTCGTGGCTCATATTCGCAAGGAAAGAAGACTTACTTTCAGCGGATATTTCTGCTCTATCTTTCGCTTGCCGCAGATCGTCTTCCATTTTTTTACGAGCTGAAATGTCGGTGACAAAGCCAACAAAAAGAGGTGGAAAGCCGTTGAGTTTTACTTCTCCAATGCCAAGGCGAATTGGAAAGTTGTGTCCGTCTTTGTGGCGTGCATAGGTCTCTTTTTCTCCTCCAGAAAGGTTTTTAATGTTCTGAAGTTTTGTGCTGAAATCCTCTTTTATATCGTTGCTGAGCATCGCTTCGCTATTGGGTTCATTGCTTTCTAATGGCATCAGTAACGAGACACTTTGTCCTATTATATTTTCTTCTTGCCAGCCATAAATAGACACGGCGGCTTTATTAAAGGCTTGAATAATCCCTTTATGATCAATGGTGATGATGCCATCGACGGCAGTATCTAAAGTGGTTTTTAAGCGTAATTCGTTTGTTGTTTTTTCCAGCAATAGTTGGCGATAACGTAACTGGGAAGTGATGTTAGTGGCCAAAATGGAAATTAAAATAGTGAGTACCGCAACGGCAAAAGGCAGGCTTCCATTGTGACTGTCATACGTCATATGGTGCATATGGTTCTCGGTATTTTGAATGAAGCGAGCACCAGTCATGCCAGCATAATGCATGCCTGAAATAGCCGCGCCCATTATGATTGCGCTGAAGCCATTGATTATGTGTTCATTAAGTCCCTTTTGGACATGGGAAATATAATGTTTGACTGATAGCGCTACAATTGCCAATACGGCGGCGATTAGGATGGAGAAAGTAAACCAATAAGGGTCGTAACCTAGTTTGACATCCATTTCCATAGCCGCCATGCCCATGTAATGCATAGTCCCAATACCCAAACCGACTAAGGAGCCTCCGATTATTAGGAGCCAAGGAGTAAGGTCGTTTTTAATTAAAATATTGAGAGCAATATAGGAGGCGATGATGCTAGGTAAAATAGAGGCTAGCGTTAGCCAAGGCTCATAAATAACAGCGTGGCCCATATCAAAAGCAAGCATGCCCACAAAATGCATACTCCAAATACCGCCAGCCATAACCAAAGAACCTGAAATAAGGGCAATGATCTTATGTCTTGGTGATAAGATGTATTTCGCAACTGAGGCAAAATGCAGAGAAAAGAAAGAGGCTGCGACAGCGAGAGAAATAGACAGCAGAATAAGCCAATAATTATAGGCTCCTTCATAATGCTCGTAAGTTGCGATATCAGAGATAAAAAAGTCAGTTAACCAATCCATAGGAATGCGTAAACCTTGTCATTAAACGGTAGTGTTGAATATCTGGTGAGGCGAGTCGTTTTAAAACGCTTTATTACACTGTGTTACAATATGTTTACCAGCCATATACATATTTTAACCTAGTTGATTTGAAATCAATCTAATTTAGCGCTTTCTAATGTGTAAACTAAAAGGAAAAACAGCATAAATTGTAGTAATCATGACGTATTGGGTTGTTTGTTTTTTATGGCAAGACGCTATGGTTTCAATATGCTGAACATAAATGTAGATAAGGAAAGAAAATGTCAGAGTACTTTGCGACGATTGAGTGGAAACGTGGTACACAAAACTTTCTGGATCGACGATACAGTCGCGCACATGAATGGCAGTTTCAAGGCGGTGTTGCCATTCCTGCATCCTCTTCACCGCATATTGTGCCGATTCCCATGTCCGTTGCGGATAATGTTGACCCAGAAGAGGCCTTTGTGGCGTCTATTTCCAGTTGTCACATGCTGTTCTTTCTCGACTTTGCGTCACGTAAAAAACTCATTGTCGATCAATACACAGACAAAGCCGTTGGAACCTTAGCCGTCGGACCAAATGGCAAACAGATGATAACGGAAGTCGTGTTAAAACCAGAAGTCACTTTTTTGGGAGAAAGACCCAGCTTAGAAGTGTTAAAAGAACTGCACCATCAATCTCATGAAGCCTGCTTTATTGCTAACTCAGTGCTGACGGATGTCAGAGTGGAGAGCGTCTAAAGCGCTTTTAGACTTTGTCACCGTATAAAACCTTTTTACATTTTTAGTCACTTCTCCCCACTTTGATGCTCTCACTCTGGCTTGGTGTTTGTCAAAACTGACTTGATCGATGAATTCTTCGTATACATCAAAATGGTGTTGGTGAGTTGTGTCTTTTTTGATGTTTCTTTTTACACTGAATATCAAGCACCCCTCTTCTTTATGGGTGAGCGCTATGTGTTTTGGCAATGCTTCTAAAACGCCCTTTAAGTCTTCGCTTGGCACTTTTATATGGCCACTTAATCGAATTTTCTGCATAGGTTTTCTCTTAATACATAACGTATTGATTTACTTAATGAAGGCGAATTCTGTTAACGCTTTAACGACAAAAGAGTGATGTAGGGCAATTGTATTATTATATTGAGATATATATAGTAACGATTCGCAATATCATACTGAGCTCCAAAGAGAGCCGTATTACATAAGAAATAGCATAAACAATAATAAAAGGATGCTAACGATGAACTACCTATCTAAAGGGTTGTTGTGCTTGATGCCTGCTGTAATGGTTGGTTGTGCAACATCCAATTCGGTTAATACCTCTGCTACACCTCCTCCTGTTGATGTTACTGCCAGTGACCATGATGGCAATGGCCCAGAACGCCTTATCGATAACGATTTAAAAACACGTTGGTCTGCCAATGGCGACGGCGCGTGGGTTATGTTTGATTACGGCAAAGTGGTTGAACTAGACGCGGTTAAAATGGCTTTCCATAAAGGCGACGCGAGGTCGACTCGTTTTGCGCTTGAAGTCAGCAACGACGGCTCGACATGGAAAGAAGTGCTGCCAGAAACGCAGAGCTCAGGTTTAACCTCTGGCCTTGAGCGTTTTAACCTTGGCTCAGTACAAGCGCGTTATATTAAATACGTTGGTCACGGAAACTCTTCTAATACATGGAACAGCGTAACGGAATTTCAAGCGGTAAACTGCCAAGCGCAAAGTTGTCCAACAGATGAACTGAACCCAATGAAGATGACATCTGTTCCTGTGAGCGTGACAGCAAGCGATCATGATGGAAATGGCCCTGAGCGTTTACTTGATTTAGACACGAACACCCGCTGGTCTGCCAATGGCACGGGTGCATGGGTTGTGTTTGACTACGGTAAAGAAGTCGAAGTGAACGCATTGAAAATGTCTTTCCACAAAGGCGATGCACGTTCAACCTCCTTTGTGATTGAATCAAGTAACGATGGCAACTTATGGAATACCGTTTTGCCAATGACAACCAGTTCTGGTTTTTCAAAAGGGTTAGAGCGTTTTGAAATTGGTGATACGAAAGCGCGTTACTTCCGCTATGTTGGTTTTGGTAACTCTTCAAATACATGGAACAGTGTGACGGAATTCCTTGCTGCGAACTGTGATGTGGACGCCTGCCCAGTGAGTGAAACGGTTCCAGAATTAGAAAAAGCCGCCGTGATTGCGAAAGCAAAAGCGGAAGCGAAAAAGTTAGCTGACGCGAAGAAGAAAAATGTTCGCCAAGGCGACTTTGGTGCCAATGTTCCTTTAGTTTGTGATGCAAAAGTGTCTGATTGTACGTGTCTTGCAACCAACCCTGATTGCCGTTGGTGGACAGTGCCATTGCCTGTTGTAAAAGCGCCAGCTCAACTAAAAGCCAATGTGCCGCCAAGTGAAAACTTTGATCTAGGTGGTTGGTATTTGTCTATGCCAACGGACCATTATGTTCGTGGTAAAACAGACATTGCAGATGAGCAATATTTGGCTCAAGGCTTTGAACACCCAGACTTTTTCTATACAGCAAAAGATGGTGGGTTAGTAATAAACAGCCCAATCAAAGGGGTTCGTACGTCTAAGAATACAAAATACGTTCGTACTGAATTACGTGAAATGATGCGTCGCGGCGATGACTCTATTTCTTTGAAAGGTGTGACGAAAAACAACTGGGTATTCAGCTCAGCACCTGAGGAAGATCGTAAAAATGCCGGTGGCGTTGATGGCGTATTAGAAGCGACGTTGAAAATTGATCACACCACTTCGACAGGTGAGCCTGAGCAAGTAGGTCGCTTCATTATTGGTCAGATTCACGCCAACGATGACGAACCAATTCGTTTGTACTTCCGTCAATTACCAGGCCACAAAAAAGGCTCTATCTATTTTGCTCATGAAAATAGAAATGACGGTTCTGATATCATTTTTGACATGATTGGTAGCAGCTCTGGCGCCGCTTCTGATCCAGTGGATGGTATTGCGATTGGTGAAGTCTTTAGTTACCGAATCGCCGTGAAAGGGAACAACATGACGGTGACCATTTCTCGTGATGGCAAACCTGACGTTGTGCAAGAAGTGGATATGAGTAACAGTGGTTACGACGCTGGTGGACAGTACATGTACTTTAAAGCGGGCGTATACAACCAGAACCATTCTGGTGATCCAGATGATTACGCGCAAGTGACTTTCTATAAGTTAAAAGCGTCTCACTAAATTCTCGTATTTTTAATCGAGAATAGGTGATCCCAAATCTCGGTGCCTTTTCTACTCAAAGAGTAGAAGAAGCACCGAGATTTTTTATGGGTGATTGCTCGAAGATGATCACAATAAATGACATGTGCCATGCAAAGGTTTACGGGTTTAGTAAGTCTTTTAATACTCGGCTAGAAGTTGGAACAAGGCTGACTTTTAAATGAAAAGGTGCGAACACTTTATTGATGATTTCTGGCGTGTAATTGCCTTTATTGTTCTCTATTTCAGACAAGGTTTTACGGGAAACGCCTGTGAGTTCTGTGTAGGCTTCTTGCCTTAATCCAAGGACTTTTACACGTAATTCGCGTAATGCTGCGCCTTGAGAAAGGTTGCCGAGCAACATGCGTTTTATCACCTGCTTAATCGCGGCAGACTGCTCTGTTTTTGACATCGGCGCTAAACCTTTTGATACGCGCTGACGGTCGGCACGTGGCGTTGTTGTGCCTCTTACAGAAGACGCTCTGTTTGTCGTTTTAATGACTGGCGTAGCAGCGGGTACAGGAGAAGGCGCGGCCACCGTTTCTTGTTTCACCGCTTTTATTTTGTCATTAGAAAGCGGTTTAGGCGTTTGCTTGGACGACTTTTTTTTGTCTTTGGATTGTTTCTTTGCTTCTAGCTTTGCCTGCTTTTTCTTTTTCACATCGGCTTTCTTGTGCTTCGCTTTATGCTTCTTCAAAGGTTGAGCGCTGTCTAGTTGATCTTTCATTTTCATCTTCATATGCGTCTCCAAGGCTAAATAAAGTTTAGAACATATATTTAGACTAACGTAATAAGATGACAAATAAGTAACAAAAGAAAAGCAGAGGAATGATTGTTTAGAAATAAAAAAACCAGGTATGGCGATTGAGATAAGGTGTAGGAATCCGCGTCTTTTATCGTGCACTTATTGGCACAATAAAAGACATGGATAGGTTTATGTAAGGTTAATTTCTTGAGCGTTTCATTTCTCGTAGAGCAATCGTTTGCGCTCTGGAAAGGGCTTCTTCTACTGAAATATTACCTTGTAATGCTTCAGATACTTGTTGCCCTGCAGCACCTGCAATAGAGACAAACTCTGGAATCGGCACAAATTGAACACCAGAATAAGGCGACGGTGGCAATGTACTCGCATCAGGGTTAGCGGTTCGCAGCGCTTCTAATTCGGCTTTAGCAAAGTCTCCGGCAACAGACAAAAACGCCTCTTGTTGGTAAGTCGAGGTACGGGTTCCTGTTGGGATGTTTGCCCAGCCATTCTTGCTCGCAACGAGTTCTATATAACCTTTCGATGTCGCCCAACTAATAAACGTTTTTGCGGCCTCTACGTTCGTCGATTTTTTAGAAATTGCCAACGACCACGCCCAAAGCCAATTGGCTCCTGAGGTTGTATATTGATAAGGCGACTGAGCAAAAGCCCATTCGTCAGCAACGCTACTTTGACTGTCATCCGTTAAAAAAGAAGCCGCAATCGTCGCATCTATCCACATGCCGCATTTGCCTTCACGGGATAGTTTGAGTATTTCGTTGAAGCTGTTCTTCTCTGATTCAGGTGGTCCGTAGTTGGTGAGCAGATCAACATAAAAGCTCACGGCCTCTTGCCAAGGTTGGCTGTTGATTTGTGGTGTCCAGGACATATTAAACCATTGTCCGCCAAAGCTATTGGCGATGGTTGATACCAATGCCATGTTGTCGCCCCAACCAGGCTTACCGCGTAAGCAAATGCCATAAACGCCATTATCTGGGTCGTGAATACGCTTCGCTGCGTCGTAAACACTGTTCCAATCTGGTCGACCGCTAAGCGTAATATTCGCTTTTTCAAACAAATCTTTTCGATACATCAGCATGGAACTTTCACCATAAAAAGGCGCAGCGTATAAATTACCATTGTAAGAGAGACCTTCTCGAACCGATGGCAGTAAATCATTGATATCGTAAGAGGCATTGAAGTTGAGAGGTTGCAGCCAATCACGCTCCGCCCAAATAGGTGCTTCATACATACCAATGGTCAATACATCATAACGACCGCCTCCAGAAGCAATATCTGCAATGGCGCGCATGCGTAAGCTCCCTTCGTTATACACGTTCCATTTTAAGGTAATGTCTGGGTTGGCCTTTTCAAACTCAGCCGTTAGCTTTTGCATTTCGATCATATGGCCGTTGTTTACTGTGGCGATGTTCAGTTCGACGGCTGAAGCGAGAGGTGAAACCATTACGCCAGAGGCAAGTAATGATACCGATGTAGCCAAAGTGCGTATGCTTAGAGCGTTTTTTATAGAAAAATTTAACATGGTCAATTACACCTCATCCAAGATGAATTTGGAGACATTTTGTTGCAAAGAGTGAGCAACATCGACTTGTGAGACGGCCACGTTTTTAGCCGACTCGGCTGTGGTGTTGGTCTCATCAGCAAGATTAGATATTTTGGTGATGTTGTTTTCTAGTTCTAGCGCTGTCTGTGCTTGCTCTTCCGCCGCGGTCGCGATTAAGTAAGAAAGCTCGCGTATATCATTCATTTTGCTTTCGAATTGAACGATGGTTTCATCAGAGATTCTGGCTTGTTCTAAGCTTTCAGCCACTTTTATTTCACTTTGCTTTATGACATCCACTGCAATTTTAGAGTCGGTCATCATTGAGGTGATTTTGTCTTGAATTTCTTGGGTGGATTCTTGTGTTCTGGTTGCGAGAGAGCGAACTTCATCGGCCACAACGGCAAAGCCTCGGCCTTGCTCTCCAGCCCTCGCGGCTTCAATCGCCGCGTTTAAAGCGAGTAGGTTCGTTTGATCTGCAATTTCAGTAATGGTGTCGATGACACCTTCAATACTGGTAACGGCACTGTCTAACTGCTGGATCACTTGAATGGCTTGGCTGGTTTGCTGTGATATCTGTTCAATACTATTAAAGCTTGATTGCACATAGCCTCTGCTTTCCTTAGACAGTTCTGCGGCAGACAACACTTGAGTGTGTGTTTGCTCTGTATGTTGTGCTACTTCGTTGGCGGTGGAGCTCATTTCCACCAATGCAGTAGATACCATATCGATCTCGTCTTTTTGCTTTTGGACAATGCTGAGAGTGTTTTGAGAGCTATTTACAACACTTTGTACGGATTCTTCAACAATGTGAGCGGATTTATCAATGCTGCTTACCGTTTGTCTTAAACCATCCACGACATTAACCATGTAATTATTTAGCTGACCAAATTCATCTTTACGATGAGTTGGAGTAATGCGTTTAAGATGACCTTTCGATAACGCATTAAGTTGAGACATTAGAGTCTGAATGGATTTTTTCAAATACCGGCTAATCCAAGTAGATAGCAGTGCAACGGCGAGTAGGATAAATATTGCTAAGCCGATGTTGATCGTATTTTGCTGCACAGCGTCTTGGCTAATGGTATTGGCCAGTTCGTTGTTAATCCTAAATGCTGTCTCTAGCAAACCATACGTTGCCTCTTCTGCAGAGGCGATTCTTTCCTCTAACATATTGGCATCAAGCATAGAGAGACTGGCCAATTCCAACTTTTTTCTTTGTATTTCCAATAGACCATTTTCCCCTTCAACGGCATCTAGAATCGACAGCGTTAAGAGAGATAATTCAGAAACAAAGTTTTGAAAGTTGGTGTCAGTAGAGGAAAAAATGAGAGAAGGAAGTAGGTTCGAATGAGCGTTTTGCCATTGAATAAAGTTGTCTCTATTTCGTTGTAAGCTGGCTATGTCGTTTGTATTAACCAGTTGCTCAATAACTAGCATGCCTGACGTGACAGAAGCATTGGTTTGATTGACGATAGAAATAACACTTTCCCGTTCTATCTCGAGCAATATATTACTTAGTAGTGGGGCGACTTCATCTCTTAATGTATTTAACTTTTTTGAAATGCTTTCGGCTTGAAGAAACAATGCAATATATTGCTTTTTTTGCTCGACTAATTTTTCCGAGTACTCAAACATCTGTTTGATTGCAATATTTAAGCGCTCTAAGTCGGGCGTGATTTCTTGACTAACTTGCTGATCTATAGAGGTTGTCGTTAACGTTTTAAGCGAGTTTGAAATAAGTTTGTTGTTTTCGGTTACTGTACTCAATCGAGGAGTGAATACTTCCATATTGTCCGACTGAAGTAGTTCTAACATCAAAAGTTCAGCTCTTTGAACATGGAGGTTTAGGTCAGAGGAAAATTTTACCACAGGAGTGGAGGATTTATTGATAATGCTTAGTCCATTAATTACCTTACTACGGCTTTCATAACCGAGCCAAGAAGAGCCAAGAAACAGAATACCAATGCAGGAGAAGCAAAGGATAATTTTAGTCGAAAGTTTAAAGTCCATATATCACCATTTTATTGAGTAATGGGAAAGCAAGAGCATAAGCCATTTACGCTTTCATTATATTAAACTTCGGTTTTTACTCACACAATAAATATAATCAATATTAGAAAAATTGAATAAGATAATATCGATTTTTTGCAAAAATGTATCTATGCGGTTTAGTTTTGCATTTTTTCTTTAGGCTGGCTTTTTTTAGGCTGGTAATGACTTAAGCATTTTTTCAAGGTTTTACTAAACGCGCGTACTTTGATCACTTCATCAAACAAGACGGTTCCGAAAACCACAAAGAGTGGGGCGTCCAGATAAATTAATAAAGCGCACAAAGGCAGTGTGATTACCCATTGAGAAATAATATTAACTCGTACGATCATATAACTTTCACCCATGGCGCGTATCATGTGCCCACAAAACATATTATTGGTTCTGAATAAGGGCAGAATGATGTAAATAGGCGCGATAATCGCTAAAGCAGACAAGGTTTCGTCGGATAAGTTTGGGTAGAAAAACGAAAAAGACAGGCTTAATAAGACAAAGCCCAGTGCGATAAAAACCGCAATAATACGCGTCACAATGAAGGATTGAGCGACAAAAGGTCGAATACTCTCGAAGTCTTTTTTTCCTAAATATTGGCTCACCATAATAGTACTGGCTTGCGCCCATGTATTGGCGAACATGGACAAAATTTTGATCCAAGGTAACACCAAGGTAATGGCCGCATAAGCAGGTACAGGCAGCTGAGCAAACAGCACTTGAAACAAAAGTAACCCAGTTAACAGCACAATAAAGTTCGCTACAATCGGCACCACTTCTTGGATATGCGCGATGATTGACGCTCGGCTGATAACACTGAATCCTGCTACATAACCTTGTTTCTTTTCTTGATAAAGTCGATAGGAAAGATAGCAAAAGCGCACCGCAATGGCGATTACACTGCCCAATGCGGCTCCTGTTAAACCCAATGCAGGCGCGCCCCATAAACCATGAATCAGAATGACACTGCAGGCTATATTGAGGGGAACTTCAATCATAAAACCGTAGAGTGGAATTCGAGTCTTTTTGTTGGCATTAAAGTACACCACCATAACCTGCGATGCAGAGGCAAAAATCAATAAAAATAACGAAACATGAATGTAGTTAAGTGCTTGCTCTGCAACGGTTCCGTTGTCTGTAATTGCTTTGACAATCGGTTCTGCCGCGAACAATAAGAAGAGCAATGACATGCTCGAAAAACCAAGGTTTGCGACCCAGCCAGACGCCATTTCTAAGCCTACTTTACGTTTATCTCCCGCACCGACTGCCCGCGAAAGCACCAATTGAGTTCCGTTCGATATGGCAAACTGAATACCGATAAAGAAGGCCACAATGGCGCCAGCAATCCCAAAGGCAGCAATAGGTAATTCCCCTAATGAGGCAATCAGTAAAAGGTCAATAATGGTGACAGATTGCATCAGCATGGCGTTGCAGGTCATTGGCCACGCAAGCGAGGCATTTTGCAGCAAGGTTGCTCTCGAGAAATTGCCAAATAGCGCGTCTGATATTTTCATTATTATTCCAGTACTCCATTACTTGCAGAGTGTTCAGTAAACGACACAGAAATGAATTGGCTTACAAAATACAGTTTTAGTTGTATTTTGTTGTTAAGGCATTGCATTGGATGATTTCGATAGGAGGAAAGCGATAGAAACAGCACAATCGAAAGGTTTTTTTGTATGTACATTAATATCTTAAAACGCCTTACAGATTATTCCACAGTAAGCGGTTCTGTCAATTCGGAAGCGGTTTAAACACTCAATCAGTAGAAAAAAACCAAACGAACAAAAAAGACAAAAAGATTGAGCGAGACCAATAAATACAACTTTAATTGTATTTATTGTTTTTAATGCAAAAATCACAGTAAGGCAGAAAACGTAAAAGCCTCTTAATATCTATAACAGTATAAGAAATAGCCTTTTGTAGGTAAGATATACTGAACGGTATAAAGCTTTGTATTTGCAGGTTTTAAGCTTTTGATAAGCAATAACGGCGAATAATATTGAATGTAGATTAAAGGATATCTGTGATGAAAACGTATGTGATTTCAGAGGTTCAATACCTTGATAGATCGCCAAAAGAAGTACATTACTTAAAAGTAAATGAAACAGAAACAGGTTATTCGTTTACCGCAGGTGAAGTGATCGGCCAAGGTTTTGGGGCTGGCGGAGGCGAAGGGACATTTGATATTGAATCGCTTCAAGCCATGAAAATGTACAAACAGTTTCTTATCGACATTGACTGCCCGTGGTTAGACGATATTTTGAGAGATTCAAACACCAGTGATCAAGAAAAATACATGGATATCATTAAGCGTACTAACAACGAAAGTTGTTAACCCCTAGTGAATATTTGATAGTTCAGAAGCGCGATATAAAAAAGCGCTGCGATGAATTAACCGCAGCGCTTTTATTTGAGATGACGTTATTTCTTCGCCATGACTTTATGGATTCGAGTGCGATCAACAGGGCGAATTTTTCCTCCAAAGAAAAACACAGCGGCCATGCCTAATGGAACGAAAACACCGATCATAATGAAGATTGGAGTGTAAGACACCTCGGCGATTTTTGGCACAATGAAGTTCAGCAAAATGACAGAAAATACTCCCACCATGCCGCCCATTCCTGCTAAAGAACCGACAGATTTACCGTCGAAGAAATCCCCTGGCAATGTTTGGATATTACCAATCGCAAACTGGAAGCCAAATAACACACAAAACACAATTGCCATGAAAGAATACTCATTGTGTTGGAAAGCCACAGAGCTGATTAAACCAATGAGCATAATCGCAGAACCGATTGCGACAGTGGCTTTGCGACCTTTGCCAATGGAATTCGTGCGTTCAATGATTTTGCCAGACACAATACCGCCAACGATAGAGCCAATGGCCGCGCCAACGTATGGAAACCAAAGGAACATGCCAAGTTCATGCACATCAAAGCCGTAGACTTCAGCCAAATACAAAGGCATCCAACCCACAAAGAACCACCAAATTGGCTCTAAGAAAAAACGACCTGCCAAGATTGCCCATGTTTCCTTAATGCGTAAAAGCTGTCCCCAACTTAAACCGTGATCATCGGCATCGTCTGAGCTTTCGGTTTCTGCAGGTTGGCCTGACATAATATAGTCACGTTCTTCTTCTGTGACCCAAGGGTGAGATTTTGGTCCCGCTTTATTGATTAACCACCAAGGAATAATCCAAACGAGCGCCAAGGAACCGACAATCATGAACGTGACGCGCCATCCGAATGCCGCAAATAGCACCGCAATCAAAGGCGGCGCAATAACAGAACCAATAGACGCGCCCGCATTAAACAAGCCTTGGGCAATCGCACGCTCCTTGACTGGAAACCATTCTGCATTACTTTTAACGGCGCCGGGCCAATTGGCTGCCTCAGACGTACCTAATAGAATGCGGACCAAGGCCAAAGACATAAAGCCTCGCGCTGCAGAATGGAAGAAGGTCGCCAAGCCCCACACGCCAATCGCAATTACATAACCAATGCGTGTGCCGATTTTGTCGAACAACTTGCCGGACAACAACTGACCCAACGCATACGCCACCATAAACACATTCAGCAGTAAACCGTAATCGCTTTTGTCTAAGCCCAAATCCGCAGCAATGCCGTTCTCGCCTGGCCACATAATAGACAGTGCAGAACGGTCAATGTAGTTAATCACCGTTGCCAAAAAAATGAGGGCGATGATCGCCCATCTAAAACCTTTTATTTTCATTATTATCCATCCTTTTGATATAAAACATCGCTAGACAGGCAGAGCTAAGCTCCAGCTATCTATTCAGAATATTTATACAACAAAAGGTTGAGAGACTTTCGCCAGAGTTCGGGTTTCTTGACGCAAGACAAGATAATAAATAGAGCAGTGGTTAAGGCATCAGGATTGGCACATTTTTTCTTTAAAAAACGCTTGAGTCTTGTAAACCATGCCTCATGAAGAGAGACGCCACAGCGCTGTCATGATGCATGGTTTGGGGAGAGTGATGGGTGAACATTGCACTAGAGCACAGCGCCAATGAATTGCTTCAATTCCTCTGTTTGTGGGTTGGATAATAGTGTTTTTGAATCGCCTTCTTCCCAGACTTTTCCTTGGTGCATGAAGACCACGCGGTTGCCGACGTCGCGGGCAAAGTTCATTTCGTGGGTGACAAGGATCAAGGTCATGCCTTCTTTCGCCAGTTCTTCTAACACTTTAAGGACTTCGCCAACGAGCTCAGGATCGAGTGCCGAAGTGATTTCATCGCACAGTAAAACCTTTGGGTTCATGGCCAAAGCGCGAGCAATCGCGACGCGTTGTTGTTGTCCGCCAGACAATTTTTCTGGATAACTATCAAACTTTTCCTCTAACCCCACTTTTTCCAACATAACGCGAGCGATTCGTTGCGCTTCGAATTTGGGTTTGTTTAAGACGATAGTGGGCGCCAACATAATGTTTTCCCCCACTGTCATGTGTGGGAACAAGTTGAAGTTTTGGAAAATCATACCGACACTCAGCGCCAACTGACGAACCTGAATGTCTTCTGTCGTGACTTCTTTGCCATCAAGGACAATGCCGCCTTCTTGGTATTTTTCTAAGCCGTTCATACAGCGTAAAAGCGTGCTTTTACCTGAGCCGCTTCGACCGATAACAGAAACGACTTCTCCTTTATTGATTTTAAGATCAATGCCTTTCAGCACATGAAGATCGCCGTAATATTTATGGACTTGGTCTAGATTAACGAGAGCCATTGAATTTTTTCTCCAATACCTTGCTGTACAAAGACAGCGGGTAACAAAGTAAGAAATAGATAATTGCCACCAAAGCGAATACTTTGAAAGGTTCAAACGTTGCATTATTGAGCATGGTGCCGACTTTGGTCAGTTCAACGAAACCAATCACGGAGGCTAATGCGGTGCCTTTTATCACTTGTACTGAGAAGCCAACGGTCGGCGCAATGGCGACACGAATGGCTTGCGGCAAGATGATATGGCGTAAGGTCTGTAGAAAGCTTAACCCTAAGCAGCGGCAAGCTTCCCATTGACCTTTTGGCAGCGTATCAATACAACCACGCCAGATTTCGACCAAAAACGCACTGGTAAATAATGTCAAAGATAAAATCGCAGCGCCCCAAGCGGAAATCTCATAACCCAACAAAGATAGGCCAAAGAAGCACAGAAACATCTGCATTAATAACGGTGTGCCTTGGAACAACTCCACATAGCCGCGAATCAGTTTGTGTACGACTTTATTCCGTGTCAGGCGCAAAGCCGTGAGGGTTAACGCAACGGAGGAACCGCCAATAAAAGCCGCGAGCGATAATAGAATCGTCCATTGCGTGGCGAACAAGAGGTTACGAAGTATGTCCCAATTTGAGAACTCAATCATGACGCCTCCCGATAAACAAACAAGCGTTTGCCAATCGCATTAAGAGCAAACCGCAGCAGAATCGATAAACCAAGATACAAAGCAGCGGTCACCAAATAGCTTTCAAACGCACGGAAATTCCGAGATTGCACAAGGTTGGCTGCGTAGGTTAAATCTTCCACTGAAATCTGCGAAATGACCGCCGAGCCGAGCATGACGATAATGCATTGGCTGACGAGAGCGGGGTAAATTTTTTCAAAAGCAGGGATGAAAATAACGCGAGTGAGCGTTTGACGAAAATTCAGTCCGAGCACTTTCGCGGCTTCGACTTGACCCTTGGGAATGCTGGCCAGGCCCGCGCGAATAATCTCTGTGCTGTACGCGCCTAAGTTAATGGTTAGCGCGATCATGCTGGCTTCCCATGGCGACAAACGCACGCCCAGAGCAGGAAGACCAAAGAAGATAAAAAAGAGTTGAACGATGAACGGCGTGTTGCGGATAAGTTCGACATAAACCGATACGACGCCTTGGCTAGTTTTATTGCCGTATTGGCGAATGCTGGCGCAAGATGTTCCCACCGCAATGCCTAAAATAGTCGTCAATACAGTTAATTCCACAGTGGTCAAAAGACCACTGAAGAATAAATCGCTGTATTGTAATAGATCAGCGAAGTGCAACATGGAAATCCCTTATGCGCCAAAGCCTTTTGGTAATGGCGCTTTTAACCATTTCATAGAAATTTTGTTGAGCTCGCCATTGGCTAATGCTTTTTGGATCAAACGGTTCACTTCAGCTTGTAATGCGGTTTCGCCTTCCGCCATGCCGATGTAGCAAGGAGAATCTTTTAGCATGAACTTGTTTTCAGGTGCGCGGCTTGGACGACGCGTTGCAATCTCAGTGGCAACTAAGTTACCGGTTGCGATCAAGTTAACCTGACCAGAAAGGTAAGCTGTAAGGGTTGTGTTGTTGTCTTCAAAACGGCGCACGTCGACAGATTTAGGTGCGTATTTTTCCAGCTCCAAATCTTCTACCGAGCCACGAGTTACGCCAACTGTCTTGCCAGCTAACTCTTCTATTTTTGTCACAGATACGTCTTTGGAACCAAAAACACCTAAGAAGAACGGTGCGTAAGGAGTTGAAAAGTCGATGGCTTTTTCACGTTCTGGGTTTTTGCCAAGGCTGGAAATCACCAAATCTACTTTTTTCGTTTGCAGATAAGGAATACGGTTCGCGCTGGTAACTGGCACGATTTCTATGTCGACACCCATTTCGTCAGCAATGTAATTTGCCATGTCGATATCGATTCCTTGGGGTTTTAAATCCGTGCCAATAGAACCAAAAGGCGGGAAGTCTTGTGGTACAGCGATGCGTATAAGGTCACGCTTTTTGATGTCTTGCAATACATCGGCCGTCGCCGTTAATGCTGAAAAACCCGCTGCGATGATGAGTGTCTTGCTCAATAACTTGGTAAATCTTTTCATGGTTGGGGAACCTTCCGTTTTCGTTTTTAAAAATTACTTGAATGCCTAACGGATTTAATTAGCAACAGACATGCCAATTTGAAACAAATGTTTCTTATTTGTTTTTGGTTGCAACGTTTTGTTCTATATTTCCTATAATTTCCCTACAAATTATGACGAAAGCGAAGTGATCACACAGGCAAAAAACGTTTTTGGGCGCTTTGTTTAAAACAAGTAATGATGGTTTACTCCGCCTAACTTGCGTTTTTGCCGTGCATTTCTAGCAAATGTGTCTTTTTGTAGTGCATTTTCAAGAGAGAGTGTGTGTTTTAGAGGTGTAATCAGGTTGGCAGTACCATCACAATCGATTACCTTATTGCTCATAATTATCAAACAGAGGTTTAGAAGTGACGACAAAGCAGGACGTATTATCCCTGATAGAAGAAAATTATTCGAAGCTGTCTCCTTCTGCGCGGGCGATTGCCAATTATTTGCAGCAAAACCCTCTGGCGATTGTGAGTCAAACGTCGGCTGAAATTGCGGAAAAGACGCAAACGTCAAAAGCCACCGTAAGTCGCTTTTTTCGTCAGCTTGGTTATGAAACGCATCACGGTGCGAAACAAGCTCAGCTTGCTTTGCGAGAAAGTGGCGTGCCGACTTTTATCGAAGGTGCGTCGTTAGACCAAACCGCTCAAGAAATGAAAAACCTTTCTTTGACCTTTGAAGGCCTGCGCCCCGATATCCTTAACGACATAAGCCAGAGATTGGCGAAGGCGAGTCGAGTGACCTTGATTGGTTTCCGTAATGCGTACCCAATGGCGCTGCATTTTCGTCAACAACTTCAACAAGTGCGACATTCTGTGCGTTTATTGCCGCAGCCCGGTCAAACCTTGGGAGAAGACTTACACGATATTCTTGATGATGAAGTGATTGTGCTTTTGGGATTCAGAAGGCGCACACGTCAATTCAAACACATCATACAAGTTTTGGAAGGGCGCGATACTGTCTTGATTACCGACCCAACAGGGCAGATTTACAATCAACAAGTGTCTGACGTGCTTGTTTGTCACCTTGGCAACGAAAGCCCATTCGACAGTTACGCCGCACCAATGAGCTTGATCTCCATGTTGTGCAACCGCACCTTTGGTTTTCTGGGCGACAGTGCCAGCAACCAAGCGCAAGACATTTCAGAGTTGTATGAAACACTGGATGAATTAGAGCCTTAGGGAAAAAAAACAGCCTTTAGTTTTCTTTTTAATCGCTTGTAAACCACCAAAAAACTTTCAGTTTACATTGATTGCTGGCATTGCTAGTATCTCGCGCTCAAGATTTACGGATACGCGCATTTTATCCGTGTGTCTTCTTTATAGCGCGTGCGTTTGTGGCACGTTTTATCTGTACTGAGCGCTGATGTGAATGATGAATATGAAGAGTCCTGCTGAAAGTTCTACTACGACGGGTTGTGCCATTCGGTTAGATCAGGTTTGCCTAGAAGTCGAAGGCAAACAGGTCATTAACCAATTGTCTCTGGAGACGAATGCTCGTCGACTTGGCGTGATTGGTCGTAATGGCTCAGGCAAGTCCACTTTATCTCGCTTACTATCTGGATTGATTGACACTACGTCTGGAGAACTTGAAATTGCTGGTTTCAATCCGTTTAAAGACCGCCGCGCAGCCTTGCGTGAAGTTGGCCTGTTGTTTCAAAATCCAGAACACCAAATTATTTTCCCAACCGTATTAGAAGAAGTCATATTCGGCTTGCGTCAATTGGGTCAAGACAAAGCCACTGCCAAACATAACGCTCTGGAAGTCTTGTCTAGATTCGGCAAAGAACACTGGCAGGATGCTCATTGTTCTGCGTTATCTCAAGGACAAAAACATCTGGTTTGCCTGATGTCGATTGTCGCCATGAAACCGAATCTTATTATTCTTGATGAACCGTTTGCTGGCTTGGACATTCCGACCAAGCGCCAATTACAGCGTTACCTCGACACCTTTTCTGGCAGTCTTATTCACATCAGTCACGATCCCGATGATTTGCAGAATTACGATCAGCTTTTATGGTTGGAAGCTGGGCAAGTCGAAGCCTTGGGACAGTCTGACGAAGTGATGCCACGTTATTTAGCGGCCATGCACGAACTGGGAGAAAGCGATGATATCTCTGACCTCTCCAATTGAAACCCGCGCACATCGCTGGCCCGCTGGATTAAAGCTAGGGCTGCTGAGTCTGGTGACCTTTGGCTTGTTCTTTGTTGATAGTGTCCTTTTTCATGGTGTGTTTTTGGTATTTGTAACAGCGCTCTATGCATTACCTGGAAGACTATTTTTTAAAAATGGCTGGAAGCACCTGAAAATATTATGGCCGTTTGTTTTTATTGTGGTTGCTTGGCACCTGTTTACAGATGAGCTGCCGCTGGGGTTAACCGTGGCTTTTCGTATGATCTCCGCCGTGGGACTGGCGAATTTAGTCACCATGACAACGCGCCTTTCCGACATGATTGATGTTGTGCATTGGTTGACTCGCCCGCTGCAACGGCTTGGCTTTAACCCCCGAATATTAGAATTGGCGATTGCCTTGGTGATACGAATGACACCCGTGCTGGTTTCCAAAGGGCAGAGCTTGGCTTTGGCTTGGCGAGCCCGTTCAAATCGTCGCTCCGGCTGGCGAATCATTTTACCTTTTACGGTCCTCGCGCTTGACGATGCGGACCATGTTGCCGAAGCCTTAAAGGCCCGCGGCGGATTAACAAACCAAGAGAGAGAATAATGGAAAAAAATATTGCTTATATCGCTTTGTTTGCAGCTTTGGTTGCCGCACTGGGTTTGATCCCTAAAATAACCCTTGGCTTTGGTGTGCCGATTACGGCGCAGGGTCTTGGTATTATGCTTTGCGGCACGATATTAGGCGCCAAACGCGGTGCGTTAGCGGTGTTGTTGTTGCTGTTATTGGTTGCTATTGGCTTGCCTTTATTGGCGGGTGGTCGCGGCGGCTTGGGACTGTTCTTTGGCGTAACGGGTGGTTTTCTAATTGGCTGGCCGGTTTCTGCTTATGTGACAGGATTAATCGTTGAAAAGTGGCGCAGCGGTTCTATTACGCTTGTGTCATTCGTTGCTTCCATTATTGGTGGCATCTTCGTGATGTATCTGTTTGGCATTGTTGGCATGGCGATCGTGTTGGAGAAAACCTTCTTTGAGTCCGCAGCATTGATGATTGCTTTCATACCTGGAGACATTATTAAAGCGATTATTGCGGGTTTGTTAACCGCAGCCATTGCGAAAGCTCGTCCAGCCAGTTTGTTGTCTCGACAAGTTAAAGTGACATCCTAATATCTGTGTGGACAGTAGTAGAGGAAGTCAGGTGAAGATTCTGATTTATACCGATAATGTTTCCGCTAACCACGTCCTCTATTATGCGCTGGCACGGCTGTACGGTAAAAGCAGCGTTTGCTTCGTTAACGCCAATGAAGTTTTAAACGGTGCTTTAACCGACGATGTGGATCTGTTCGTTATGCCTGGCGGAGCCAGTCGCTATAAAGCCGATAAACTCAATGGCGCAGCAAACCGCATGATCAAACATTATGTTGAACAGGGCGGCCGCTATTTTGGTATTTGTGCTGGCGCTTATATGGGCTGCAGTGTGACAAAATGGGCACAAGGTTTGCCCCATGAAATCATTACTGAGAATGAATTGGCTTTCTTCTCGGGAGCGGCGGTCGGCCCGATCGAGGCGTTTGGTCGGGGTGATAACTACAATCAGACTGACGCCCATTCAGTGACTCTGGAATACCAAGGTAAATTAGTCTCTTCTCTGTATTTGGGCGGCTGTGTTTTTAAGCCTCATACGGCAACAGATGATGAGGCAAAAGGTTATAAGGTGCTGGCGTCTTTTGCTGATTTACCAGAAAAACCAGCAGCGGTTGTCTCAGGCCAATACGGAAAGGGGCAGTGGTTGTTGTGTTCAACACACCCTGAATACGATAACGAAGCCGTTGAGCTGTTAAATTTTGATGTGATCGGCAATCAATACGAGCATTTCTCTCGGTTGCCAGATGACATTGATCTACGTCTGGAACTAATGGAAAGCTTATTAGCCAGCCTTAACCTCCCTTCCTGAGGTATTGGCACGGCTAGTGCTCCTTACTAATACCTCGTACAAAAGCTTCTTCCTGTTAATAAGACGTTTATTCAAGAACCTCTCGCTCAGTGTGTTCATAGCATCTTACCTAACATTGTTTCATTTGACTTATTGGTGCGTAATGGAATAAAAAGCCAATCGTCAATCTAAGTTGGCAGATAATCTACAATCGATTACCTTACTAATAATTATCAAATAGAGGCTTTTAAGTAACGACAAAACAATCGATAGCTATGTTGCGACCATAAGCCGCCAAAGTATTTTTAATGTAGGCAATTTAGCTTTACATTGTCTCAAAAAAAATTAATTGAAAGGGAAAAGAAATGAAAAGATATATAGAAAATGGATCTATAAAACCAAAGCGAACAATAATCGACGCACTCATTACGATTACTTTTTTAACCGTTATTTTCGATTCTACATACACGGTTAATGAAGGTCATGTAGGCATTGTGAAAAGGTTTAGTGAAGCACAGAATCAAGTTTCACCGGGATTGCATTTCAAAGTTCCATTAATTGACTCTGTTGAAGAAATTGAAGTTAGAACTCGTAAGAATGAAGAGAAAATGGCATCAAGTACTGAAGAGCAAATGCCAGTGACCGTTGTGGTTTCTGTTAACTGGACAGTTGAAAAATCAGCGGCATTAGAACTATTTCGGCAGTATGGCGGCTTATCTCAATTTGAGCAGAGAATATTAGACCCGAGATTTAGATCTGCCACCAAAGATGTGATACCTAAATTTGCAGCTGAGCAATTGATCCAAGATAGAGCCAGTGCTATTCAATTGATTGAAAGAAACTTGATTGAAGAAATGAAAAGTTTCCCCGTTACAGTCGATAATATCCAGATTGAAAATATAGAATTGCCTGCCAAATACATTGCATCGATTGAAACAAAACAAACAGAAAAGAACCTCGCTGATGCAGAAAAGCATAAATTAGCACGTCAAAATCTAGAGGCTCAACGTGGTGTGAATACAGCAAAAGCAAAGGCAGATGGAATTAACTTGGTTGCCATAGCAGAAGCCGAGTCTATTAGGATTAAAGGCTTGGCTGAGGCTGAAGCGATCACGGCTAAAGCAAAAGCGTTAGGTAATAACCCTTTAATTATTAAACTGACTGAAGCTCAAAATTGGGATGGTAAACTACCAGCAACCATTCTCGGAAACGGAAATATGCCTATCTTAGATTTACGCGCTAAATAATTGAAATCTCTGCGGGGTTAAATATGACTTTACGTCGCAGATGATTTTAAAGCAGTTGAATCTGACCACTGAAATGCATTAATTATACTGTTTCAATTGACAAACATGTGAAACGATTGTTTCATGTTTCTTCACCAAGGGGGAAACATGAAACACTTCATCGCAAAAAGTCCATTTCTCGAAATATCAGATCAAGCTCGGATTCAGCCATCGTCTGGCGAAGACTTGATTGACCAAAAACACTCTCTGAGTGGTTTGCGTTTGGCGGTGAAAGATTTGTTTCATGTGGCAGGTTTGCCGACGTCAGCGGGCAATCCGACTTGGTTGGCAACACACGATATTCCTACGCAAACCGCTTCTAGCGTCACTGCATTATTGCAAGCGGGCGCGCAATTCAGTGGCAAAACCATTACCGATGAATTGGCTTACAGTTTAAACGGCCAGAACATTCATTACGGCACTCCTGAAAACCCAATCACGCCCGATCGTTTGCCTGGTGGTTCGTCTTCTGGCTCGGCCATCGCCGTATCTGCTGGTTTGGCGGATATTGGTCTAGGAACCGACACAGGCGGCTCGATTCGTGTGCCTTCTAGCTATAACGGCTTATTCGGTTTACGCCCAACGCATGGTGTGATCGAAATGGACAATATGGTGGGATTAGCGCCGTCTTTTGATACGGTTGGTTGGATGACAAAAGACCTAATTAGTCTAGAAAAAGTCGCGAACGTTTTGCTGCCAAACAATGCCAAAACCTCGTTTGATAAGGTGCTCATTTGTGACAACCTCATTGATCAAGTCGCCCATTCAAACGAGCTGAAAAAACAGTTGGCAGTATGGCGTCAGCAAGGCTTGTTGACGAACGAAGCGTCTTTTGACATTGACACACAGGCTTGGCAAACCAGCGAAACCTTTAGAACACTACAAGGGGCTGAAATTTGGTCCGAGCACGGTCAGTGGATTGAAAAAGAAACGCCGGTCTTTGCGCCAGACATTCAAATACGACTTGAATGGTGCGCTACGATTTCTGCGGATGACGTAGCGGTCGCCAAGCAACAACGTAAAAACTTTACGGATTGGATTCAAAAGGCGTTGAAAGACGCGATTCTTATTATGCCAACGACACCGGGCTTATCGCCGCTTTTTGAAACAGATGTCGACGAGTTAGCCGCCTATCGAAACCAGCTAATGGATATGACAGCCATTGCAGGCTTAGCAGGTTTGCCTCAGCTGCATTTGCCTGTGTGTGAGCTAAACGGTGCGCCTTGTGGTTTGTCTTTGGTTGGCCCGCAAGGCAGTGATTTAGCCTTAATTGCGTTCGCCAAAACAGTGTTAGGAGTTGGCTCTCATGAGTAATAGCAAGACAACCAAAGTCGCTTTTACCGCGCCACATTTTAAGGCCACAGAAGCTGGGCAAAAAATTCTCGACCAAGGCGGCACGGCCATTGAAGCCATGGTCGCTGCGGCCGCCGCCATCGCGGTGGTGTATCCGCACATGAACGGATTAGGTGGTGATGGTTTTTGGTTAATCAGTGAACCGAACAAAGCGCCGATTGGCCTTGACGCATCAGGCAAAGCCGCACAAAACGCAACATTAGACGCTTATAGAGGTTACGACAGTATTCCAGCACGTGGCGGAAAAGCGGCCATTACCATGGCGGGCGCGGTAGCGGGTTGGCAAGACGCGTTATCGATCAGTAAAGATTGGCAGTCGCCTCTGCCGTTGGCGCATTTATTAGAAGACGCCGTGCGATTTGCCGAACAAGGCAGTGCTGTGACGCAAACTTATGTGGACGCAAGTAACAAGGTTTTTGATGATTTAGCCGACGTTCAAGGTTTTTCGACCTTTTTGAAAGACGGTGACGTATATGAAAAGGGTGATAATTTAACGCTTCCTGCCTTAGGGAAAACGTTAAGACGTCTTGCTGAAAAAGGCTTAGACGATTTTTATCATGGTGAAATCGCAGACACCTTGGCAAAAGAGCTGGCAACGGCTGGATCGCTTATTAGCTTGGCAGACTTTCATTCTTATCAAGCAAAACGTGTCACGCCATTGGCCGTCAAAACACGTGTGGGGACTTTGTATAATTTGCCTGCGCCGACGCAAGGCATCGCGTCTTTGCTGATTTTGGCTTTATACGACCGTTTGTTTCATCGCTTTGAGATGCAGAACAAAACGCCAACCGACATGGCGCATTTGTTGATTGAATGTACCAAGCAAGCGTTTATTGCTCGAAACACGTTTTTAACCGATGAGACGAGATTGGCTATTGAGTTGTCTTCGTTATTGGACGATGAGCAATTAGAAACCATGTGCCATGACATCGCCTTAGAGCGTGCGCAACCTTGGCCGCATCAAGCGAAACACGGCGACACTATTTGGATGGGCGCCTGTGACAGCGAAGGTCGTATGGTGAGCTATATTCAAAGTCTGTACTGGGAGTTTGGCAGTGGTGTTGTGAGCCCTTCGACCGGTATTGTGTGGAACAATCGTGGCTCGTCTTTCTCATTAGAAAAAGGTTCTCTACAAGAGCTTGGGCCAGACTTGAAACCTTTCCATACGTTGAATCCTGCTTTTGCGGAGTTGAACGATGGTCGTCGTATGAGCTATGGCACCATGGGCGGTGAAGGCCAACCACAAACCCAAGCGGCGCTGTTCAGTCGTTATGTATATCACGGTTTTCCATTAGACAAGGCGATCAGTGAAGGGCGTTGGTTACTGGGGAGAACCTGGGGCGACGTGAGCCATAACTTGAAAATTGAGTCAGATTTTGCCGACACAAGCGCCGATGAATTGAAGGCACGAGGGCACGATTTAGTGGTCGTGGATGCGCAAAGTGAAATGATGGGACACGCTGGTGCTGTTGTCTTATTAGTCGATGGCGAAACCTTGGCCGCGACGGATCCGCGCAGTGATGGCTTAGCGGTATCGAGTAACGTTACGTAAAACCTATTTTAAACATCATGCGCCTTGTTGCGTATGAAGAGGAGAAGAGAAGAAATGTCATTTGTAATGGAAAATTACCCAATGTTATTGGCCATGATGGGAACCGGCGTGGTCGGTGGTATTTTAGCGGGATTATTGGGTGTGGGTGGCGGTATCGTCATTGTTCCTGTGTTGTTCTTTATTTATCAAGGTTTGGGCATAAGCAGTGATACGGCTATGTTAGTAGCGACGGCAACCTCGTTGGCAACCATTATTCCAACGTCTGTTAGTTCGATTCGCTCTCACCATGCCAAAGGTAATGTGGATTTTGATTTGCTAAAACAATGGGGCGTGTTTGTGTTTATCGGCGTTGTGGTTGGCAGTATTGTTGTGACTCGCGTTGAAGGCCAATGGTTAACCTTGTTGTTTGGCATCATTGCTAGCTTGTCTGCGTTGAACATGTTGTTCGCACGTAAAACCGCGTTGTTCCAGTCTTTACCGGGCAAAGCAGGGCAAAGTGTGATGGCCACTTTTATCGGCTTTTTCAGCAGTATGATCGGCATTGGCGGTGGCACATTGACCGTTCCGTCTCTGACATTTTGTAATTACCCAGCACACCGTGCCGTGGGAACCGCAGCCGCTGTTGGTTTGATTATTTCCTTGCCAGCGGCGATTACCATGTTGGTGGTGGGGGTGCGTCCTATCGATGCGCCGTTTGGCACCGTTGGCTTGGTTAACTTAATTGGCTTTGCTTGTATCGTGCCGTTGACCGTGTTGTTTGCGCCAGTGGGTGCGGGGTTGGCGAATCGTTTAGATGCTGCGAAGTTGAAAAAAGTGTTTGCTGTTGTGCTCATTATTACGGGCTTACGTATGTTGTATCAGGTTCTCGCTTAAACTATTTTTTTAGGAGCTATTTATGCAACCTTTATCTTTTCCACCAAGACTATTAATGGGGCCGGGCCCAATTAACTGTTATCCGCGTGTGTTGTCCGCGATGTCGACACAGTTGGTTGGTCAGTACGACCCAACGATGACGAACTACATGAACGAAGTCATGGCATTGTATCGTCGTGTGTTTAATACGCAGAACCAGCAAACTTTTTTGATCGACGGAACCTCGCGTGCGGGCATTGAAGCGGCGCTAATTTCTTGCCTTGAACCGGGCGATAAAGTCTTGGTGCCGATCTTTGGTCGCTTTGGTCATTTGCTAGCGGAAATCGCAGAACGCGCGGATGCGGAAGTTCATACGATTGAAGTGCCTTGGGGTGAAGTGTTTGATCCTCAGCAAATCGAAGATGCAATAAAGCGAATACAACCAAAGTTGTTAGCGATTGTGCAGGGCGATACGTCCACAACCATGTTGCAGCCATTGGAGCATTTGGGTGAGATTTGCCGTGCTCATGATGTGCTTTTTTACACAGACGCTACTGCATCCATCGGCGGAAACCCTTTTGAAACAGATACTTGGAAAGTCGATGCGGTGTCTGTTGGCTTGCAAAAATGCCTTGGTGGCCCGTCTGGCAGTGCGCCTATTTCATTGAGTGAGCGTTTTGTTTCAACGGTGCGTAAACGTGCGCACGTCGAAGCAGGGATTCGTGATGTACATCACCAAGGTTCTGCGGGTATGCGTATTCGCTCGAACTATTTTGATTTGCCAATGATCATGGATTATTGGGGTGAAGAGCGTTTGAACCATCACACTGAAGCGGCCACCATGTTATTTGGTGCGCGTGAATGTGCGGTTGGCTTGTTAACGGAAGGCCAAGACGCTGTATTGAAACGTCACCAGTTAGCAGGAGATGCCATGCTAAAAGGGATTCAAGCCATGGGACTGAAACCGTTCGGTGATTTGAACCACAAAATGAGCAACGTGGTTGGCGTAGATATTCCAGACGCGGTTGACGGTGAAGCGATTCGCCATGAATTGTTGAATACCTTTAACATTGAAATCGGCACCAGCTTTGGCCCATTAAAAGGCAAAGTATGGCGCATCGGCACCATGGGTTATAACGCTCGCCAAGACGCGGTTCTACAAACCTTGCAGTCTCTTGAAACTGTTTTACGTCGTGGTGGATTCTCTCTTCCTGCGGGCGAAGCGGTTGATGCGGCCATGTCGATTTACGCTGGAGAAGCCTAATGACGGATTATGGCAAAATCGCACAACAAGTAATGTCTCGTTGTGACGAGCTTGGCAAAATCAGTCAGTCTGACGAGTATCTAGACCGTCGTTATTTGACGGCAGAGCATAAGCAAGCCAATGAATTGGTTGGCGGTTGGATGGCCCAAGCGGGCATGAAAACATGGCAAGACGAAGCGGGGAATTTGTGTGGGCGTTTAGAAAGTAAAACGCCTAATGCACCTCGCTATTTGATCGGCAGTCATTTAGACACAGTGCCAAATGGCGGTAAATATGACGGCATGTTGGGGGTTATTACACCGATTTGCTTGATTCAGGAGTTGACAGATCAAGGGTTTGAACTGCCGTTTCATTTGGATTTAGTTGGCTTCGGAGACGAAGAAGGCACGCGCTTTCGTTCCACTTTGCTTGGCAGTCGCGCGCTCACAGGCAAATGGCCAGAAGAATGGCGAAAGGTGGAAGACAGCGACGGTGTGAGTTTGCCAGACGCGTTAAAAGCCTTTGGTTTAGACTTTGATAAGGTCAAACACGCCGCCATAGATAACCGTAATTTATTGGGTTATTTAGAACTGCATATCGAGCAAGGCCCCGTACTAGAAGACGAAAATTTGCCTGTTGGCGTTGTGAGTGCCATTGCCGGTGCGAAGCGTTTTGATTTGTCTGTAAAAGGCATGGCTGGACACGCAGGCACAGTGCCAATGCCATTGCGCCAAGACGCGTTATGCGCAGTCAGTGAGATGATTCTTGCGGTCGAAAAAGTTGCTCAAGAGCACGGTATCGTCGCCACGGTTGGTGAGATTAATAACCGACCAAATGGCGTGAATGTGATTTCAGGTTACACGCAATTTTCCTTAGACATTCGAAGCGAATTTGATGAAAAGCGTGACGCTGGATTGGCGAAAATCATGTCAGATATTGAAATGATTGCTGCTCGTCGTAATGTCATTCTCGAAGCCAAACAGACTCACGCTGCGCCGTCGGTTCATTGTGATCCTGCATTACAAACCGTGCTTCGTAATGCCATTGAACACACAGGGCATCGGGTTTTGACACTGCCTTCTGGCGCAGGTCACGACGCCATGGCAATTGCTGATATCTGTCCTGTTGCCATGTTGTTTATGCGCTGTGACAAAGGCATTAGCCATAATCCTGCTGAAGCCATCATGGAGCGAGATGTGGTGGTGACATTAGAAGTGCTAGACCACGCCATTCAAAATTTGTGAGGTAAACAATGAAATTCACACGAATCTATAACGACGAAGAAGGCAAAAGCCACTTTGGAGAATTGGAGCTGACGTTAAAAGACGGCGGGCCGATTGGTTTCTTATCAGAGCGTTTCCCAGCGGGTGACATCATCTTCCGAGAAACCCCAAGTGACTACGATTTTAAATGGCACCCAGCACCACAACGTCAACTGTTGTTCATCATTAAAGGGCGTTGCGAATTCAAAGTCTCGTCTGGCGAAACACGCCAATTCGGTGGCGGTGATTTGCTGTTTCTCGAAGACACAGAAGGCGAAGGCCATTGCAGCAAAGCCTTATTCAACGAAGTCCGCCATTCTATTTTTGTCACGGTTCCTGAAGATGTGGAGCTATAAGATAGAAAAGGAAAACTATTTTCCCCTTTAATTGTTTAAGTGTTCAAACAAAAAGCTTTGTACTGCGTCTAAATGTTTGTAAATCGCTTCTATATGCGATGACATGCTTGCTTCTGTAGAGGCCAGTTTCTCAAAGCTTTCCCCATCAAAACTCATCATGTCTTTGGCTAAATTTTCTAGTTGCTCCAGCGCATCATGGATCTTTATAAAGCCTGTTTGTTTTCTAAAATCAAACTCGTTGTCTGTGCCGTTGTAATACCAGTCGCCGAAGTTGGTGGCTCTAATGTCCATGTGTGTGGCTTGTGTGTCGCCCTTGAGCGCAGCGATTAAATAGCCTGATTTCCATTGGTTCAGTTCCAATAATGACGCGGCTGAATGTGCAAACGCCATAGATTGATAACCGACTGTTACCAGTTCGCCTGAGCTGGTAGCGGTTTTTTCAGAGGATTCGCTGAGTTTTGCACAGGCTTGGCTGGCATCAAGCGTGGCGGCGTGTAGATCGTCGATCTGTTCGCTGACTTTGGTGGTGCTGTCGTCAATGCGATTTACCAAGGTAGAAATTTGCTCACTGGCGTCTCTGGATTTGGTGGCGAGTGCTCTCACTTCGTCGGCCACAACGGCAAAGCCTCGACCATGTTCACCAGCTCGTGCGGCTTCAATAGCGGCGTTCAACGCCAGTAGTTTGGTTTGCTCAGAGATACTTTGGATGATGTCGGTAAAGCCTTTTATCTCGCCTGCAATGCTTTTTAAACCAACCACGTCTTCTAAGCTTAAATTGGTTTGATTGGAAATAGCGAGCAATTGGTGAGTTAGCTGAGCGATCTCTTTTTGGTTATTTTCTATGTCTTCATTGTTCCCTTCAGATTCACTCATTGGAGTGAACAAGAGTTCAGAAATCTGGTTGATGGCATTGAGAGAGTGATTAAGTATCGCTTGCTGCGGTATTAAAAATTTCTCGTTAATAGGGCTAGGTGATGCTTTTTTATTGTGTTGTGCTTGGAAATTATTGAAGTCGGATGTGATCGTTTCCAATTTTTGTTCAATGGACTGCTTTTCTCGCCGTGTTTTGGCCAACTCATTTTCCAATTCTTGAATACGTTTTTTACCAAACATGTTCTATAAATTCCGTTGTGAAAGAAGAAAGTAAAAGACGCCAGCTTTTTATTAAGGCTGGCGTACGAAAGAGAGATTCTTTGGGGGGTTAGCCCATGTCTGGTTCAAACAAACCACGCTTCATATACAGCTTGACCCAAAGTGCACCAATAACGCTAAGAACCAATAAAATGCTGCCTGCAATGGTGTAAACCAATTGCGTCATTTCTGGTGCTGGAGAGTTATTCGCCGCCACATAAAGCATGCCTGCAATGCCTAAGATTTGAGGCAAAGGGTAGAAAGGCGTTTTGTAAGGACGCTCTTGATTCGGCAAACGTTTACGCAGAACGATGACATCAATATGCGCCACACAGTAAGCCAACAACCAACTTGTTGTTGCGGCAATGATTAATGGAATCAAAGCATCGATACTGAAAATGAAGAATGGAATCGTAATACCAACCGCCATCATCAAAGTGCCAACCCAAGGCACATTATGCTTATTGGTGATTTTCAACTGCGGGAAGGCTTGTTTGTTTTCAGACATACCTTGAAGCATTTTAGGCACGGCAGATAAAATGGTGTTCATTGTGCTGCAAGTCGCTGTAACCGCCATAACTGCCGCAATGATTAAGCCACTCTGACCAAAGACCGCATTCGCATAATCAATGAAAGGCAGCGGTGATCCCATGATGCTTTCTACATCCATCAATAGGCTTGCACCATAAGCGAAAGCAACGAAGATGGTGAAGATCAAGAAAAGCGACAAGTGCATAGCACGAGGAATGTTTTTATTTGGGTTCTTAACCTCATTGATCAGTGGGCAAATGAATTCAACACCCACCATAGTCCAAAGTGCCAAGCCAACTAAACCAATAACACTGCCGTTTAATATGCCATCGAAGCTCCAATCCACTGGCGTGCCAGTAAATTCTTGTGGGGATGCTAAGCCACTAGTAATAGCTGTTGCGCCAGTAATGACCAAGGCTGTGATGAGTATGAATGCCAATAGATTTTGTACTTTTGCGAAAACATCCGTACCGATTAGATTTGTCACTGTGAAGAGCCCAAGGATCAATAATGGAACCAGCTTTTCTGGCAGTAATCCCGGAAATAATTCACCCAAAATGGCATCAACCAAGAACATTTCCACAGGTAAAGCGAGAATCGCCACGACAACATAACCTGCAAACACAGAGACAATGGCTGGGAAATGACCAATGGCCTTTTGTGTGTAAGTTGCCAATGTTCCTTCTTGTGGGAACATTAATGACAGTTCCGCAAAACTCATGGCATTAAATTGCGCTAGAATCAGTGCAATGATCATGGCAAAAACAAACGCCATGCCGCCAATACCTATGCCTTGTAATGCCGAAATCATAACGCCTTGTGCGATAACTAACCCTACACAAATGGCCATCATGGTTAAAAAGCCTATTTTTTTATTCGCGCCCGAAGCCGCTGAACTCTGAATATCGCTCATGTATTTGTTCCTCTTATGAGTAGTTTTTATGTTTCTTTACTGTTCTTATCTTTTTATTGTCTTAGAGCCGATCAAACCGATAAGGGCTTGGGTCGATGATGGGCTCAGCGCCAGACACAAGGTCGGCTGCTAATTGCCCTGCGGCGGGTCCTGTGCCAAATCCGTGTCCTGAGAATCCTGTGGCTATCGTGAGCCCTGGAATCGCTTGTATTTTGTCAATAACAGGGTTGGAATCTGGTGTGACATCAATGACGCCAGCCCACTCTTCGTCTATTTCTGCGTTATTAAAGACGGGCCAAGCGTTACAAAGGTTGGTCAATGCTTCTTGGTTTAAGCTTGGATTCGCTGCTGGATCATTCACGCGGACTTTTTCAAAAGGAGAAAGTTGGTTGGCTTTCCAACGTCTTGCTAACCCAAGGTCTTGCATAAACGCTTTGCCTAAAGACGGTCTCAAAAAGCTGTGTTGAGCTTTTAGTTGGCTTAAATAGCGCCAACCAATTAACAAATGATCCAAAGTCAGAGGGGCATCTAGAGCGCTACGTTGCGTGATGATGAAGCCGCCGTCTTGGTGTTTTCGGAAGGAGAAGTCAGGGCCGCCAACGGCAATATCTGTCGGGCCATCCATTGGTTTGGTTCTTACCACCGAGCAAACAAGAGGTAATGTTGGTAAAGAAACACCAAGGTTGCCTAAGAAACGTCGTGACCAAGCACCGCCCGCAAGAAGGACTTGCTCACAGCGTATTTCGCCTTTTTCGGTAACGACACCGCTCACTTTGCCACCGGTTGTTGATAAGGTTCGCACGGCGCAATGTTGAATAATCACAGCCCCTTTATTGATTGCCGCTTGGGCAATAGCGCTTGCAGCAATCGAAGGTTCAGCACGGCCATCAGAAGGGGTGTAAATGCCGCCAGCCCAATCGCCTTTGCCACCGGGAACCGATTCATCAATCTCTTTTGTGCTCAGCATTTTTGAGTCCAAAGAAAGAGAATCAACGGACTTGAGCCAAGCTTCATGCATGGCGACTTGTTCTTCTGTTTTAGCTAAGAACATAATGCCAGCTTGCTTGTAACCCACTTCTTTGCCGATGCGTTCTGGCATCTCCGCCCAAAGCTTGTCTGCGGCTAAGGCCAGAGGTACGTCGTCAGCGTGTCGACTGGTTTTACGAATCCAACCCAAATTTCGGGAAGACTGTTCACCTGCAATATGGCCTTTCTCAATCAGCACAACCGGAATGTTGCGTTCTGCTAGTGTCAGAGCGGCGGTAACACCGACAATCCCACCGCCGATAATCACAACTGTGGTGGATTCAGGCAGTTGGTCAGTGGTCTGAACTTTCTCAAGGGTTTTGGTCATCAGGTGAACTCCTAAGCTAAAGGCGATATTAAGCGAGGTCGATTTTCTGTACGTTGGCGGAAGAAGCGCCTTTATAAGCCGTTACTTCCAGCTCGACCTTGTACGTCGTGGAGCCAAGAGGTGGACATGTCACGGTTGTTGCTGGGTCAATGCCGTGGAATTTTGAACCTATGTATTCCATTACTGTGTGCGTGTCGGCTGGATCTTGAATGAACACACGTGACATCACGACGTCTTCTAAAGAAGAGTCGACGGCTTCTAGAGCGGATTCTATGTTTCTAAATACTTGTTCCGTTTGTTCAATTGCATCGGTTGGGATTTCTTTTGTGTCAGGGTTGCGGCCTGCGGTATTGGAAACAAAGATCCAGTTATCGACGGCAACAAGACGTGAATAACTGCCGATTTCTTCGAACTTAGAACCTGTTTTTACTTTGGTGATGTTGGTCATGAGGTCTGCCTACTTACATTAAAAATGAATAGAGAAAGCAGCGTAGAAGACTCTCTCGCTGCTTTTTGTTTGTTGGTTATGGTGCTTATTTAAGCTCAGGGCTTTCCCATAGGTTCAAACTAACGCCGATGCCTTTTTCTAATGCATTACGGTAGATCTTGGTGGCCCATGCCACGTCTTCTACTGGCATACCGCCGACAGATAAAATGATGATTTCTTCGTCGCTTTGGCGAGCAGGTGTTGCGCCTGCCACAATGTCAGTGAGATCTTCAAGCTGCTCTTGTTTCATGCTGCCTTCTTCGATCATGTCCATAAAACGCATACCCACTAGAGGAATACAGTTATGTGCTGGCTTAGGTACTTCTTCGTACCACGCTTCGTACAAGCCTCTGTTGTCGAGCACTTTACGAACATCGTCGCCGCTCATGCCATCGTCCAAACTGCAACTTGCTGGCATCGCTAAGAAAGCGCCCGCTTTCACCCATTCACGTTTTACGATTGGATAAGTTGTTGGGTCACCTGTTTCACCTGAATTACAGTAAGTGACAATGTCTGAGTCACGGACAACGGCTTCGATTGAATCGACGATTTGAATGTTGGTGATTTGTGGAAAGGTGGCTTTTGTCCAGCTGACGAAGTCATCAAGGCTTTTTTGACCACGGCCTTTGATTTTAATCGTATCGATTTCTGGGCAAGCGGCCATGAAGGCTGCAACGGACGTTTTACCCATCACGCCCGGCCCAAGCAAACCAATGACTTTAGAATCTTTACGTGCCAAATAGCGCGCGCCAACCCCTGGGATAGCGCCAGTACGATAAGCAGATAATAAGTTTGCGGACATGTACGCCAGAGGAGCGCCAGTATCGATGTCGTTTAAGATGAACATCAAAATAGAACGTGGTAAGCCTTTTTCGCGGTTCGCTATGTTAGAGCCGTACCATTTCACGCCACAGGTTTGAAAGTCGCCACCAAGGTAAGCTGGCATCGCCATCAGACGACGATCAGCGGTTGGTTTTGGCATGGTTGGAAAAGGTGATTCCTCAGGAAACGTCACCATGGCACCGTGGGAGTCGCTATTAGGGCCAGCCATGCGATAGTCGCCTTTATGCAATAGAACAAACATTTCTTCCATAGTGTCGACACACGCAGGCATATCAGTAACGCCTGCCTTGATCATGTCGGGTTCTGATAAATAGATAAAGTCGATTTTGGTATTGTCTGACATAGCGTCACCTTAATAATTGGGGTTGCACTTTTTAGGTAGAGCTACAAAGAAAGGTTGCATGAAAAGCAGAAGAAACTCTTACAACGAGCTTTCAAATTCGTAGCAGATGATTTCGATCCTAGATGTTCAAAAAGTATTCGTATTGAACTTTTGCGACATGACATAACAATTTGTTTACAAATGATAGATTGGTTTGTTTGGCACTCTGTTTGCAGAAGATCGAGGATATTCGGTATTTTTTAGACAGGTTTGACCAATGTCACATTCGCCCTTAATCAGTTATTTAGCAGGTATTCGCTCGAAACAACCTTGGCTTGTATTGAGTGCGGCTGAGAAGTTCTCTCTTTCTGGTTCGAATCATCCTGCCATTTCTCATTTTTATAGCTTTGAATCAAAATCCTCAGAAGAGCAGACTTTTGTTATTCCTGATGGCTGTATTGATATCCTTTTTGATTGCGATAAAAACAACCCAAGTGCAGAAGTGTTTGGTACGCCAACGGCGGCGGTGAATGTGGAGCTGAATAAAGGAAATCGTTATTTTGGTGTGCGTTTTGTCTCTGGCGCCATGCCAGATTTCTTGAACGTTTCTGCAGGGGAATTAATTGATCACCATTACCGTTTGTTGGACCTAGTTCCTCAAGCAAATCAAATGTTTGAAGAAGTGATTAGCAGCTCCAATTTCTCAGAACAGACTGACTTATTTGGTTCATTTTTTGAAGCAGAAGACATTCGCCAACCTTCCGATTTAACTTCTCAAGCGTTGCGAAGTATTTGTGAAAGTCATGGCACAATTCGCGTTAATGAACTGGAAGCATTAACCGGTTACACCTCGAGAACATTGCAGCGTCAGTTCCGTGCAGATATGGGCATGTCACCTAAGGCGTTTAGTCGAATCATTCGCTGCCAATCAGCGGTTTACGATATTAATCAAAACGATGATGTCGCTTTTTCAGACTTAGCGTGTGAGCTAGGGTTTAGCGATCAAGCACACTTTCAGCGAGAGTTTAAAAAGCTGGTTAATGCGACGCCATTAGACTATTTACAACGTGTTAAGCACGAAACTTATTTGAAACGAATACAGTATTTGTGAGCCAAAAAGGCGCTTTTTTGTAAAAACGCTCTGGTTTTGTGCGGATTATTGCGTATTTCTTTTTCCTCAAGCAGTGAGGTTAATACACCTACATAATGAGTAATAAGCCAATTCCAAACTCTCTTGAGTAGTTATAAGGCTCTACCCAGCCATCACCGTTACTGTCATAAGTAACGTCAGAAGTTTGTATTTGCCAATGCTTGTAGAAAGGTTCAATAGAAATGGAACGCCCTGTTGAAGAAAATTTCTTGGTAAAACGTAGGCTTATTCGGTTTCCGTAACCATTATCTTGTTTGAAACTCAGGTCATCATGTCCAGAAATGTATCCAGTATAAGTGTTATTTTTTCCCTCTATTAGGTGGTCATATTCAATTTTACCACTTAACCCCCATCCCCAAATTGGTGTTTGCTTGGTCAATTCAATGCCGAGAGGAAAATAAATGTACGTTTGCTCTCTTTCATAGCCTTTGGCATTGGTGCTGGATACCATATAACTGGAATCGTCGTTTAAGTAGCGATACCCCAGCCCTATATAAAGTGAAATGTTATATCCAAGAGTGTTTACTAAATGGCTGCCTAATAGCCCACGCAGTTCAAACATTTCATCTGGGATGTTTTCTATCGTTCCAGTACCAACATAATCCATGTAGCCGAAAGAATAATTGGCTTCTAATGCTTTAAAAGAAGAAGCGTCACTGAATCTTATTTGCCCAATAAAGCCTGACAAACTGCCAGTTTCATACATTACGTTTGGCTCAGTATAAGTAATATCAGAAGTATAAATGCCTAGTTCAAACGTATTGTCTGATTGCTTAGCAGAGGCTGATACGCTCAGCATTAAAAGCCAAATAAGAGGCGTATATTTATACCTCTTTAGATGAACATTATTTAAAGAAAATGATATTTTTGTTTTGTGCATGCATACTCTCCATGTGCTTATTCTGTTCCCTTTATGCGTTTAAGCTGGCGGATGATTTTCTATCCAATGATCTGCAATGTCACCTCGACGAGCAATCCATACATCTTCATGTGACTGCACGTAATCTAGGAAACGCTTTAGCGCCATGAAACGGCTTGGTTTTCCTAAGGTTCGACAGTGCATGCCGATAGACATCATTTTCGGTGCGGTTGCGCCTTCCTCGTACAAACAATCAAAATTGTCTTTTAAATATTGGAAAAACTCGTCGCTATGACTGAAGCCATAAGGCGAAGAAAATTTCATGTCGTTGCAGTCGAGCGTGTAAGGCACAATCAGGTGCGGTTTCGTTTTCGTTGCGTCTTCATGATGCGGTACTTCAACCCAGTAAGGTAAGTCGTCGCCATAGTTGTCGGAATCGTATTTTAGTTGAGGTTGTTCTGCGACCAACGCGCGGGTGTTTGGGGAATCGCGTCCTGTGTACCAGCCGCTTGGTTTCACGCCAGTCACTTGCTCTATCATGTCGAGCGCTTGTTGCATGTGTTCGCGTTCTTGCTCAATATTCATGTCTTGGTAATGAATCCATTTAAGGCCGTGACAGACGATTTCGTGATTGGCGTCGACAATGGCTTTCGCAACTTCAGGGTTACGTTGCAAAGCGGTGGATACGGCAAATATGGTCAGAGGCAAATCGCGGCGTTCAAACTCGTTGAGAATACGCCACACGCCAGAACGTGAACCGTATTCGTATAAAGATTCCATGCTCATATGGCGGTCTTTATAAGGCTGCGCGCCAAAGATTTCAGACAAAAAGGTTTCTGAATGTTCGTCGCCATGAAGCACACAGTTTTCACCACCTTCTTCAAAGTTTAAAACAAACTGCACAGCAATTCGGGCCTTGTTTGGCCAGTTCGCATAAGGTTGTTGGCGGCCGTAGCCTGCGTAATCTCGTTCTAAATAATGTTTCATAAACTGTGTCCGATTGAGTGGCAAAAGCATGTGATCAGTATAAAACGAAAAAGCCCTATACTGAATCAGTACAGGGCTTTTTAAATCATTTAGCAATGATAAATAACCTTTATCGTTTCACTCATTATTAAAGTGAGTGAAACAAATAGTTAGATTATTTATGGTTTTTAAATGCTTCTTTCTCGTGTTTCATGATCGAGCCGATTAAGCCGACCACAATACCCGCTACACCAATGCTAAACAGAACCAATGCCATTGGGCTATCAGCGAAAGTGAAGTATGCTGAAACATTTTCCCAAGTTGTAATAGATGTACCCATTTCAATACTCCTTTTACTTATGATTTAGCCGTAGACGATGGAACCGTTTCTGGGTAAGGATGGGCAAGAATTTCTACTTCATCAAGACCCAAATCTTCTACATTCGCTGGTACGCGTAGCATGTCAAGTTTCTTAAGTACGAGAGACACAAGATAACCAGGAACAAAGCCTAGAATGGCAATAACAATCGCACAAACGGTTTGACCATATAGCGTGATATCAGGGTTGCCACCAACGTTTGGCGTTCCGCCAGCAAAGACACCAACAAGAATAACCGCAATAAAGCCTGTTATGCCGTGTACGCCAACTGCACCAACAGCGTCATCAATACCCATTTTTTCAAGGAATTTAGCAGAACCAACCGCAACGAAGCTCATGCAGATTGCGATGATGAACGCTAAGCCTGGATCGTATAGATCTAAACCAGCGGCAACAGAAATGATACCAACAAGGCCACCAGACATCGTCCAGAAAGGGTCGCGAGTAGCAATGTAACAACCGATTACACCACCTGCGAAGCCCATTAAGGTATTGAAAGCAAAAGCAGATAAGTTCGTTGGTGTGTTGTAAATCGTTGTCCAGCCAGTATCGCCACCATTAAAGATAATACAACCGCCTAGGAAGCCGAAGAAACCGAAGATGATCATCATCAAGCCGATCAATGTCATCGGCAGGTTGTGAGCTTTAATTTGCTGAGCCACACCGTTGACGTATTTACCAACACGAGGTCCTAAGTTGATCAACACACCTAGCGTGAAGAAACCTGCAATCGCGTGAACCACACCAGACGCACCAACATCGTGGTAGCCGAACTTAGTCAGCATCCAGCCGTCTGGGTGCCAGCCCCAAGCGCCCGCAAGAATCCATATAGCACTACCTAGAAGGATAGCAAGGATCAAAAATGCACTTACACGGATACGCTCGATGACCGCACCAGAAAGAATGGAACCTGTAGTCGCACCAAATAAAGCGAAGGCTGCCCAGAAAATACCGGAACCCATGTCTTGAACATCTGGGCCCATACTTGTGGACCAAGGTAATGCACCGGATGCTTCAGCAGGAATAATGCCTGCAGGGAAAGCGTTGTAAATCCACCAGCCGAACAAGTAGAAGGTTGGAATGATGACGGCGAGTGCAAGGATATTTTTTACACCTGCTGCCAATGCGTTTTTACTACGGGATGCACCCATTTCGTATGCCAAGAAGCCTGCGTGAATCATCACCATGATGGCTGTACACCACCAATAAAAGACTTCTACGTTCATCGCTTGATGCATGTTGAATACCGCCTGCTGCGCATCGAGTGCAGCTTGGAGGGACTCAAGCGTCGTTTCTGTCGCCATAATATTGTTCCTTATTGTGGGATAAGTTAAACAAAGAGATCATTGATCTGTTGGTTCTTATTACCGCTTATTGCTAAGTGGCTTGTTCTCAGTTCAGCATCTTTGTGCTGTTTTCTGATTCTTTCGATTTTCAATCCTGATTGATCCAATGATTGAAAATATTATTCTCCTGAATTTTTTAATCCTGATGGTAAAGAATAATTGCAAATAGTGTGCCTACTCTTTGCAATTTTCTGACATTGGCTAGTTCGTTAAGAAATTACGTGACTCCACTTCTTCATTCAGTATTAAGTCATTATCTGAGCGATCTTTTAGGTTCACGCCAGACAGTTTTAGTGTGCGAGCTTCGTTTAATAAGTAAAACGCCTTACGCGCGGCTTCTTGGTATACAAGCCCTGCAGGGCGGACATTTGAGATGCAATTTCGTGAGGCGTCTGTAAGGCCGACTTTGCCTTCCCAAGTGAGGTAAAGTCCCAAACTGTCGGGTGAGCTTAACCCTGGGCGTTCACCTATTAATACCAATACGCATTTGGCGTTTAGGCGCTGGCATATATCATCACCAATGGCCACTCGACCTTGTTGTACGATACAAATTGGTGCGATATTCCAGTGCTCTTGTGCATGTTTGGAAGTTGTATTGTTTGGATTTAAGTAAGTGGATAAAGCCGCAAGGAAAGGAACGGTGTTTTGCTCAATGGCCAATGAAGACAATCCATCAACCACAGCAATCGCCAAATCGTATTGCGCTAGGTGAGGGTTCTCTGCTGTGTGTTTATCCAAAATACGTCCAGATTCGTCATCCAGTCGGCGACCATAATCTGGGCGCTGTAAATAAGTTGCGCGGTCCGTCGCGCGACTGTGCAAAATTAGGGGTGCGCAGTCGGGAGCCCAATCCTGCTCCGTAAGGGCCTTTGCAAGCTGGTGAGTGTCTAGTTGAGTATGTACAGCGTCGATGGCTTGAGCGTGCGCCAATTGAAAGGCGAGTAAGTGTTTAGTTGGCACACTGACACCAGATCGCCCTAAACCAACTCTTGCGTCTGTGAAAGCATTGAGTGTTTGCCATGGGTTTTCGATCACCGCTTCTTCATTTGCACTTGCGTTTATATCAAGTGTTTTTGTCTTTTTTGTGCTCATGAACGGCCTCCAATCATGCGGTTTAACGATTGTTGGAAGGCATCTGGTAATTGGTTGTTCAAGGTGAATTGCTCGTTGTTCTTGAAAATTTCCATTTTCGCGAGCCAAGCGTCGAATTCGGGCGCAGGTTTCAGCCCTAAAGCACGACGAGCGTACAAGGCGTCGTGAAAGGAAGTAGTCTGATAATTCAGCATAATATCGTCGGAGCCAGGAATGCCCATAATAAAAGTACAACCAGCCACGCCTAGCAGCGTCAATAAGTTGTCCATATCGTTTTGATCGGCTTCTGCGTGATTGGTGTAACACACATCGCAACCCATAGGTAAACCAAGTAATTTTCCACAGAAGTGATCTTCTAAACCCGCGCGGGTGATTTCTTTGCCGTCGTACAAATACTCTGGGCCGATAAAGCCGACAACGGTATTTACTAAGAGTGGATTGAATTTTCGAGCAACCGCGTACGCTCTTGTTTCACAGGTTTGTTGGTCTAAGCCGTGATGCGCATTGGCCGAAAGCGAGCTGCCTTGGCCAGTCTCAAAGTACATGACGTTATTGCCGACCGTGCCACGATTTAATGACAGAGCAGCGTCTTGGGCTTCGGCGAGATTGGCAAGGTTGAAACCAAAGCTGTCGTTAGTGGCTTGAGTACCGCCGATGGATTGAAACACCAAGTCCACGGGCGCGCCTTGGTCAATGCATTCAATGGTGTTGGTAACGTGAGTTAATACACAGGACTGCGTCGGAATCTCATAATGTTGGATGACTTCGTCCATCATTTTGATCAGTCGAGAGGCTTGCTGTACGTTGTCGGTGGCTGGGTTGATGCCAATCACCGCATCGCCATTGGCGTACAATAAACCATCTAGCATACTGGCGGCGATGCCGGTTAAATCGTCCGTTGGGTGATTAGGTTGTAAGCGCGTGGATAAATGCCCCGGCAAACCAATGGTATTTCGAAAAGCGGTTTTCACATGGCATTTTTTCGCGACCAAAATGAGATCTTGGTTACGCATGATTTTACTCACCGCAGCGGCCATTTCTGGTGTGATGCCTTGGCGAATGCGAGTCAAAACTTCTGGTGTTGCCAAATCACTTAATAGCCAGTCACGAAAGCCGCCAACCGTCAGGTGAGAAATCGGCGCGAACGCCTGTTTGTCATGGTCGTCTATGATGAGACGAGTGATTTCATCGTCTTCATAAGGAATCAGTAATTGTTCGAGAAAGATGGTGAGCGGCAAATCCGCTAATGTCATCTGTGCAATGACTCGTTCTTCTGCACTCTCAGCCGCCACGCCTGCCAATCGGTCTCCAGAACGTGCTGGTGTGGCTTTTGCCATTAGATCAGCAAGATCTACAAAGCCAAAGGTGCGTTCTCCCACAGTGTGATGGAATTGAAAAGAGGAATGTGGGTTGCTCATATAGAACTCGCGTTTTATCGAAAGATTAAGGCATAAGTTTTGCTGTTATTTACATTACTTAACTTTTCAAAGAGCTGTTATCGAATAATGGCAAAACTATAAAAATTATATTTATCAAAAGGTTAGGTTTTATTTTTATTGTTTCTAATCAGAATGGGCAAAATAAATAGGGTTTGAAATGCTGAATTCTACGGTAGATGCACCAAAAGGAAGCGTGAAACCTCGTATTTCAGAAGCGTACGATGCAGATTTACACGCTGGGAACCTGACGGATTGGCAGCAGGAATACGACCAAATAAGCCGTGGTGCTTTTTATGGTCGTATTACGGAGTTAGCCTTTGAAGGCTTACAGGTATTTTGTGAGTATACTAGTCAAGCGTTGCAGCAAAAATGCGTTGTATGGCCCGATTCTGTTTGGCTTGGCATTCCCTTAGAAAACCAAAAAGAAAGCCGAATAAATGGCTTAACCATTCAATCTGATAGCGTGATGTGTCGAATGGGAAGCTGTGATTTCCAATTATCAACCCCAGAAGAGTACGATTTATATGGTTTGGTAATAGACCAAAACATGTTGATGAAATTAGCAAATATCCATGGCGTTGAGCTGAATTGGCGAGAGTTATCAGAGCATGGTCGATTAAGCATACCAGACAAAACTTTAGCAAAAGTACGTTTTCTCTTGGGGCGATTATTGAGTGCCCAACACATGCAAACCCCGCCGCGATTACAGCAAGACATTGTCATGATGGCGTTGCTGGAAGTATTAAAAGAAGAAACGCCAAAACCGGCCCAAAAACAGAGTTATTATCACCGCAAAGCTGTAGTGGATTGCGCTTGTCAGTTTCTTGACGCCAATTTAGATCAAGCGGTTACTGTGACGCAGTTATGTGAAATCACCAATGTCAGTCGCCGTACCTTGCAATACAGCTTTGAAAGCATTCTTGGCGTCAGCCCAATTCAATATCTTCGTATGACTCGTTTGAACGGCGTTCGTCGTACCTTGATTCAATTTGACCAGAGCCAATCCATCAGTGAAATTGCCTCTCAATGGGGGTTTTGGCATCTCAGCCAGTTTGCCAAAGATTACAAACAGCTTTTCGGAGAAAAACCTTCTCAAACATTAGAGAGGAGACGCTAATACAATGGAGAGAATGCAGATTCGGCCGTCTGTGATCGACGATTTGCCGTCACTTACGGACATGTATAACCATTATATTTTGCATACTGCGATTACTTTTGATATTGAGCCTTATACCGTTGAAGGCCGAAAAGTCTGGTATTCACAATTCGCGGATACGGGTCGACATCAATTGCTGGTGGCGGAACTTAATAATGAAGTGATCGGTTTTGCTTGCAGTGCGCCATTTAAGCCAAAGCAAGCGTATGAAACTTCTGTCGAAGTGAGCATTTACTTGACGCCCGACAGACAAGGTCAAGGCGTAGGAAAACGTTTGTATGAGGCATTGTTTGACGCGCTGGCGAAAGAAGACGTACATCGAGCGTATGCAGGCATTTCATTACCCAATGCCCCTTCACGAACGATCCATCAAAAGTTTGGTTTTAAATCGGTTGGTATTTATCGTGAAGTAGGGCGTAAGTTCGGTAAATATTGGGATATTGAACAGTTTGAAAAAGCCATTGGGTAATTTAGCAGATTTATATCTCACTGAATAAGTGGTATGAGTCTACTGCACTTAAAGTGCGGTAAATTGATATCGCTTAACTTAGGTTAATTCCTTTCTTCGTTTGCCTCTATATTCTTTGCTCCTATTGGTTATATCAAAGGAGCAAAGCATGTCATTACCATTAAGTTTACAACGCTATATTTCAGATCTTGGCTTGGCCATTCCCGTACCATTAGACATGGGGTTTGTAGAGTCACTGCAAGCGACACATATTGCCCGATACAGTTTTAACAGCTTGGCTGTGGTGATGGGAGAAGATATCTCTTTGAACCTAGAAGATATCAGTCAGAAAATCGTGAAACGTGGTTTGGGTGGTTATTGTTTTGAACATAATAAGCTTACCTTTGAGCTTCTAAAAGCCTTGGGATATGACGTTAAATTGGTGATGGCTCGTGTGCTTAAAAATCAAGAGCAAGAGGTTCCTAGAACACATCGCTTTACTTTATTGAATCATGAAGGTCGCCTGTATTTGGTGGATACAGGGTTTGGTGGCGATTGTCCGATTACGCCTTTGTTGCTGCAACCAGATGTGCTGCAAAAGTCAGGTAATGATGTGTACCGCATTGTGGCTAAGCCGGAGGGAGAGTACGACTTACAGATTTTGAAGCAAGGCGATTATTACACTATGTATCGTTTTGACTTGGCGGTTTATACCGATGCAGATTGTTTAGCGGGTAACTTCTATTCTCACCGATATCCAATGGCTGGCTTTGTTAATAATTTAATGGTTGGCTTAAAAGACGCGTCGCGTACGATCTTTTTGATAAACCATGAGTTAATGGAAAGGCAGCAAGGAAACCTGAAAAAGCAGGTCTTATCTTCGCCTAACGATTTATACCAAGTGTTAACCAACACATTTGGGTTGGATATTGAATGGGTGATTGCTGAGCATTTGTTTGATCGCTTTTTGGCGAATAACTTGGGACTATTAAACAAGGAAGATCAGTCTGAGGCCGTGTTATGAACCACACTATCACCTTGTTGGCTTGGGCTTGGTTGATGGCTTCCTCCTTTATTGTGTCTGGCCTTATTGTGGATTACGCGAGTCCAATTGCCACCTCGACGTTTCGCTTCTTTTTGGCGTGCCTGATTATGTTTTGCGTTCTTGTCGTAAGGTGGCGTAAGAAAGGGCTTAAGGTTCGCGATCAGTTTAAGGCGCTGTTTGTTTGTCGCAGCCGAGTTTTCCATTATGTGATTATCAGTGGCGCTTTGGTTGGCTTTTTTATCGGGCTATTTGCCGCATTGCAATCGACTACACCACTGAATACGTCTGTACTTTACACTTTGGTGCCTTTGATCGGCGTTTTTATCGCCAGAGTATGGTTGCATGAAATCTCGCCGTGGCTACGTATTTTGGGATTTGTCATAGGTTCCTGTGGCGCTATCTTGGTGTTGTTTTCGACACAAGCTGTTGGTGATTTTACGTGGCATTCAGGCGACCTTATTTTTATTGGTGCTTGTGTTCTATTGGCCTTGCATGTTGTGTCTGTACAGAAATGGGGACGATCTCTAGAGGCTTTGTCAGGCGCTTTTATGATGATGCTTTTTGGCTGTATTTGGTTGTTGCCGATTGCTTTATTCTGGGGAGACTTAGAGAAGGTGCAATGGCAAACAAGTGGCTTTTGGTTTTACGGATTATATTTAACGGTATTTACGACGTTATTTACCTTCGTGCTACAACAGCGTTTGGTGGTTGCGGTAGGCGCAAGTCGATTATTGGCTTTTTCTTATACAATACCGGTTTGGGTGGCGCTTTTTGTTTCTGTCGCTAACGCTCGTGTATTCAGCTTGTTTAATTGGGGCTTTCTTGCTGGGTTGTTGTGTTTGGGCGTGGCCTTGTTTTTAATTGATAGAAAACAATCAGAGTGAAGTGACGTTATGGAGCAAACCCAATTAACAAATAGTTTGCAGACCTATTTTAATCGACTAGGGCATGATATTGATCTATCGATTCTTACTCTGCCCGTAGAGGTCCATTCCTTATCTAAAGGGGATTACCTTTTTCAGCAAGGCGATGTTGCGAGTAATTTCTACTTTTTATCTACTGGACTGGTTCGTTATGTCAGTGTGTCTGATGAAGGGAAAGAGTTTACCCAAAGCTTTGTTAAAGGCCCGAGTGTTATTGGTTCCACCAAATCTATGGTAACAAAATCAAAGGCATCATTTGGGATTCAAGCGTTAGAAGAGAGCATTGTTTTGTCTTACCCTTGGACCGCGTTTTATGAGCAAATGCGAGAGGATAAAAACTTTCTGGAGTTTTACGTCAAATTATTAGAAAGGATTTTTATCAGCAAAGAAGAGCGAGAAAGTGCGTTCATGAAACACTCTGCTGAGCGTCGATATCTGGATTTTTGCGTTGCCTTCCCAGAGCTAAAAGACACTATTCAACAGCAGCAAATAGCTTCTTACATTGGCATTACACCTGTGGCGTTAAGCCGTATTCGGCAGAAGCTAAAGCTGTGTTGATCGATGCTAGCAATTCAAGCTTATTCTTCCGAACTAGACTCGCTTGCCATGATTTCTTCAAGAGCTTGTTTGAAGCTCTCTGCGGGTTGGCCGCCAGTAATCGCGTATTTGTTGTTGATGATCACGGTGGGTACCGAGTTAATGCCGTTTTGTTGCCAAAATTGCTGTTGTTTACGCACTTCTTCTGCGTAGCGGTTATCTTCTAAAACGCTTTTCGCAGCGCCCATGTCTAAGTCAACGCTGGCTGCTAGCTTTGCCAATACTGTGTGGTCGCTTACATCTTGGTTGTGTGTGAAGTGGGCAGTAAATAGCGCCATTTTTAGCTCAGCTTGTTTGCCTTCCAATTCCGCCCAATGCAATAAGCGATGTGCATCAAAGGAGTTACGCATGCGGCTGCTTTCAGTGAAATTGAAATCAAAGTCCAGCTCTTTTCCTCGTTCTTGCATTACCGCGCGGTTTTGATCCGACTCTGCTTTTGAAATGCCATATTTCTCGGTGATGTGTTCATCGAAGTTTTGACCTTCTGCAGGCATAGAAGGGTTAAGCTCGAAAGGCTGAAAGGTAATGTCCGCAGAAACGCTTTCATTGAGCTCTGTGAGTGCCTTGTTTAAATTGCCGAGACCAACGACGCACCAAGGGCACATAATATCCGATACGAATTGAATGTCTATTGAGTCTTTCATGGGTTATGGCCCTGATATTAAATGGAAATATATTGTTATGGGTTAAGTCTAGGAATAAAAGCGGTTGATCATTATTTTTATAAAATAAATTTTGAGAGTAGGAAATTTAATATTGTATTAAACCTACAATTTCTGGGTATTTTTCGGCTAATTGCCAATAAAAATGCCTCATAATATGACAAAATCGACTTTCATAGCACTGGCTTAGTGCGGCGATCATTCATAGTTTTTTCCTTTTTACTTCTAATAAATATCATACTATGCACTTGGAAGTGTTGCTCTTAAACTGTTTTTAAGCGTTGGTAAATCGTTAAGAATTTTTATAACAAAATCGACTTACTAATAACGATAAACACAATTGGAACGACACTATGAAATATATTGTTAAAAGTACATTTACAGTCTTTGTCTCAGCTCTGTTCTTACTGACCACCTCTTTATCTGCTACGGCAGCACCTAAAAAACTGGATATTTTAATATCGCCTTCAGGCTCTGGTCCTTACCTTGCTTGGGCCACTATGCAAAACTACGCGAGTGACTATACCGATAAGATTGCGCCGATGGCGGTTGAAACCCCTGGTTTTACTTATAATGTTCGCTACTTAGCTTCTTCTCCACAGCTTTGGAAAAATACTATTATTGGCTCAGGGCAAGTTGTTGAGTGGGCAGCAAAAGAAGGTATATCGCCTTTCTTTCCTAAACCAATGGAAGCGGTGAAGGATTTTCGTGCTCTAGGAGTAATGAGTCGTACCAGCAATATGTTTGTGACTCTGGATCCATCTATTAAGAGTAAGGATGACTTTGTTGGTAAGCGTGTCGCTGTTGGTTTGCTGACACAAAATGAATGGGGCATGCATCAGCGCATGATGCTTGATGGTTGGGGTATAACCAAAAAATTGAAATCTTTTGATGCATTAGGCCCAGCTCAAAATATCAATGCTCTTTTAGACGGTAAGGCCGATATTGGTACGCTGACGACTCACAGTAATCGTGATTTCAGTTTCACTTTGCAAGCAGGCCCGTTTAAAACCTTAGAAAGTGCTGGTAGAGAATATGCTTTTATCGATATTGATAAAAAAGACATCCAGTCTTATATCGACAAAACAGGTGCCCCTTTTAGCATACAAACTTTGCCTGCAAACACAGTAGCCAATCAGCCTGAACCGGTGACGAGTTTTGGTAATTATACTTTGTTGTCTGTACACAAGAGCTTCCCTGAGGAAGACGCTTATGAGATGACAAAGCTATGGCTTAAATCTGGTATTAAATTAGGCGAATACAGCGCAATTGCCAAAATATGGGATGAAGATACCATTGCAACTATCGCTAAAATTGGGCCAGAAAACATTCACCCTGGTGCGCTTCGAGCTTATAAAGAATTTGGGCTTATAAAATAAGAGGCCTTTGCACGACGAATGAGTGTGCTAATACTTTTTTAAAATAAGCTAGAGCTCTGATTATGTTAGAAAAAAGTTCAATAATGACACGACTTAGTCATTGGCTTTTATGGACGGTGGGAGGGTTACTTCTCACCTATCATATGGTCACTCTTTGGGTCAGTCTGCATGGTGCAATGAAGCACTACACAATACATTTAACAGCGATACTCATTCTTGGTGCGCTGTTAATTCTGAAGAATTATTCTGGCGATAAGTCCTTATCAAAAACGATTGATCTTGTGGCCTCGCTGATCAGCTTAGTGCTTGCAACAGGCGCGGGTGTTTTCCTTTACACAAATGCTGAGATATTAGAAATCACGCAACCTTTTGTTACTGATGAAGCACTTATTGCTGGTGCATGTCTTATCACAGCGGTTGTTTTGATTACGTGGCGTATGTGGGGAGCGACGATAGCGTTTGTCTGCTTAATCAGTGCTGCTTATATGACGTTTGGGCATTTGTTACCAGAGTCTTTAGCGTCACGTCAGCAGCCATTAAATGTGGCGATTAGCTTTCTGAGTGGTATCGGCGGGCCTCGTGGCGTGCTCAATTATATGCCTTTATCCGCTGATATGATTTTCTTATTGCTTGTTTATGGTGGACTGCTGCATGGTACGCGAGTCATTGATACCTTTGGCGAACTGGGTCAAGCGATTGGTTTAATTGTTAAAGGGGGAGTCGCTTATTCGGCAGTGGTTGCTAGTACATTAATTGGCATGGTAACCGGTCAGGCGATTAGTAATATTGCACTGTCTGGTGTTATGACGATTCCCACCATGAAGAAGAATGGATTCACTGCTAATGAAGCGGGTGCCATTGAGGTAATGGCCTCAACAGGAAGTCAGTTGCTGCCTCCTATTATGGGGTTGGGCGCTTTCTTAATGGCGGTGATACTGGGTGTCTCATACATTGAAGTGGTGATTGCTGGGCTGATTCCAGGCTTGCTGTATATGTTTGCCATTGGCATTGCCTTGTACAGTTTAGTGGGTCATAAACCTCGTGCCGCTTCAGAAAAATACACGATTAATTGGCACAAAATTGGTTGGACTCTGCCTTCATTTATTCTGTCTTTTATCGTCTTGATTACTCTTTTGGTATTGCGTTATTCGCCTGCTATGGCTGGTTTTTGGGGAGGGTCTCTGGTTGTCTTGCTGTCCTTTTTCCGCCCAGCGGAATATCGCCCCAATATTAAAGAGTTGTTACAAGGTTGTCTGACGGGATTAGAGACAGCAATACAGTTGACTGTTGTACTTGCGGCTATTGGGCTGGTTGTACAAACCTTAACAACAACAGGACTTGGCGTGTCGGCAGGACATCTTATTTCTGTTTACACAGACGGCAATATTATCATTGCTCTTATGATCGGTATGGCGGTTTCTCTTGTGGTTGGTATGGGGTTGCCCACACCTGCGGCTTATGCCTTGATTGCAATTATTGTGGTTCCTGGGTTAATTGATGCTGGCTTGTCGCCAATGGCGGCGAATATGTATGGTTTTTACTTTGCTATTTTCTCAGCTCTTACACCACCGGTTGCCGTTGGCATTTTAGTAGCGGCGAGAATATCGGGTGGCAGCTTTATGGGCAGTGCTCTTGAAGCGGCTAAACTGGGCAGTTGTGCCTTATTAGTGCCTTTTGTTTTTGTTTCCATTCCTAGTGTTTTAGACCCTGCGAACATGACTGCAACGGCGGCGTTTGGGCTGGTCGTGTTTTTATGCGCGTCTGTTTTAACCGCTGGTGTGATTTATGGGGCCATCGGGCAGCCACTTAGTGCAAGAGAACGCTGTATTTATGGGTTAACTGGCCCATTACCTTTGATCCTCTATTTGCTAACGCACAATGTCTGGGTCGGCCTTATTCCTATTATCACCATTATGGTCAGAGTGCTGTTAATGCGTCGCAAGAAAGTGGCGAGCGCCGTTAATTAAAACTATTTAATAAGAGATTTAAAATTCAATGACTTCACATACAACTAAAAAAAACATCGTTCGAGTGGCGGCAGCTCATGTTTCTTCTGAGTTTTTCGACCCTGCTGGTGGCGTGACGAAAGCCATCAAATATTTAACGGAAGCCGCTCAAGCGGGGGCGGAATTAATTGTGTTTCCCGAAAGTTTTATTCCTGGGTTTCCGATTTGGAACGCGCTGTCTAGCCCAATCACAGGGCATGAGAACTTTGTGAAATTTGCGGCGGCGTCGTTACGTGTTGATGGGCCAGAAATCAAAGCCATTGCCAGTGCCGCAGCACAACAGAAAATATCTGTTTCGCTTGGCTTTTCAGAGGTTGCTGACTATTCCGCTGGGTGTTTATGGAACGCCACGGTTTTGATTGATGCACAAGGTGTTATTGTGAATCATCATCGTAAATTAGTGCCGACTTTTTATGAAAAATTAACATGGAGTCGAGGTGACGGAGCAGGTTTGTCTGTTGTTGATATGCCGATAGGGCGAGTGGGCGGTTTGATTTGTGGGGAAAATGGTAACCCTCTTTCACGTTATACGCTGATGGCACAAGGGGAAGAGATTCATTGTGCTAATTACCCGCCTATTTGGCCATTCAAAGACCCACGTAAATCAGAGCCTTATGACTTAGCGGATGCCATTCGTGTGCGTGCTGCTGCTCATTGTTTTGAAGCAAAAGTGTTTACTATTGTTTCGTCTGGCTTTTTAACGGATGAGAATTTGTCCTTAGTATGCAATGACGATGAAGCCACCGCCATTCTTGAAAACTCGCCACGGTCAGCGTCCATGATCGTCATGCCGAATGGATTGACTTTAGGCAATACCTTGTCTGATCGTGAAGGGCTTGTATTGGCTGATATTGATGTCAGTAGTTTGGTTGAATTAAAGCAACATCATGATATGGCGGGTTATTACAATCGACATGATGTCTTCCATGTTTCGGTGAATCGCTCTCGACAAAAGCCATTACATGACGTGGTGGATCAAGGCGCAAACGGTTCGGCTCCTATGATCCATACAAGTCTGCAAGAAAGTTTGGATTCTATTAATTAGGCGAACTTTTACTGTCATGACTTATTGAGTCTTCTCGAAAAACTCCACCACATGTGCGGCAAAAATCTCAGCAATACGCCGAGGTTTTAGCCGCCGATAATGAATCAACACAATATTGAGAGGGTCTACTTTATCCCTGATTGGCTTAATGACGACTTTGTTTCCATTATAAGTGGTTGCAGATTTTGGCTCTAAGTTTAAGACTGAAACCCCTAAGCCGCTGGCAACAAAGGTTCTTACTGTTTCAAATAAGGTGGTCCGATAGCGAATATTAGGAATCAATTTCTTTTTTGCGAACAGTGATAAAAAGTAGTTATTCGTATGGGGCAAATCCATTAACACAAAAGGACGCTGAACAAGCTCTTTAAGTTGCACATCTTCTTGTGAGGCTAACGGATCATTGGCAGGTAATAAGGCATAAGGCTCTCGGGCAACAATGTGTTTTGTGTTCATGGATTTGGGGACGTCTAGATCAAACGTTAAAGCCAATTCCGCTTTACCACTACTAAGGGCATCAAAAATAGCCGATTGGTCTAAATCGTGAATATGGATGTTAATGTCAGGGTATTTTTCCGCGAACGTTCGGATGATTTCTGATAAATAATGGGAGCCTATATTAAGAAAACAGGCGATAGAAAGGTTGCCTCTAAGTTGTGAACTGACTGCGCTGGCGGCCACTCGAAAGGATTCTGCATGTCTTATCAGTATTCTGGCTTCTTCTAAAACTTTGATACCTTGTGCAGTTAAGCGAATGCCTTTTGAGGGGTAGCGTACAAAAAGTTGTAGATCGAGCGTTTCCTCTATTTCTACGATGGCAGCGGAAATACTGGGTTGTGATATATGCAGTTTGTTTGCTGCCTCAGATAGACTGCCACATTCGGCTGCTGCGATAAAATAGCGAAGGGGGCGTAGTTTTATGTCCATAACTTTTCCTAACGACGTTGATACGGTGATGTGTTTCTAGTCGTTGTTATTTGATAAGAAAGTGATAACGTTTTGTATCGGAAAATTTTGCATTATTTATGCCATATTTACTGTGGAAAAGTGATGTTTATTTCTGCTGATACGCCGTCTTACATAGTCTCTTATTTGAATTTTTAGTCGAGTGTTTTATGCAAGATGTTTCTATATGGCTTCTCTTAGTATTTATCTTAGGAAGTTATGTTCAAAGTATAACAGGGTTTGCTTTTGGCCTGATTGTTATGAGCGTTGTGGGGCTATTTTCACTGGTGCCATTAGACATTGCTGCGTTTGCTGTCAGCGTGTTGAGTATGACCAATGCGGCGACGGGGTTATATGGCGGTGCTTGGAAGCAGGTTAACGCAAAGAATTTGCTTGCATTCTTTATCTCTTCTACGCCAATGATCGTTATTGGTGTGTATTTGCTGGATTATTTTGGTAAGAATGCATTGAATTGGTTGCAGCTTTTTTTGGGTATTACCATTATTTTGGCTTGTTTGATGAGTTTGGTAAAACCTAAGAAAAGTACTCAGCCTTCAGGCTCTTCGGGGTATTTTGTATTTGGTGCTCTTTCGGGAATACTTGGCGGTTTGTTTTCGACCGCAGGGCCGCCTATTTCGTATTTTATGTACCGCCAACCTATTTCTATTGAGGTTATCCGTTCTACCTTGTTGAGTGTTTTCTTTGTTTCCAATGTACTACGAATAACGATCATGGGAGGCAGTGGACAAATTACTACGCCAATGGTTTGGATTAGTTTAATCGGCTTCCCTTGCGTTGTGATTACAGCGCTATTAGCCAAGCGTTATCCACCAAAAATATCCCCTCAAATAATCAAGCGTATCGCTTTGGCTTTGTTGCTTTTTTCTGGTGTGAGTTTGTCATTGAAGGCATTGCTTTAGTTGGCAATCAGGTAGGCGGAAACGTTCATAAAGGACCATAAAAAAGGCACTCATTAGAGTGCCTTTTTTCATAAACAGAGAGCGGTATTAAATAACCCCAAGCTCTACTAAACGCTCATGTAGATAACTTTGAGCTGTGTAGCGATCAGACAACACCACTTCTGGTTTTGGGTGCAGGAACAACGGCAAAGAAATGCGGGATTTTGTCTTGTCTGCGCCATCAGGGTTGATCACTCGATGGGACGTTGATGGGAAGTGTCCGCCTGATGCTTCTTGTAACATATCGCCAATATTGACGATCAAAGTTCCGAAATCGCAAGGCACGTCCATCCAAGAACCATCTTTTGCTTGTACTTGCAAACCGGGTTCGTTAGCGGAAGGTAAGATAGTCAGTAGGTTGATGTCTTCATGCGCGCCAGCACGAATAGCACCTAATTCTTCATCACCTTTCAATGGCGGATAATGCAATACGCGCAACAAGGTTTGGTCGCTGTTCTCGACCATGCTTGAAAGAGATTGCGTGTAGTTTTTAGCAATGTCAGCGGGTGTGTATTTTTCCACCCAAGCCAATAATTCAGCCGCTAAGCCCGTGGCTTCAGAGTAATATTGGTCGAGTAGTGCGCGCTTGTCTTCTGGGCACTGTCCCCAAGGGTAGTAATGGAAATACTCTTTGATGTCTTTTTTCGTATGACCTTTTGCTGTTTCAGACACGTCTGGCGGGAAAAAGCCGTCTTGTGTGCCAACGTTATAACGGTAATCGTATTTTGATTCGTTATCGAAAAAGGTTTGCCATTCAGCGTAAATTGCACTGACCAAGGCTTTTTGGATTGGGTGATTTTTTAAAACGCCAAAGCCCGTCTCGTGTAGTGATTTGACGAAGTCTTCTTGTGCGGTTGCGCTTGTGTAGTCGATTGCTTGTAGTTGCATGTGGGTTGCCTCTTTCTATCTATATCATTTTAGTTGTGTGTGAGAATAAAAATAATAAAAAGAAAGCTATGACGACCAACCACTGTGGAAAAAGTAACGCAAATCTACGGTTTCCGCTTGATAATGCTGTGTCCATTGCGCCAATGTCATTTTCTCCAGACGAGCCAATAGCGCGACCAGTGTCGAGTTACCTTGTGCGTTTGTTGATGAAATGAGGCGCATTGTTTTTGTGATTTCCAGCGTTTTTTAATCAATGTTTGACCAAGAGGACAATACTGTAGTTTACTGTTTGAATGTTGTTTTTTGAAGTGGCTCTGTAAAAAATCTTTATTTAACAGCGTTTAAACTCTAGTTTACTCTATACTGCGTTATGTGATTGTACTTCTGACATTGCTTTTTATCTTCTTTTTGGTTGTCTGTTTTACCTCGTTTTTGAGGCTTGAGATCGTTTCTTTGTTCCGCGTTTGTAATTAGTTTTAACAGCTCAGCACTTTTTAAACCGATCTGTATTGGCGCGATGTTGGCGCTTTTTTATTCATTTAAAGAGGGTTCATGACTATGAATGCATTTTTCGATTCTTTTAAAAACCATTTTCTTATTTCCATGCCGCATCTCGATGATCCACACTTTGAACACACCGTGATTTATCTTTGCGAACATTCTGTTGAAGGTGCAATGGGGATTGTGATTAATCGACCTTCTAATGTGGATTTTACTGAATTAGCTGATTACCTAAAAATGAACATCACGGATTCTAATGTGGCGGCAGAGCCTATTTATACTGGCGGGCCAGTGGAAGCCGAGCGTGGTTTTATCTTGCATACAGCGGATAAAAAATGGGACAACACGTTAACCGTGACCAATGAAATTTCTTTGTCAGCCTCATTAGAAGCGTTGGAAGACATTGCAAAAGGCAATGGTCCAGAGTCTTTCCTCATTACATTAGGTTGTGCTGGATGGGACGGTGGACAATTAGAAACGGAAATTGCAAACAATGATTGGCTAGTATGTGAGGCGGATTTAGACGTATTATTCAATACACCAAGTGACATGCAGTTTACCGCCGCGACTCAAGTGTTGGGCATTGACATGGCACGACTCTCACCGGATATAGGACATGGTTAAATGACAGCGTCTACAACAGACAGTCAAACAAAGCCCAATACAGTTCGCTCTGTATTGGGCTTTGATTTTGGTACCACACGAATGGGTGTGGCCATTGGGCAAACAATCACAGGAACAGCGCAACCGCTTGATCCGATTAAAGCAAAAGACGGTATTCCGAACTGGGACGACATAACCAAGATTGTAAAGGAATGGCAACCTGATGCCTTTGTGGTTGGTTTGCCATTAGATATGGATGGCGAAGAAAATGAAATGTGCCAGCGGGCGCGTAAATTCGCCAAACGATTGCATGGACGTTTTAACCTCCCTTACCATATGATGGATGAAAGGTTGTCTTCTTATGAAGCAAAAGGGCAGGTAATTGCGCGTGGTGGTAATCGTAATTTTAAAGACAACTCTGTGGATGGTTTAGCAGCACAGATGATTGTCGAAACGTGGTTTTCAGAACTTTTGTAGACCATAACAATGTAGATTTAAAACAGGGTGTGAATTCTGATGAAGTTAGATTTAGAGCGTTCTCTCGCGTCGATGAAAACGCAATTAGCGGAATACTGCGACAAGAAAAAAATTGAAGATGCGATTGTAGTAGGCATTCACTCTGGCGGCGTTTGGGTGGCAGAGCAGCTGATGGAAAATATGCCAACCAATGAGCCTTTGGCGACATTAGACATTACCTTTTATCGAGATGATTTCACCAAAGCGGGTTTGAATCCGAAAGTAAACCAAACCTTGCTGCCAGCGATTGAAGATCGTCACGTAATTTTAGTGGACGATGTCTTGATGTCGGGTCGTACTATTCGTGCTGCGATGAACGAGATTTTTGACTTTGGCCGACCAGCCAGTATTACCTTGGCGATTCTGTATGATCTTGGGCAGCACGAGTTACCCATTTCGGCCGATATTGTTGGCGAGAGATTAACGCTTAATGCTGACCAAAGGGTTAAGTTGTCTGGGCCTCGGCCACTTAGTGTTTCTTTAATGGATACACATTAATTCCTCTCATAAGGCTTTATTTTTTGTCCGACTCATACGACAATTAGCCCATGAATTATATTAACGATAAATCAGTGCTAACCAACCCCGTTATTCCCTCTCAAGGGCGTAATCAGCCGTTATCGTTATCAATGCCCGATCTCAGAATTTTCTGTATCGGGCATTTTATTATCTAGGCGTTTAGTATTGATTCGCTGGACGACCTGCAATTAATAAAAAAGGCAATTTTGTCTTTTTCAGTTTGAGGAAAGCATACCATGGTTCAATCCGACCCTCGGGCATTACAACTAAATGAACACGGCCAGCTTAAGCACTTTTTGACGTTAGACGGATTGGATAAAGGTATCCTCACAGAAATTCTTGATCGTGCTGACTCTTTCCTTTCCATGGGTGAGCAATCGGTTAAAAAAGTGCCATTGCTTCGCGGCAAAACCGTGGTGAATCTTTTTTTCGAAAACTCCACTCGAACACGTACCACTTTTGAGTTAGCCGCAAAGCGATTGTCTGCGGATGTGATCAATCTAAACATAGAAACTTCTGCAACCTCTAAAGGCGAATCCCTTCTCGATACATTACAAAACCTGCAAGCAATGCAAAGCGACATGTTTATCGTTCGACATTCAGACAGCGGTGCTCCACATTTTATTGCAGAGCATTGCACGCCAAATGTGGCCATTATCAATGCGGGGGACGGACGACACGCACATCCAACACAAGCCATGTTGGATATGCTGACTATTCGTCGTCATAAAGGAAGTTTCGAAGGGTTGAAAGTGGCCATCGTGGGAGACATCTTGCATTCACGAGTGGCGCGTTCCCAGTTACAAGCGTTAACGACATTAGGCGTTGATGAAGTACGTTTGGTTGGGCCAAAAACCTTGGTTCCATCTTTCTTTGCTGAAATGGGGGCAACCATTTGTCACGACTTAGAAGTTGGGCTGAAAGACGTCGATGTCGTAGTGATGTTGCGTTTGCAAAAGGAGCGTATGAAAGGCGCTTTATTGCCAAGTGAAAGTGAGTTTTATCGTTTATATGGTTTGACGGAAACGTCTTTGTCTTGGGCAAAACCCGATGCCATTGTTATGCACCCAGGACCAATTAACCGAGGCGTTGAGATTTCTTCTGAAGTAGCAGATGGCGACCATTCAGTGATTTTGAATCAAGTAACGAACGGTATTGCGGTACGAATGGCTGTTATGTCTATGGCCATGAGTGGCCAGCTACAAGATGCACAAACAGACGTTAATGAAACAGCCTCGGCGACGGAAGGTGGAAATTAAGATGAAATTACGAATTCAAAATGGTCGCTTAATAGACCCAAGCCAAAACCTGAACTGTGTTGCTGATTTGTTTATTGAAAATCATAAGATTGTTGCCATAGGTGAAGCACCAGTGGGATTCGATGACGCTGACGTTGTGGATGCTGAAGGGCATTGGGTGTTGCCAGGTTTGGTGGATGTGGCTGTCTCATTACGTGAGCCGGGTTTTACGCAAAAAGGCAGTATCGCAACGGAAGGACGAGCGGCTGTTTCTGGTGGTGTGACGACGGTTGTTTGTCCACCTGATACAAGTCCAATTGTCGACACGCCAGCCGTTGCTGCATTGATTCAAGACAAAGCAGATGAAGCGGGCATGGCGAATGTCTTTCCGATTGGCGCTTTGACCCAAGGCTTAGAAGGTTCGCATTTAAGTAACATGGTGTCATTAACGGACGCAGGTTGTGTGGCGCTGTCGAATGGTCGTCATGCCATGGCGAATACGAAAGTATTATCAAGAGCATTGGAATATGCAGCCACTCATGATTTGCTGGTTGTGTTTCATCCTGATGAGGAAAGTTTGTCTGAAGGTGGTTGTGCCCATGAAGGTCTAATGTCCACCATGCACGGTTTGAGTGGTATTCCTGAAACTGCAGAAACCATCGCGCTTACACGTGATTTATTATTGATTGAGAAAACAGGAGTGCGTGCACACTTTGCGCGTCTGTCGAGTGCTAAGTCGATTGAGATGATTGCGAATGCAAAACTATCTGGCTTGGATGTGACAGCCGATGTAGCAGTGCACAACTTATTGCTCAATGACGATGTATTGGATCAGTTTGACGGTCAATATCATGTTTTACCACCACTGCGTGCTGAGAATGACAGATTGACATTAATTGAAGGCGTTAAGCGTGGCGTGATTTCCGCCATTTGTTCCGATCATCAGCCTCACGAGAAAATGGCCAAAGTAGCGCCTTTTGCGGCAACGGAACCAGGTATGGCAAATGTTGAAGTTCTGTTGCCTTTGGCGATGCGCCTGGTGGATGAAGGGGATTTAGATTTTGATTCCTTGTTGTCTTGTCTAACGTCTGGGCCAGCGTCTTGCTTTGGATTGGAGGCAGGTTCTTTATCGGTTGGCAGTTTTGCGGATTTTATTTTGTATGACAGTACTGCCCGTTGGACTTGGGAGTACAAAAACCGCAAAACCAAGGGGCATAATTCTGCATTTTTTGGAAGTGAGTTTGTCGGTCAAGTGGTAGCCAGTTACATATCCGGTCAATGTGTTTATCGCAACTTGTAAGCTTTTGTCACATAAAGTGATGAAACTTAAAGAAAAGTAAGGATATTTTAGTAAAAGTGCATGTTTGGCCTTACTATGACTTTACTTTTAAGGTTAGGTCATTAATCTTGTTGGTATTGGATTTTATTATGGACTTTATTTTTGTATGACTGTTGTTGGCGCTTCACTCTCATTGTCACCTGAAAAAGAACGAGATTTTATTAAAAATCTGTACGTTGACATGCCTGAGACTATTCAGATGATTGCAAAAGGTGCGCCTTTAAATTCATTGCTCAATCGTTTCAAAGGCAAATTACAATCTCAACTTTCATCGGCTTACTGTTTATTCATTGTCTGCGACAAAGATTGCTTGCAATGGAGTCTTCCTTATACCGACTCTGTGAATGAGCCGCTGTTGGCTATGAATGGTCAATTGGCTTCTGTGCCTCAAGATTTGGTGCGCTTTGCAGCAACTCAGTCTAGTACTAAGCGGTACGACACAGGAATCCAAGAGTCGACGGGCTGGTCTTTATGGCAATCTTTTTTTCAAGAGCATAACTTCACTGATGTAGCGATGGTGAGTGTGTCTGATGGTCGAGGCTCGATTCATCTAATGCTGGTGTTGCAGAAAAACAACCAATCATTAGACAAGTCATTAATGGAATTAGCGCTGGATGCTTACTCTTCTTGGGTTAGCGCCGCTTTTGAACGTGAAAAGGCCGATTATGTACTGCTTGAAAATACCCATAAAAATCCTGAAACTGGGTTGTTGCGCCGTTACACTTTTGAAAGTAATTTTGGCATTGTATTGAAGGATTCACGTCGACATTTTCAACGTGCTGCGTTGCTGTCTTTGCGACTTCTGTCCGATGCTAAAGCAGAAACACCTGAGCTTAAGCAGTTGGCAGGTGTGATGCGTGATGCTGTTCGCGATAACGATCTGATTGCTCATTATGACGAGCGCGAATTGGTTATGGGGATTCGTATCCAAAACTTAGAAGATGCGGAAGTGGTTGCTGAAAAACTTCTCGATTCCCTGCGCAACCCGAAATATTCCAATAATCGCCTGATACACGCTGGTTTCTCTATCGGGATTGCGTTTTATCCAGAACACTCATCTATAGAGGCGCTTTATCAAGCGGCTTGCTTTGCTGCCAATTCACTGAAAAACACACCTGGATATCGCCTTGAATTCCATGATGCGTTTTATGAATCCAGCTCTGACTTTTACGCCGAGTAGGTCTTTTTCTCGTTATTCTAAATGATGTTATGATGCGCTCTGATGCTTTTCATGAAAGATGAAAAGCAAGATACGATGTAATTGGTCAGTATCTAGGTGTAATTCGGAGCGCTCAATCATGACAATAGAACTCGAAAAAGAAGATGCAGAGAGTATTAAAAATAATTTATCTGCGGTGTCTCTTCAAATCACACAAGCTATCCAACAATTTGGCCGCACGCCTGAGAGCGTCCGATTGCTTGCCGTCAGTAAAACCAAGCCTGTTTCCGCACTGGCTGCCGCGTACGCTGCTGGTCAAAGGGCGTTTGGTGAAAATTACGTTCAAGAAGCGGTTGATAAATACCATGCATTGGGTGATTTAGCGGATATCGAATGGCACTTTATCGGCCCTATTCAATCGAATAAATCCCGTTTAATCGCAGAAAGCATGGATTGGGTGCACACGATTGATCGTGACAAAATTGCGTTGCGCCTCAATGAGCAGAGACCAGAAGATAAGGCACCACTGAATGTGTGTGTACAAGTAAATATCAGCGGCGAAGAAAGTAAGTCTGGTATTCTGCTGTCAGAGTTAGATGCAATGGTTTCCTTGGTGTCAGACCTCCCAAATTTACGTTTAAGAGGCTTGATGGCTATTCCAGCACCTCAGCAAAGTCATCAACAGCAATGCGACGTTTATAAACCTTTAACCGACGCTTTTCTTGAATTATCAAAATCCGATAGCATGATAGATACCTTATCCATTGGCATGTCTGGAGATTTATCCGCTGCCATTGCGTCAGGCAGTACAATGGTTCGTATTGGTACCGCCATTTTTGGAGAAAGAGATTACGCCGTTAAGCTATAATAGTGATGTATAGCGACGATTTTTATGGCGTCTTTTGGATGTTGATAGAATCTCATTAGCTTAAATAAACAATAGGATGAAACATGGCTCTTAATATTGCCTTTATAGGCGTAGGAAATATGGCTCGCGCAATTTTTAGTGGCATGTTAGCCAGCGGCTATCCAGCAGAGAACATTATTGGTACTTCTAGAACGCCTGAAAAACGCGATTTTTATCATGAGCATTATGGTGTGTCCATGTTGGCCGATAATTTTGCTGCGGTAGATGACGCTGATGTGGTTGTCTTGTGTGTGAAACCTGCGCAAATGAAAGTGGTGGTTGAAGAGTTCTCTGAGCACGTGAGAAGCGATCAATTATTTATTTCGGTTGCGGCTGGTATTGAACTGAATGCGTTGGAAAACTGGTTAGGCAAGCCCGTTTCGATTGTTCGAAGCATGCCAAATACGCCGTCACAGTTGGGCGCCGGTATGACAGGTTTGATTGCTAATGAGCAAACAACAGACGAGCAAAAAGAGTGGGTTTCTGAATTATTCGCCAGTATCGGGCATTCCGTTTGGGTGGACCAAGAAGACCATATGCATACGGTAACGGCTTTGTCAGGCAGTGCGCCAGCGTATTTTTTTCGCTTCCTTGAATCCATGATCACCAACGCAAAAGCGCAAGGAATGGACGAAGAAACCAGCCGACAGTTAGCAAGCCATGCGATGCTTGGTGCCGCAAAAATGGTCGTGGAATTAGAAGAGCCGATTGAACAGCTGCGTAAAAATATTACTTCTCCAAATGGCACAACCGAGCAAGCTTTGTGGTCTCTTGATGCGTCTGATATTGATAGAGTGGTTGGTGATGCGATGACCGCGTGTATAAATCGATCCAAAGAAATGTCGAATGACTTTTCTGTTCAAAGTGATGAGGAATAAATTGAATGAGTTCTAGTCCGTTCATTAGTTTAGTAACGATTATTTGTAATCTTTACTTGTTTATCGTGTTGCTGCGTTTGGTGCTTCAACTAACACGCGCCGATTTTTATAACCCTATTAGCCAAGGTGTTGTGAAAGCAACCAGCCCGCTTATTTTGCCATTGCGTAAAGTCATTCCTGCGATTGGTCGCTTGGATACGGCGTCTTTAGTGTTAGCGTTAGCGGTACAGTTTTTAACCGTGCTGTTGGTTGTTTTACTAAAGGGTGCGTATTTGCCTCCTGTTGGCTACGCCATTCATACAGTGGCAGGTACGTTTTATCATTTATTGAATTTGTATTTTGGCGCGATGTTGATCTCGGTGATTTTAAGCTGGGTTGCACCTGGTGCAAATCATCCTGGCGCAATGTTGGTTGGCCAGATTACGGCGCCTTTATATCGGGCGGTTCAGCGAGTCATTCCGCCATTGGGTGGTTTGGATATTTCGCCTATATTTATCTTTTTAGGCATTACTTTTTTGAAGTCGATACTGGCACCATACGCAGTCTAAGCGATGTGAAACACCGTTAAGGCGAAGTGAATTAGCGCTTGGTTTGGTTCGTTGAATTGAGAATAGGGGCATATTCCTATATGATGCGCCCCTAAATGGGAACGAACGTAGCTATTATCGTGTTACGGGTAGTGTCCTGACTTCTTATCCCTTATTTAAAGTTGGGTGAAAGCCATGAGTATTATTGCGGTTTATCCAGGGACATTTGACCCTGTTACAAATGGCCATACGGATTTGGTTGAGCGAGCATCAAAGCTGTTCTCTAAAGTTATTGTAGCTGTTGCTGCCAGCCCTAAAAAACGTCCGGCATTGACTCATGAAATGCGCATTTCTTTGGTGAAGCATGTTTTTGGACACTTAACGAACGTCGAAGTGGTCGGCTTTGATAATTTATTGACCGATTTCACTCGATCTGTAAATGGCAAAGTGATTATTCGAGGCCTGCGCGCCGTATCGGATTTTGAATACGAATTTCAGTTGGCAAATATGAATCGTGCCATTGCGCCAGATGTGGAAAGTATTTTCCTTACGCCATCTGAAAAGTATTCTTATATCTCATCTACATTGGTTAGAGAGATTGCCTCATTAAACGGTGAATTTGGTAAATTTGTTGATCCTGAAGTGAAACGAGTGCTCCAAGAACATTATCAAACCGCTTAATAACGTGTTTTTTTAGGAGAGCATAATGTCTCTTATTATTACAGATGAATGCATAAATTGTGACGTGTGTGAGCCTGAGTGCCCAAATGAAGCGATTACTCAAGGCGAAGAGATTTATGTGATTGAGCCATCAAAATGTACGGAATGTATTGGTCATTTTGATGAACCTCAATGTCAGCAGGTTTGTCCTGTCGATTGCATTCCGTTAGACCCAAATCATAAAGAAAGCGAAGAACAGCTCATGGAGAAGTTCTTAACACTTACTGGTCAGCTTTAATCATAAGGTTGCGCATCTATCGATACTAATAGTTTTATTTTCCTCGCTGGCATCTTACTGTTAGTAAGCATTCTTGCCAGTTCTTTAACTGTTCGTGTTGGCTTACCTCTACTGCTCGTTTTCCTTGGGATGGGAATGCTTGCAGGAGAAGAGGGAATTGGCCGATTAGACTTCGACAACTCAAATTTAGCCTTCTTCGTTGGTAATCTCGCATTGGCTGTCATTTTGTTAGATGGCGGAATGCGCACCAAAACCAGCACCTTTCGCGTTGCTCTATGGCCCTCGTTATCTCTTGCTACATTAGGTGTTGTTCTTACAACCGCAAGTGTCGGCGTGTTTGCCGCTTGGTTACTTGGTGTGCCGTTAATCTATGGTTTGTTATTAGGTGCCACCGTCGGTTCTACCGATGCTGCGGCGGTGTTTAACCTTTTACGAAACAGCGGCGTTAAGCTAAACGAGCGAGTGGGTGGCACGCTAGAAATCGAATCTGGAGCCAATGATCCCATGGCGATTCTGTTAGTTGTCATGCTAACGGGATTATTGCAAAGTGCAGATCATATTAGTGTTCTGTCCTTTTTAGGGCAGATGCTACAGCAATTCGCTATCGGCAGTATTGCTGGCGTATTAGGCGGAAAACTCCTTCTCGCTGTTTTGAAAAAAGTGCCTTTAGTCGAAGGTTTGTACGCGTTATTAATCATTTCTTTTGGTTTGGCTGTGTTTTCAGGCGTCAATATTATTGGCGGCAGTGGCTTCTTAGCGGTTTACCTTGTTGGATTAACCGTGGGAAACGGCCGAGTCAAACAATTAGAAGCCGTCTCTCAAGTCATGGACGGTTTGGCTTGGTTGGCGCAAGCAGGCATGTTCTTGTTACTTGGCCTGTTGGTAACACCTTCTAGCTTGTTGACACATGGTTTAGAGGCGGTCGCAATCGCGGCGTTCTTGATTTTTATCGCACGACCTTTGGCTGTAATGATTTGTTTATTACCGTTTGATTTTAGGTGGCCAGAGCGACTGTATATTAGTTGGGTTGGATTGCGTGGCGCGGTACCGATTGTACTGGCGCTTTATCCTATCATTGCGGGATTATCGAACTCAAATTTGTTGTTTGAAATTACCTTCACGGTTGTGCTGATTTCTTTATTGTTACAAGGCTCAACCGTACCGTTAGTAGCGCGTTGGTTGAACATTATCGTACCCGCAGCACCTGCGCCCACGACGCGCTTTTCATTGGTTGATAACACCGCGTCTCATTACTCGCTTGAGTTGTATGAGTTCTTGGTTCAAGCGGAAAAAGTGAAAATCCCCGCTGCCATTGTGCAAAATGTGCCAAGTAAAACGGTATCTACACCACAGCTTGTGTCTTTGGTTCGAGATCATCAGCCGATCATCGTCAATGAAGAAACGATATTAACGACGGGTGACAGAATCTGGATGTTATTGCACCCAGAAGATGTGGAAGATGTTGCGGTTATCTTTTCTCAAGAAGCATCTAGCTCGTTTCTGCTGCAAAACTTCTTTGGTGAATTCTCTATTCGAGGCGATGCGCCATTGCTGGACCTTGCTAAAGCGTATGGTGTTCCTATTGATGGTCTTGACCCTCAGGACACCGCAGAGCAACTGCTACAGCGTCAGATAGGTAAAACCCTCGTTGTTGGTGACCGAGTGCGCTTTGGTTCACTAAGGCTGACGGTGAGAGAGATGAAAGAAGGGAAAGTGGAAGCAATAGGGCTCAAGTTACAAGATAAGTCACATTAAGCCCGTATTCATACGATTAGGCTAATTCATCTCATAACCCAACTGACGCCATGATTCATAGACCATAACCGCCACAGTATTGGACAAGTTCAAACTGCGAGACTCTGCTTGCATAGGCAAACGAAGCCTTTGAGGCAAAGGTAAAGCTTCAATGAACTCGGCTGGCAGACCTCGTGTTTCCGGTCCAAAAACCAACACGTCGTTCTTCGCGAAGCTCGCTTCGCTGTGTGTTCTACTGCCCTTCGTAGTGAGTGCGTAAATCGTTGCGATCTCGTTTTGATCGACAAAACTCTGGAAGTCAGGGTAGCGTTTAAGACGAGTGAATTCATGATAATCCAACCCTGCTCTACGGAGTTTCTTATCTTCTAATTCAAAGCCAAGCGGCTCGATCAGATGTAAATGGTATCCGGTGTTCGCACACAGACGAATAACATTGCCTGTATTTGGTGGAATTTCTGGTTGGTAAAGTACAATGTGCAGCATGAGTTTATCTCCTTGATATTAGAGAGATAATACCAGAACTCCCTTCAATCCTAACTTTTTAATTTTTTTTGAAAAAAACTATTGACCCTCCAAGAGGTTTCTCTATAATACGCCCCACTTGCCCAGATAGCTCAGTCGGTAGAGCAGAGGATTGAAAATCCTCGTGTCGGCGGTTCGATTCCGTCTCTGGGCACCATGATTAAAGAAAGCTCGCTAGTTTACTAGCGGGCTTTTTTTTCGTCTGGAGTTTATGGGTGGCTTGTTCTTTTTGTTTATAAGAGTTTGCAAGCCACTGTATATTCTTGTCTGTGTTTAACTTGTCTTTTTTCTCTTCTCTGTCTTGTTGTGTTTTTTTTCATATTACGGCTATTATTGTTTTACTCTCCCGATCTTTTTTGTTTCAAGTCATTAATGGAAGACTGATGTATGGTGCAGGCTGCAAAGGTAATATCGATTACGGCGCTTGGGTATTTCGTTCTAGGTTTAATTGGGTCAGAGCTTTCTTCCTTTCCAAGTGATACTTCTGTTATATGGCCAGCTTCTGGCTTGGCGCTTGTCGCTGCCATGCTTTACCCAAAACAGGCTTTTATCGGTGTGTTTATTGGTGCTTTTATGGTTGCCTATAAAATAACGATGAAAAGTCCTGACTCTTTTAATCTTGTTTTTTTGTTAGTGATTGCCACGTCTTCAGCATTACAGGCGAGTGTTGGAGCATATCTTGTTCGCCGCTTTATCGGTTTTCCTTTTCTATTTCATCGCATACGTCTTGTTTTGCTTTTTGTCTTTCTCGCGGGCTTCGTGTCCACGATTATTACTGCTGTTTTTTGCTCTCTTGCATTGCTTTATTGGGAGATGATCAGTGTTGAAGAGTTTTGGTTGTGTGGGTTGCTTTGGTGGTATGGCGATATTATTGGCGTGCTTGTCATGGTGCCTTGGCTGGCTATCTTCTTTCCTCGATATTTTGACAGCCATTTTGAACACCCTAGGCGTTTATTGAGTGGGTTTTTATTAGTTGTCTTTGTGACGGCCACGTTATCTTGGGGGAGTGCTTACTCTGAGCACAATAAGCAATCAAGAGAGTTTTATTCTAATGCAGAATTATTGGAAGTGTTGCTGAATAATCGCCTTAAAAATACAGCCGATATTTTATATAGCTTTGCGGGTTTTGCACAAAGTAATGAGACATTCACTATTGAAAAGCACGAAGCGTTCTCGGCTGATATTAGTCGGCGCGACAGCTCTATTCTTGCTGTGACGATTGGGTTTCTTGTTTCAGGGGAAGATATTTCAGAGTTTGAAGCGTCGATGCAGAAGAACTATCCGGACTTTGAATTCAAAGTACGAGAGTTAAATGACAGTGGTAAGTTGGTAAAGGCAACGCCGAGAGATAGACATATTATTGCAAGCTTTATTGCACCTAAGGAAAGGGTTCAAAACTTAGCAGGCTATGATATTTACTTTCAGGAAGATAGAAGGCTTGCTTTGGATAAGGCCATAGCCTTGAACGATGTTTACCCTTCAGAGCCTATTATGTTAATGCGAGGTAATCGGGGCGTCTTACTAGCATTGCCGTTTAATCATATGAAAACAGGTGAGCTTTTTGGTATCACTACGGCAGTGATTGATCTCGATATTTTGACGAATAATATTATTAATCAAGGTGTGCTGCCAAACACGGATTTATATTTAGTGGATCTAGACGGCACGGATAATAAGCCTATGTTGATTACTCAGAGCGAGTCTGCGTCTTTGTCTTTGGACGCTATGATATCTCGTTATGAAGCAGGAAACTTTGATCATGCGGTGAGTTTTGATATCGAAGTGGGAGCGAAAACGTGGCGTCTATTTCAAGTCAGTGACCGTTATTTTTTTAAACAACCTTGGATTGTACAGTTCGTGTTTGGAAGCAGCTTTATTCTAACGGGACTCTTCGGTTGGTTCTTATTGATTGTGAGCAGCTACGCCTCAGCGGTGGAAGACAATGTGCGATTAAGAACGCAAGATTTAGAACGAGCGAATGAATATTTAAAAGCCTCTGAGCTGGAACAAAGTAAAGCCAAAGAAGAAGCGGAAGAAGCTAACCGTGCGAAAAGTGAATTTTTGGCCAATATGAGTCATGAGATCCGTACGCCTTTAAATGGTGTAATTGGCGGCTTATCTTTATTAAAAACACACCCTTTGACCCTAGAACAATATAATCTCGCTAACCTTTCACAACAGAGTGCTGAGTCATTATTAGACATTATTAATGATATTTTGGATTTGTCGAAAATAGAAACAGGAGAGTTTGAACTTGAGTGTGAAGCTTTTGAGCTGAGGGAGTTGGTGGAAGAAGTAACAGGGATTTTTATCTTAAAAGCAGAAGAAAAGGGCATTGTCTTAAATTCTCCAGCGGTGCCTATTGTGGCCTTAAATGTCATGGGAGATCGACTAAGGTTAAAGCAAGTGTTGGTGAACTTAATGGCGAACGCGGTGAAGTTCACACAAGAAGGCGAAGTGTCTTTGTTTCTTTTTATTGAACCTGTGAACGATGATGAGATTATTTTACATGTGTCGATAGCGGACACTGGTATTGGTGTACCGCAAGATAATCAAGAGCATTTATTTGATCGATTTAAGCAAGCGGATGGCTCAACAACGAGGCGGTTTGGTGGTACAGGGCTTGGTTTGGCGATCTGTCGGGAAATTGTGGTAAGCATGCAAGGGCAGATCGGATTGACTTCTGAAGAAGGTGCAGGTTCTACCTTCTGGTTTAATTTGCCACTTACGCTTGCTACTGAGCCAGTGCCTGTGGATACGTTAAGTTATAAAACGCAGGCGACGGTTATTTATCAAAATAAAACAGGGCGCGATTATTTGAGCGCTTTGTTAGACACGCTAGGCGTCGAACATAATGTGTGTAGCAGTGTGAGTGAAGCCTTGCTGCATGATACTTGGTATGAGCCGTTTGTGTTTGTCGACGCTTATGCTCTAGGTGTCGCGAGTTCCGAGGATTTACTTGCGTTCGAGAATGTATGTGAACAAAAAGCCATGAAACAAATTCTGTTACACGATCGCACCAATACAAAATTTGATGTCAGTGCCTATGAAACATCCATTATCAAACCTATTTTTCACCGCGCTTTAGTTGAAGCATTGGAAAGAGTGAAACCGGGCGGTGCTGATGTTATCGATGAACATGTTATAGAAAATACTACCGAGTACCGTTTGTCGTTCGATGCAAAGGTCTTACTGGTAGAAGATAATCTAACCAATCAGATTGTGGCAAAAGGTTTGTTGAATTTGTACGGTGTTGACGTTAGCGTCGCAGAAAACGGCCAAGAAGCCATTGAAATGGTGAAATCTATGCGGTTTGATCTGATTTTTATGGATTGCCAAATGCCGATTTTAGATGGCTATGAAGCCACAAAACGCATTCGACAATTGATTGATGCCAAAACACCTGCGGATGTGCCTATTATTGCGTTGAGTGCGAATGCAATGAAAGGAGAAGAAGAGAAATGCTTTGACTCTGGAATGGACGACTATGTCGCAAAGCCTATTTCTCAAGATAAAGTGGAAGCCGCCTTGGTTAAATGGTTTGCATGATATCTTGATTTAGTGCCCTCAAATGCATGACGTTTTTTCGTTCATTGCCTTTCACGTTTCCCCTGATCTTTTAAGTATTTAGTTTCATTTGAGTGATTCTGTTATTCAAATGAAACCATTCCATCATCAAAATGAAATATTTCTTCTTTATTGTCGTGTTTTCTGAATAAACAATTTTTAGTTCATAACGCTCTTTCTGAATAACGACTGATGGTGAGGAATGTGGAAATGCAAAATCTTAAAATAGCGTCAATGGTTGTCGGTATGTCTCTTGCGAGTTCTGGGTTTGCCGCAACAGAAGTAGAATGGTGGCATGCAATGGGCGGTGCAAACGGTGAGAAAATCAATGAGATCGCGAAAGGTTTCAATGATTCTCAAGACGCCTATGTGGTTAAGCCTGTTTTTAAAGGCAACTACACAGAAACAATGACCTCAGCGATTGCAGCGTTTCGAGCAAAACAGCAGCCAGCGATTGTTCAAGTATTTGAAGTGGGTACTGCCAGCATGATGGCAGCAAAAGGCGCGATTTATCCTGTACATCAACTGATGCGTGAATCGGGTCAGCCGTTTGATGAAAGTGCTTATTTGAGTGCGGTAACAGGCTACTACACGAGCAGTGAAGGCAAGATGCTTTCTATGCCTTTTAACAGCTCAACGCCAGTTCTGTATTACAACAAAGATTTGTTTGAAAAAGCGGGTATTACACAAGCGCCAAAAACGTGGCAAGAAGTGGAAACAACCGCGAAGAAACTGCAATCATCGGGTGTCAGTTGTGGTTTCACAACGGCTTGGCAGTCTTGGGTTCAATTAGAAAACATGAGCGCACGCCACAATGTTCCATTTGCGACCCTTGATAATGGCTTTGGCGGCTTAAAAACAGAATTGGCCTTTAACGGTGACCTGCAAGTTGCACATGTTAAGAAAATGGGTGAATGGCAGCAGAATGGTATTTTCAGCTACTCTGGCCGTACTAACGATGGCGCAGCAAAATTCTACAGCCAAGAATGCGCCATGTTTACCGAGTCGTCTGCAGGCTACGCGGGTATCAAGCGTAATGCGACATTCGATTTCGGTGTGACAGAGCTTCCTTATTGGGAAGGTAAGGTAAAGCAGCCTTCTAATACCATTATTGGTGGCGCGTCTTTGTGGGTGCTTCAAGGTCACTCAAAAGAAGAATACAAAGGCGTTGCGTCTTTCCTAACGTACTTGTCTCGTGCGTCTGTTCAAGCGGACTGGCACCAGTTCTCTGGTTATTTGCCAATCACAACAGCGGCTTATGATTTAACCAAAGGTCAAGGTTTCTATGCTGCGAATCCTGGTACAGAAACTGCGGTTGTACAAATGACAACTGGCACGCCAACGGCCAACACCAAAGGCTTACGCTTAGGTAACTTTGTTCAGATTCGTGGTGTGATCGATGAAGCGCTAGAATCTGTTTGGAGTGGCGATGTTGACGCGCAAACCGCTCTTAATACAGCAGTAAAACGTGGTAACGCTTTGCTTCGTAAGTTCGAAAAAGCCAACGATTAATCTTTTGATTGTGCAATAGAGCGTCTTCATAGCGATGTGAAGACGCTCTTCGTTTTTGTTTTTTCTTCTTTTAGGTGCAAGCGTTATGACGGTTACCTTTCCTCAAAAAGGCCTGCCTTGGCTGTTACTTTTACCTCAATTATTAGTAACGGCGGTATTTTTCCTTTGGCCTGCGGAGCAAGCTTTGGAACAAGCGTTTTATCAAGAAGACGCCTTTGGCTTGAGTCGTGAATTTGTTGGTTTAGATAATTTCCTAGATTTGTTTACAGACCCTTTGTATTACCAGTCTATGTTGACAACCTTAGTGTTCAGCTTTTCCGTGGCCATTTTCGGTATGTCTATCGCGTTATTATTGGCGGTTATGGCGGACCGTGTTATTCGAGGCAAACTGACCTACCAAACATTGTTGATTTGGCCATACGCTGTCGCGCCAGCATTGGCTGGGGTTTTGTGGTGGATTTTATTTGATCCGAGTATGGGGCCAATTGCGCTCTGGCTCGAATCTATGGGACTGGATTGGGATCATTATCTTAATGGTGGTCAGGCGATGATTTTGGTTGTGATTGCCGCCACATGGAAACAAATTAGCTACAACTTCTTATTCTTTTTGGCTGGTTTACAAGCTGTACCGCGCTCTTTGATTGAAGCGGCAGCGATTGATGGCGCTGGGCCATTTAAGCGCTTTTGGACTATTGTGTTCCCGCTTCTTTCTCCAACGACGTTTTTCTTATTAGTGATTAATCTTGTGTACGCTTTTTTCGATACCTTTGGTGTGATCGATGCGACGACGAAAGGCGGGCCGGGACAAAGTACTAACATATTGGTTTACAAGGTATTTGAAGACGGTTTTGTCGGTTTGGATTTGGGAAGTTCCGCTGCTCAATCGGTTGTTTTGATGGCGATTGTCGGCGTGATGACCGTGATTCAGTTCCGTTTTATTGAGCGTAAGGTGCAGTACTCATGATAGAAAATCGACCTTGGCTGACCTTTGTTGGTCACGCAACATTATGGCTTGGTGTTGCTTTGGTGGCGTTACCTGTTTGGATGGCGTTGGTGGCGTCGACTCATCCTGCGTCGGCGTTTGGTGTGGGTCATATTCCTTTGTGGTTTGGTGACGCAGGTGTGGAAACGTGGAAGTCTGTTTTACTGGAAGAGGCGGGTAACGGCATTGAATCCTCTGTTACCTTTATGATGCTGAATTCCTTGGTAATGGCGCTGGGTATTACGTTTGGCAAAATCGCTATTTCCTTGTTGTCTGCTTATGCGATTGTGTTTTTTCGATTTCCATTCCGTAATTTCTGTTTTTGGATCATCTTCATGACATTGATGCTACCAGTGGAAGTACGCATCGTGCCGACTTATGAAGTGGTGGCGAACCTTGGTTTGTTAAACAGTTTTACGGGATTGACGTTGCCTTTGATTGCCAGTGCGACGGCGACTTTTTTGTTTCGTCAGTGCTTTTTGAGCATCCCAAGTGAACTAGTAGAAGCGGCCCGCATTGATGGCGCAGGACCGTTTCGCTTCTTTTTCGATATTTTATTGCCGTTGACTCGAACCAATATCGCGGCTTTGTTTGTGATCTTGTTTATCTATGGTTGGAATCAGTATTTATGGCCTTTGATCATCACTACGGACAATGCTTATTACACCTTGGTGATGAGTATAAAGCGCATGTTGTCTGTAACCGATGGCGACATTGAGTGGAATCGAATTATGGCGACCACTTTATTGGCGATGTTGCCGCCTGTGGCAGTGGTGATTGGTATGCAGAAGTTGTTTGTTAAAGGCTTAGTAGACGCGGAGAAATAGTAATGACGGATGTGATTTTAGAAAACGTCGGTAAAACCTATCCAAATGGGTATCACGCGATACCGAGTGTGGATTTGTCGATTGAAGAAGGTGAGTTTATTGTTTTGGTTGGCCCTTCTGGTTGTGGTAAATCGACTTTGTTACGCATGGTGGCGGGTTTAGAAAGTATCACGCAAGGCGAGTTGCGCATTCGTGATGAGCGTATGAATGACAAAGAACCTGCCGAGCGAGACATCGCCATGGTGTTCCAAAATTACGCCTTGTATCCGCACATGACGGTTTACAATAACATGGCGTATGGTTTGAAAAATCGCGGTGTGGGGAAAACTGACATCGAAGAAAAAGTCAGCAATGTTGCTGACATGCTTGGATTGACGGAATTGTTGCAACGTAAACCAGGCCAATTGTCTGGCGGGCAGCGTCAGCGCGTAGCAATGGGGCGCGCTATGGTTCGAGACCCGAAAGTGTTTTTATTCGATGAACCTTTGTCGAATTTGGACGCGAAATTACGAGTGCAAATGCGCATTGAGATTCGTCAATTACAACGTAAATTAGGTACGACAACGCTTTATGTGACACACGATCAAGTGGAGGCCATGACGTTGGCTGACCGTTTGGTGGTGTTAAATAAAGGCAAAGCAGAGCAAATCGGAACACCGATGGATTTGTATGATAAGCCAGCAACACCGTTTGTCGCTTCGTTCATAGGGTCGCCTTCGATGAATTTATTGCCTGCAAACTTAGTCGAACAAGGTATTAAACTATCGGAAACGTTGATTCTCCCTTTGTCTCATGCACATCGTGGTGGTGTGGTGTGGGGCATTCGCCCTGAGCACTTAGAAGTATCAGATGAACAAAATGCGGATTTCGCTTTGCGAGTGCAAGCTGTCGAGTCTCTTGGTGCGGAAACCTTGATACATGGTGCGCTAGAAGATCAATCTGGTAGAATCACGTCTCTGGTTATTCGGCTTTCAGGACCTCATTTGCCTGAAATTGACAGTTTAATATGGCTGATCGCGCCAACAAAACACTGGCATGTTTTTGATGCTATTACTCAACAACGATTATGAGAAAATTATGACAAACAGTGCAATTTCAAATGACAAGGTGTTAAACACAAAAGTAATGGGACACCGTGGCGCTGCTTTGCTTGCGCCAGAGAACACCTTGGCGTCGATTCGTGCCGCCGCAGAGGCGGGTGCGACTTGGGTTGAAATTGATGTGTATTTGATCGCCGAAGGTGGTTTGGTTATTTTTCATGATGACACTTTGGAACGTTGTACAAATGGTTTTGGTGTGACGCGAGAAGCGACACCAAATGATGTAGCGAAATTGGACGCAGGCTCGGCTTTTTCTTCTCAATTTGCAGGAGAGAGTGTGCCTACTTTATTAGAGGCATTAGAGTGTATTCAGTTTCTAGGTTTAGGGTTAAATCTAGAAATAAAGCATGATGGGGCAGATGTTGAGAATATTGTGCCCACTGTGATGGCCATGTTACGAGATCATTGGCAGGATAATGATAAATTGATCATTTCCAGTTTTAATCATAACGCTATGTTGTTGTGTTATGAGATTGGTGATGATCGTCACTTAGCGCAATTGTACGAAGCCATCCCGTCTGATTGGCAGGTGCAGTTAGAAGCCATACAAGCTTATAGCTTAAATTGTGACTATTCTTTGTTAACCGAAACTCATGCCCGTGCTATTAAAGCAGCGGGTTATAAGCTGCTTTGCTATACAGTGAATGACCCTGAAAGTGTGACAGAGTATTGGGATTGGGGTATGGACACTGTTATTACCGACGACCCAACAAAGTTTGCTTTTTTATTAGCGCCTTAACAAATAGAGAGAAGATGACTTCGTGAGTGTAAACGAACGGCAGAATCAAATTTTAAATTGGGTTCAACAAGAAGACGTCTTACTAGTAGAAGAGATGGTGACGCGTTTCAATGTGTCATCACAGACCATACGAAAAGACATTAATCAATTGGCTGAACGGCATTTGGTACGTCGAACTCATGGTGGTATTGCGCCAGTGTCCAGTATGGAAAACCTGCCGTTTGATCATCGACAGTTCTTGAATAGCGAAGCGAAAAGCGCCATTGCGCAGAAAGTTTCTGAGTTTATTCCGGATGGCGCATCGGTGTTTTTGGGGATTGGCACCACCGTCGAATACGTTGCTAAAGCATTGGTGTCTCATCGACACTTGCAAGTCTTTACGAATAACCTAACTGTGGCCGCGATTCTCGGTAATTGCCCTCATATTCAAGTGAGAGTCTTGGCAGGAAAATTACGTCATCAGCATCATGATTTGGTGGGTGAAGATACCTTGTCTGGCTTGAGACAATATTACTTTGATTACGGCATATTAGGTTGTGGTGGCGTGGATGAAACCCAAGGCATTTTGGATTTTGACCCTGAAGAAGCTGCGGTTAGTCGAGTATTGGTCGAGCAAAGTCGGCACAGTGTTTTGGTGGCAGATCAACACAAATGGGGACGCAAAGCCATGGCGCGTGTTCACCCATTTTCAGCAATACAGCACTTTTTTAGTGACCTTCTTAATGAAGAGCAAGCAAGCTTACTTGCCGCGAAAGGCGTGAAAGTACAACTTTGTTCATAGGATGAATATGGCTATTTCTGCACTGTCTGATATCGCAATACACCATTGTAACAATTTAGCGTTCATTCTAACCGATTTCGACGATACGTTGACTTGGGAAGGCCAGTTGCCCGTGGTAACACTGGAAGCGATGGCAAAACTGGAGGCTAATGGCATTAAGGTTATCCCTGTAACGGGCGGTTGTGCTGGCTGGTCTGACATGATCGCCAGAGCCTTGCCTGTTGATGGTGTCATTACCGAAGGGGGCGCGTGTTTTATTGGTAAAACGCCAGAGAAACATTTGTCTTATTCGTTTTGGCGAGAAGAAGCTATCATGCGTGCTGAGCAAGCGCGTTTGCGTGAATTGATAGAAAACCTTCTAAAAGATTTTCCTAAGTTGCGATTAGCTAGAGACCAAGCGTATCGACTCACTGATGTGGCGATTGATTACGCTCAAGATATTCAGCCAGCGGCAACACAAGAAAAAGACGCTTGCTTAGAAAAGTTGGTGGCTCTTGGTCTCAATGCAAAAGCCAGCTCGATACACATTAATGTGTGCTCAGATGGCTACGATAAGTTTTCTATGGCGCAGCGTGTCTTGGCTCAAGAATATGGTTTGAGTGAAGCAGAGCAGCGGGCGAAAGTTCTGTATGTTGGCGATGCGCCCAATGATGAAAGTATGTTTGCGCGTTTTCCTTTGAGTGTCGGTGTCTCGAATATCGAAAAGCACATTTCAGTAATGACACATCTTCCACGTTATCAAACCACTCAGCCGGGTGGTTTGGGGTTTGCAGAATTGGCGGATTTTATCTTGTCTGTGCGTCAGTCTAAAAAAGATTGAAACCTGCTAAAACGAACTAACATAGTGGCATTGTGTCGCAAGAATGTGTCATTGGATTGCATTCCGCTTCTGCTTTACACTTATCGAATATCGTCTGTCTTTTTATGAGGTTTTATATAGTGGACTCTTCGCGCATTTTTCGTCGTTTGACGATGCCAGATTTGGTTCGTGTTCATCGTTATCAAAGCCTGCCTGAACAAGGCCCTAAAGTGCTATTTTTTAGCGGTGGTTCGGCACTGAATAAAATCAGTCGAGTCTTTAAAGAATATTCCCATCACTCTATTCATTTGGTTACGCCTTTTGACTCTGGCGGCAGTTCCGCCCGTTTGCGTGCTGAGTTTGATATTCCTGCCGTGGGCGATTTGCGAAGCCGTTTAATGGCGTTGGCAGATGAAACCGTTTTGGGACAGCCAGAAGTGTACACATTGTTTACGCATCGTCTGAGCCAACACGACACGCCAGAGCAGCTTGCTGCACAATTAGAGCAGCTGGTTAGCGGTGTGCACCCTTTGATTGAATGTGTTCCTAACCCGATGAAAGCGTTGATCAAAACTCAGTTGGCCGTGACACAAACACGCATTGGCGTTGATTTTGATTTACGAGGGGCAAGTATTGGTAATCTTATTATTGCTGGTGGTTATTTAAATAATCTGCAACAATTAGACTTAATTGTATTTCTATTTTCCCGATTGGTGAAAACCTTGGGGGATGTGAAGACAACCATAGATACGAGTTTACATTTAGGTGTTGAGTTAGAAGATGGAAATATTGTCTTAGGACAGCATAATATTACAGGGAAAGAAACAGGCAGTTTATCTAGTCCGATTAAACGTATGTGGTTAAATAAAGGGTTGCGAAAAGTCGCTCCTATTAACCAACACATCGCAGACGATCGTAAAGATGCGATCGAGAGTGCGGATTTAATTTGTTACCCTCCCGGTAGTTTTTATAGCAGTTTATTAGCCAATTTGATGCCAGAAGGCGTCGGTCGATCTATTTGTCAAAACTCAAACCCGAAAGTTTATTTGCCTAATTTAGGTGTGGATCCTGAACAGTTAGGCTTGTCATTAATGGAAAGAGTGCGCCGTTTAATAAACGCAGTGACAGATGACATTTCAATAAATAACGAAATGAGGGAATATTTTCCTGCATTAGACTATTTGTTGCTAGATGACTCTTATGACTATGGCGATGTAGATATTGAAGCGTTGCAGGCATTAAATGTGTCTTTGATTAAAACGCCATTGATTGGAAATAAACCTGATAAATACGATGAGCGACTCGTCACACAGGCTTTGCTGTCCTTTGTGTAAGTTGCGCACGGTACAATTATTCTTTTCTCTGAGTCAGCGCAAATATCCGAGCATGTGCTATATTTTTCAAGTAGCGTAAATGACATAAAATTTTACGTGAAATAACACGTTAGTGCTTTTAAGAAATACTATTTAAATGTCATAGTGATGAACGGTGACGTTTTACTGAAAAGAGAAAAGTGATGAGTACACGAGTACTAATTTGCGACGATTCGAAGCTCGCTAGGACACAGTTATCAAGAGTGTTACCAATGGACTGGGATGTGGACGTTCAGTTTGCAGAAAATGGCCAAGAAGCGCTGGACGCTATTTCGAATTCTCAATTCGATCTATTATTTTTAGATCTAAACATGCCTGTTAAGGATGGCTACCAAACATTGGAAGCGCTGGCGTCATTTGAAGACGCGCCTGCGGTGATTGTGGTGTCTGGAGACGTTCAGCCAAAAGCCATTGAGCGTGTCAAAGCAATGGGCGCAATGGAGTTTCATAAAAAACCAGCCGCAGAAGAGGATTTGCGTGAGCTTTTGGTTTCTTTGGGGCTTTTCACTGAAGGTGAAAGCCCGAACCGTCCTGTTCTTGAAAAAGTGACCGCCGCTGAGCAATTTACCTTAAATGAATGTTTGCAAGAAGTGGCCAATGTCGCCATGGGGCAAGCAGCCAGTGCGTTGGCCAACATGATGAACGTTTTTATCAAATTGCCTGTTCCAAAAGTAAATATTCTAGAAGTGAGTGAGCTGCACATGGCGCTCGATTACAGTGTGCGTGACGACACATGCTCTTTGGTTTCCCAAGGTTTTGTAGGTTCAGGTATTGCGTTCGAGGCTTTGTCTGTTTTTAGTGATTCTAGCTTTCCTGATATGGCAAAACTATTGGGGATAGAAGGAAATATTACCAGATCCTTAGAAACAGAGCTTTTGATGGATGTGTCATCTGTGCTGGTTGGCCCTTTTATGACGGCAATTGGGAAGCAGATCAACATCGATTTTAGTCACAGTCATCCCGTGCTACTTGGTCAGCATGTGAAAATTGCAGACTTAATCAACGCCAAGAAGTCCACATGGAAGCGTACGTTGGCGGTGGAAATTATATACGAAGTGGAAAACTATCAAGTGAATTGCGATCTGATGCTGTTGTTTACAGAAGATTCTATTTCAACACTTGAAAATCTATTGTCGTTTTTGGTTGAGGAAGACGAATGAGTTATGACGACGGGTTAGCAGACCTACATTGGATGTTTGATATGCTTCACCATATCGATGTGGGTTTGGTGGTTGTGAACCAACAATACGAAGTGAAATTGTGGAACAGTTTCATGGAAAACCACAGTGGCGTCAGCTCTTCCATTGCAAAAGAGCAATCGCTTTTGTCTATTTTTCCGACTCTGGATGAAAGTTGGCTATGTCAGAAAATGGAAACAGTTTTTGCATTGAAAACACCAATTTACATTTCTTGGGAACAACGCCCGAATCTATTTCCTTTTAAAAGTTGCCGACCAATTACAGGTATTGCAGATAAAATGTACCAGAATGTGGCGATTCGTCCTATTTCAAACCCAGATGGATCGGTGAAGCACCTTTGCTTGATTGTGTATGATGTGACAGATATTGCGACGAATAAAATGGCTCTGACGTCTGCGAATCAAAGGCTTCATCGATTGATGAAAGCCCTTTCTAAATAAAATGTATTCTGTTTGCTGCTGTAAATAACTTTATTAATTAACGCTTACTTAATAAGAATCTAGCCTCTTTTCCATTGAGTTGGTAAAGAGGTTTTTTTATGGTGTCTTATACAGTGCAACTGACGCTTTTTTGTCCTTGTCCCCCAATAGACATTGGGCTTCTGGATCAATAAGAACGTGACCGTTCATGGCTTCGCGACCTAAAAGCATTCTGTGGCCCATAGAATCACGGTTAGTTAGCGTGACTTCAATATCCCATGTTTTTTGCCCTAAAGAGACTGGGGTTCGAATGACTGGACGTTTTTCTTTGTCTCCACTTGAGCTCTTGACGACTCTTTGGTCAACCAGTGCGGCCTCACAATGGATGGCGATTGTTGTATTGCCTTGGAGCGGGTGAACGTCAAATTTGACCCAGTGCTCATTACCTTTCTCAAAGCGTTCAATATTGATGGCGTGAATGGATGATGTTTTTGCACCTGAATCTACTCTCGCCTTAATGGCTGGGATCGCTAAATTAGGAAAGGTACACCATTCGCTGTTGCCTATAATAGTTTTCGATTCGTGTGATGGATGCATGAAAATTGAGTGCCTTTTAGAAGGTAATAAAACTATTTCAAAAAAATATAATGTGGTTCTCTAAGAGGGGTTATAGCCTAAAATACGGATTAGGTTAAGTTTTTATTGATCCACAACAGAGTTATTTGTTTTGTTGAATTGTGACTATAAACATAAAGTATTGTAATCGTGTTCTCTAAAGTTAATATGTGCGCATAATAAATAGTTTAGCGGAGTTGTTGATGAATGGCCGACTGATAAATGAGTTGGAAGAACTGGGCGGAGAGATACGTCCAGCAAGCTTGAAAAAGTGTGATGAGATCGTGATCGATCAACCGGGTTTTAGTGCAGTTATCGCATTATGGGGCGGACATCTGGCAAGCTTTATTCCTGCTGGTCAAGAGGACCTTTTGTTTCAATCTGAGAATCTGGGTGGCAGTGGACGATTCGATCGACGTCATTTTGGTGTTCCTGTTTGCTGGCCTTGGTTTGGTGCTAATGAAGATCATGATGATTACCCAGCGCACGGTTTGGCTCGTTACTTCCGCTGGGAATTGATTGAGGCTGGTCGCTTCAAAAATGGCGATATTAAAATCGTGATTCGTTTGGCGTCGGAAACACATCCTTTAATTGAAGAAATGTGGTCTTACGCTTTTGAATTACGCCAAGTGTTTCGTTTCTCAAGCAAAGGTTTTTGCATCAACTTCTCGGCTGCAAACTTGTCTGATAAACCGATGCCGATCAGTGAGGCATTACATACTTATTTTAATGTTGGAGACAACCAAACGGCTCAAGTAAACGGTTTAGAGAATGTCACCTACATAGATAAATTTGATAATAACAAACGTGTAAATAGCGAAAATCCTATTACGCCTTGTGATTACATGGACCGAGTATATGTGTCTGCGCCTGAGAAGTGCGAGATTGAAGACGCGGAATTTAACCGCAGGCTCGTGATTAAGACTGAAGGTAGTCGAAATACAGTCGTGTGGAACCCAGGTGCGGCATTAGCGAAAACGCGTACGGACATGGAAGATCATGAATATCGTCGTTTTGTGTGCGTAGAGGCTGCTAACGTACTCGATCAAGGATATGAAATTGCACCGGGTGATATTCATCAACTGAAATTGAAAGTCAGACACAAGCCAATCAGCGAAGAATAAGTGTTTACAGTGTGCTGGATTAACTAAAAAAACTCGCGCTTATTTTGAATAAACGCGAGTTTTTTAGTTAGAAATGTCAAACCGAGGTCAGTGTTAATCGATATTGTATTCCATGATTAACGGCGCGTGATCTGAGAAACGCTGTCCTTTGTAAATACTGCCGCCTTGTATTAGACCTTTAATACCTGGCGTAACGATTTGATAATCGAGGCGTCCACCTTCATCTAGTTTCCAAGCGCGTTCGTAATCTGGCCACCAAGTGTATTGTTTGTCTTGTTTATTTACTTGGCGGAACGCATCAATGTATTCCAGTTCATTGAAGATTTCGTTGATCCATTTGCGCTCTTCTGGCAAGAAGCCTGAGTTTCGTTGGTTGACAAACCAGCTGCTCACATCGATAGGAGAGCGAGCTACGTTTGCTGTGCCGCAGAAAATATACTCACGGCGCTTTCTTCGTGTTTTCACTAAATGACTTTTGAAACCTTCCATAAAGCGATATTTGTGCTCCTGGAGGTCTTCTTCATGGTTTGATCCATGAGGTGTCAAAAAAGCACCAATACTGACTTTATCAAAGTCGGCTTGAATAAAGCGTCCCTCGAAATCACATTCAGGAAAACCCATGCCAGTCATAATGGCTTTTGGCATGGTTTTGCAATAGATTGCCACACCTGCTTGCTCAGGATTTTCTAGCGAGTCAAAAAAGTACGTATTGTATCCAGGTGGAAAGAATACGCTGTCTTTTAGTGTGCGTTCATCTGCCTGTATGTCTTGCAGACATACAACATCTGGGTCCTGGCGAACCATCCATTCAAAGAAGCCACGATCTGCAGCTTGTCTTATACCGTTTACATTAAGGCTGATGACCTTCATTTCTGGTCCCTACAATTCCTAACCGTGTGTTATATTAGCGCCTATCCAATGTTGGCATAGTTTCGCTCGTGTTTAAGTGACGCTTTGTTTTGTATTATTTATCTTTCTGGAGTTGGCATGAAACCTTACCAAAGAGAATTTATTGAATTCGCTATCGAACAAAACGTATTACGCTTTGGCGAATTTACTCTTAAATCAGGCCGCGTAAGCCCGTACTTTTTTAACGCTGGTCTTTTTAATTCTGGCCAAGCGCTTGCTAAGTTAGGTCGCTTCTACGCGGCGACACTAATGGAAGCAAATGTTCCATTCGATGTTTTGTTTGGCCCTGCTTATAAAGGCATTCCATTGGCCACTACAACGGCCGTTGCCTTATATGATCTACATAATGTAGACACTCCGTATGTTTTCAACCGCAAAGAGGCAAAAGCACATGGTGAAGGCGGTTCTCTGGTCGGTGCGCCTTTGACGGGTGACGTCATGATTATCGATGATGTCATTACCGCTGGTACCGCGATCCGAGAAGTGATGGCAATCATTGATGATGCCAACGCTAAACCGGCTGGTGTTCTTATCGCCTTAAACCGCGAAGAACGTGGTCAAGGTGAATTGTCTGCCATTCAAGAAGTCGAACGTGACTTTAATATGCCTGTCATCAGTATCGTCTCGTTAAACGATATTATGACTTACTTAGCAGAGCAAGATGCGCCTGAATTTGCTGAACATCTTGGTGCAGTGAAGGCATATCGCCTTAAATATGGCATCTAATTCAAGCACATTACTAGGGTTGGAAGCTCGCTTCTCAGCCCTAGCGATTTAACATCAAGTTTTGTGCCAATGCTTTCCATTGTTCTTGCCAAACATTCATTGGCTTCACTTTAAATTCGCTACGAACATAGTGGCGAATTTTGCCTTCTATAATGGCGACAAGGAAATTCGCGCAAGGGGCAACACCCATGGTCGGACGTAAACCTTGTTTTAAATCCGCTTCGCGAAGTACTTGTTTTAATTGAGTTTCGATTCTGTCGAACACTTGCGCAATGCGCAGGCGCAAACGTTCAGTTTCGCCGGCCAATGCGTCTGCCGTTAATAATCGGCACATCCCCGGATTTTGCTCGGCGAACCCAAGAATCAGCATGAGCATCATTTCAACTCGAGCAATCGCGTCGTTTTCTTCTTGGATAATACGGTTAATACGAGTGAATAACGCTTCTTCAATAAACTCGATTAAGCCTTCAAACATTTTTGCTTTGCTAGGGAAGTGGCGATAAAGCGCCGCTTCAGAAACGCCAACTTGTTTTGCCAAAGACGCTGTCGTGATGCGAGCGCCTGGGCTGCTTTCTAGCATTTGAGCAAGCGCTTGTAATATCTGTGTTCGACGATCGTTTTTCTTAGTGCTCATCAATTTATCCAGTGTCTAACCAATCTACTTCATCAAGCGGATATCGCCTAGCGTCTATTTAAAAGACGATTGGCGATGTGATGTTTTACTCAGCCACTTTGGTGTTTGAAATAAGTGTACCAACACCTGTGTCGGTAAAGATTTCTAATAGCGTGGCATGAGGAACTCGGCCATCAATAATATGAGAGCTAATAACGCCAGAATTCACAGCAGATAAGGCGCAACTGATTTTTGGTAGCATGCCGCCATAGATTGTGCCGTCGGCAATTAAGGCATCGACTTGCGCTGTGCTTAATCCAGTTAGGACATTGCCTTGTTTATCTTGAACGCCAGAAATATTAGTCAGCAACATGAGCTTTTCGGCACAAACGGCTTCGGCGACTTTCCCGGCAACAAGATCGGCATTGATGTTGTACGAGTTACCTTCGTCGTCAACGCCAATTGGTGCAATCACAGGGATTAAGTCACTGTTTTCAAATAGCTTTAGGAAACTTGTATCAATGCTGGCCACTTCGCCCACATGACCAATATCCACTTGTTCTGGTGCCGACATGCCTTCAGCTTGGTGTTTAACAAAGAGCTTTTTGGCTTTGATAAAGCGGCTGTCTTTGCCTGTAATGCCAACGGCTTTGCCGCCCGCTTCACAAATTAGGTTAACAATTTCTTTATTTACTTGGCCGCCGAGCACCATTTCAACTACATCCATGGTGGCTGAATCGGTTACGCGCATGCCGTTAAGGAATTTTGATTCGATGTTTAACTTGGTGAGCATGTCGCCAATTTGTGGGCCGCCACCGTGAACCACAATTGGGTTGATACCAATCGCTTTCATCAAAACGATGTCTCGAGCAAACCCCGCTTGTAGTGTTTCATCTGTCATTGCGTTGCCGCCATATTTAATCACCAAGGTTTTGCCTGCAAAACGTTGGATATATGGAAGAGATTCGCTGAGAACCTTAGCAACATCTAAAGCAGATTCACGAGAAAAAGCCACGGACTACAACTCCTGTAAGTAAATAAAGGCAGCATAAACTCGGTATGAGCTTGAGGATACACAATGCTACCAATGAATAAATTAATGGGCTGCTATGAAGAAGTGTTGCCATGAAAGGCGAACAATGAGTGTGAGCAACCACTTAGGTGGGAAATAATAGCGTGATATAAAAGGATTAACTATAAAAAAATGTATGAAACTTACGAAGTTAAGGCTTAAAAAAGTAAATATATTTTCAGTTTGAGGATAAGGGTGAGTTAATTCTTCAAGTGGGAAGTAATAGGTGAAAATAATTCACCTATTACAATATTTTTTGTTATTTTGTTCCAGTATGTCCGAAGCCGCCTTCGCCACGTTCAGTACTTTCAAACTCTGTCACAATATCAAACTCTGCTTGAACAACAGGCAGTAATACTAGCTGTGCAACACGTTCACCCGGTTCAATAGTGAAAGTTGTATTGCCGCGGTTCCAACAAGACACCATTAACTCGCCTTGGTAATCGGAATCGATTAAACCAACCAAGTTTCCTAGCACGATGCCATGTTTATGGCCCAAACCAGAGCGCGGAAGAATCGTCGCAGCTAAGCTCGGATCTTGAATATAAATAGACAAACCCGTAGGTAATAATGTGGTTTCACCTGGAGCGAGATCAATCGCAGCATCAAGGCAGGCGCGCAAGTCCAAACCTGCCGACCCTTCTGTTGCATAGGTTGGTAATGGAATCCCATTGCCAATTTTATCGCTGAGTATTTTTAACTGAATAGGGTGTTTCATAGCTTTATTCTCTTCATTCTTTGTTTAGGGTAAGCCACGCTTAACGTACTGATTGAGTGTGCTTATAAATAAATTCGACGAGCTGGTTACCTAGCTCGCTTTTTGCGGCTTTTTCTGGCGACCATGTTTGCTCTTTGGTAATGACAGTGACTTGGTTTTCATCTTGATTGAAGCCAATATCCGAACGAGAAACATCGTTGGCAACAATGATGTCTAAGCCTTTCCGTTCCAGTTTTCCTTGCGCGTATTCGATCACATTTTGTGTTTCAGCGGCAAACCCAACCATGGTTTTCGCATGCTTATTTTCCGACAGTGTGGCAATGATGTCTGGGTTTTTCACCAAGACGAGCTGCATTTCATCTGTATCGGATTGCTTCTTCATCTTTTGGTCTGTGGCGGTTTTCATTTTAAAGTCTGCCACGGCGGCGGCACCAATGAATACATCGGCTGGCGTAGCCATGCTTTGTTCACAGGCGGCTAACATCTCGTCTGCGCTTTTCACTGAAAGCAAATTGACGCCTTGCGGTGGAACGCATTGCACTGGGCCGCTCACTAGCGTGACTTTCGCGCCACGAGCCAATGCGGCGGTTGCTAAGGCGTAACCCATTTTTCCGGAACTGTGATTGCTGATGTAACGGACAGGGTCGATGGCTTCCATGGTTGGGCCAGCGGTAATGACCCAATGTTGCCCTGCTAAGTCTTGTTTAATCGACGTGTTATTAAAGTGCTGAGATATGGCGTTAAAGATATCGCTTGGTTCGCTCATGCGACCTGGGCCAATATCGCCACAAGCTTGCGCGCCATCGGCAGGGCCAACACTTAGCACACCGCGTTTTGTTAATAGGGCATAATTATCTTGCGTTGCAGGATGTCGCCACATAGCTTGATTCATGGCTGGTGCCAACAGCACAGGTGATTCAGTGGCAATACAAAGCGTTGATAGTAAATCGTTTGCCATGCCTTGGCTGTAGCGTGCCATGAAGTCCGCAGAGGCCGGTGCGATTACAATCAAATCGGCCCATTTCGCCAGCTCAATGTGTCCCATACCTGCTTCGGCGTTTGGGTCTAATAAAGTACTGCGCACTGGATGGCCAGAAATCGCCTGTAATGTCATTTCTGTCACAAAGGCTTTTGCGCCTTCTGTTAATACCACCTGAACATCCGCTCCAGCTTTGGTTAATAGTCGTATCAACTCAATGCTTTTGTAGGCGGCAATACCGCCGGTGATGCCTAATAGAATGCGTTTTTGCGATAGATCTGACATAAAAAACTTCTCAATTCTTTCTGTGATAGATAAAGTAAACTCTCAACGAAAACAAATAAAGACAGGATGCCTTTTGTTTCGTTGGTGGTTTATTGAAATTAAAGCAAGATTATCATGGATCAAGGAGTAGATCATGAGTATTAAACACTGGCCAGAACAGGAAAGACCACGCGAAAAACTGATTCACCAAGGCGCGAGCGCGTTAACGGATGCAGAATTACTGGCGATTTTTCTTCGTACGGGAACGCAAGGTATTAGTGCCGTCGAACTTGCTAGACAAGTATTGACTCAATTTGGTGGATTACGTTCCCTTTTATCTGCAAGTCGAGAAGAGTTCTGCAAAGGCTTTGGGTTGGGAGACGCAAAATACACCCAGTTACAAGCGGTGCTTGAAATGTCTAAACGACATTTGAAAGAGCAGTTGGTGCGTGAAACCGTCTTTACCGATGCAGAACATGTAAGAAGTTACCTTTCTTCCCAGTTACGACACTCTCAACGAGAAGTCTTTGCCGTTTTATTTTTGGATACGCAACATCGGCTCATCCGATACCAAGAACTTTTTTTTGGCACCATTGACGCTGCAGCCGTTTATCCAAGGGAAGTCGTTAAGGCTGCATTGCAGAACAACGCAGCGGCGGTCATTCTTGCCCACAATCACCCAAGTGGTGTCGCCGAACCCAGTCACGCAGACATTTCTATTACGGCGAAAATCAAAGACGCTTTGATGCTTATTGATGTGAGGTTACTTGATCACTTTATCGTGGGAGACGCGAACCCTGTGTCATTGGCAGAAAGAGGTTTGGTTTGAAGATGTTGCTACAGTGGGATGTCTAAACCGACTTTTACGTTATTTATAACTATGTTGGAGTGGAGTTTCAAAATTGTCTCATCATCCATTAATAGAGTTTGCGTGATGAGTTCATACTCTTGCATGCTTGAAGCGGCAATCATTGAAATAAAATCATTCTTGCCTGCGACGTAATAACACCGTTGTACGCTAGGGTGGTTTTGCATTTTTAGTTTGAAATTGTTGACGACGGAAGAGCCGCCTCGAACGAGAACGACTTCTACGAGAATTAACACGTGACTGCCTATTTTTGAAGGGGATGATATCGCTACCTCTTTTTCAATGGCTTTAGAGTCTCTTAGGTGCTTCAATCTTCGTTGAACAGCAGTGGAAGATAAGCCGATTTCTTGTCCAATGCTTTCCGTTGTCCTGCGAGAATTTGACTGCATGATTTTTAAAATGTGATGATCAAAATTATCTAGCGCGAAGGGATTTCCCATAAAATGAATAAATACGTAGTAATTCTGCATTTTACTGTGTGTTTTTATGTGTTTGGTTTTTATTCTGCACGTAAACTATTTGAAACCCAATATTAAGTAGGAGCGTTGGATGCCTTTTAAGAACAAAGACATATTACTGGGTGTAGGAATGGGGTTGATTGCGTCATTAATTTGGGGGAGTTGGCCTGTTCTGTCTAAGTTTGGGCAAATTCAAAATGTCACGTCTTTGGAACTCACGATATTACGTTTTGGCGTGTCAGGAATTATTTTATTGCCTGTATTGTTTTTCCACTCAGTTTCGTTGCGATTATTGTGTACTAAAGGCGTTGTTTTGGCGATTGGTGCTGGCGCGCCATATATCTTGTTGGCGATGAAAGGCATAACTTTATCTTCCAGTGCGCACTTTGGCATTGTTGCACCTAGTTGTATGCTGGTTTTCTCCACCTTAGGCAGCATGTATTTATTGTCGGAAAAGTTGTCTAAGCAGCGAATACTTGGCGTTCTTATCATTGTATTGGGTATTTTATTTGTTGGATTAAGCAGCTTTCACCGGATGAGTGTTGATGTTTTTATTGGTGATCTGATGTTTGTTGGTTGTGGCGCTTTATGGGCAAGTTTCACATTGTTGAGTAAATATTGGCAATTAAAAGCTTGGGTGGCAACGGCAATGGTATCCGTGGTGTCTGGTGTTGTGTGTTTGTCTTTGTATTTACTTCACCAAGACACAACCTTCATTAGTTTGCCTATTACGACGGTATTAATGCACGGCACGTTCCAAGGTGTGTTTGCAGCTATTGTTGCATTATACAGTTACTCAAAAAGTGTGACGCTTTTGGGGGCAGCGAAGGGTGCTGTCTTTGCTGCTCTGGTGCCGCCGTTTGCTCTGTGTCTAGGTGTGTTGATTCTTAATGAGACAGTGACTTGGGTTGAAATCATTGGTATTACTTGTGTTGTGGTGGGAATGTTGTTCGCTTTAGGCTTGGTTTCGTTCTCACAGAAAAAGGAATACGTGTCTAATTGATCATTTTTTTAACAAAAAGTTTGCTCGATAGGCTGTGTTATGGGAAAATGCGCGCCGCTATACCCTTGGTATGGGATTTTTTTGATTCATAAGGAATCATGCTCCGCCTGAGGAAGTGTTTTACTTCCAATAATTCTGGATAGCACAAAAGGTATTTAATTATGTCTCGCGTATGTCAAGTTACAGGGAAACGACCTGTTACAGGTAATAACGTTTCTCACTCAAAGCGTCGTACTAAGCGTCGTTTTCTTCCTAACCTTCACTGGCACCGTTTTTGGGTTGACAGCGAAAACCGTTACGTTCGTATCCGTGTATCTTCTAAAGGTATGCGTATTATCGATAAAAAAGGCATTGATGCAGTTCTTGCTGACATGCGTGCTAACGGCGAAAAAGTATAAGGATCTGAATCATGGCTTCTAAAGGCGCTCGCGATTTAATTCGCATGGTATCTTCTGCTGGTACTGGTCACTTTTACACAACTGACAAGAACAAGCGAAATACTCCGGACAAACTTGAAATGAGAAAGTTTGATCCAGTTGTACGTAAACACGTTATGTACAAAGAAGCGAAAATCAAATAATTTTGATTTTCCTCCGAAGAAACCGACTCCTAGAGTCGGTTTTTTTGTATCTAGTAGAACCATTTAATATTGTGTTGCCAGTAACCGTCTGTATTCATCTCATGATAGTCGAGGTCGCTTATGCCTGAATTACCAGAAGTAGAAACGACACTGCGTGGTATTGAGCCGCATCTGGTGGGTCGAGCCTTGTCTCAAATCGACATTCGTCAACCTAAACTCAGATGGTTGATTACACCAGAGTTGGCGCCTGATATGACAGGACAAGTGATTACGCATCTCTCAAGACGAGGGAAATACATCGGTGTGCACACAGCCAACGGAACCTTGATTGTTCATCTTGGTATGTCGGGCAGCTTATATTTTGTGCCAGAAGAAACGCCGCCTTTGTTTCATGATCATGTGGATTTTCGTTTTGCAGACAATCAACCTTGGTTGAGATACACGGACCCTCGACGTTTTGGTGCGATTCTTTGGACGAAAGACAATTGGCTTGATCATGAGTTGATTAAACACCTTGGCCCTGAGCCGCTATCAGATGATTTTAATGTTGAGCTGTTGTACTCCCGCGCGAAAGGTCGGAAAGTGCCGATTAAGACGTTTATTATGGACAGCAAAATTGTTGTTGGTGTTGGTAACATCTATGCCAACGAAGCGTTGTTCAAAGCAGGTATAAAACCCAGTCGAATGGCTGGCAATATTAGTAAAGCCCGTTTGGCTGTTTTGGTTGAATGCATCAAAATGGTGCTAGATGCTGCTATTAAACAGGGCGGCACCACGCTAAAAGATTTTGTTGGTGGTGATGGTAAGCCCGGTTACTTCAAACAAGAATTGTCTGTTTATGGTCGTGCAGGTAAGCCCTGTATAGCTTGTGGCAAGGTTTTAAAAGAAATTCGTCAAGCGCAACGCAGTACAGTGTATTGTACTTTTTGCCAAACTTGACCATTTGTTCAACTTAGGCACGAGAATTGCTTTTGCCGTTAAGTTAGTGATTTTGTCGCTAAGATGAATTTTTTAATGACCTTTGTGTTTTATGTGTAAGAATATCGAGTAAAATAAGCAATATTATATTGCGGTATGTCGTTAATCGGTTTATTTTTGACCAGTTGGGCAGAATTGATCGTAAATATATAATTAATAATTTAGGAAGAGGAACGAAAATGAAAGGTGTATTTATTGCGTCTCTGACAGCATTGGCTATTTCTTCAACAATGGCTCAAGCTGCGGATCCTGCGGTTGTTTATGACCAAGCAGGCAAATTTGATAAGTCTTTTAATGAAGGCGTTTACAACGGTGTAAAACAATACACTGCTGATAAAGGTGTTCAGGTTCGTGAATTTGAACCAAAAAATGAAGCGCAAGTAGAGCAAGGCTTACGTCGTCTTGCTAAACGTGGTTATTCACCAATCGTAACCGTTGGCTTCAACATGACTTCTGCTGTTGAAAAAGTAGCGAAAGACTTCCCAGAAGTTAAGTTCACTATCATTGACGGTGTGATCGATCTTCCAAACGTTCAATCTGTTGTCTTTAAAGAGCACGAAGGCTCTTTCATCGTAGGTGCGGTTGCGGCTATGAAGTCTAAAACAGACGCTGTTGGCTTTGTTGGCGGCATGGACATTCCTCTTATTCGTCGATTTGCTTGTGGTTATGAGCAAGGCGCGAAATACGTTACTTCTAATGCCACAGTTTTACAGAACATGACTGGTTCTACTGGTGCAGCATTTAATGACCCAACGAAAGGTTCTGAGTTAGCGAAAAGCCAATTTTCTAAAGGCGCTGACGTAGTCTTTGCAGCCGCTGGTGGTACTGGTATCGGTGTTTACCAAGCAGCAAAAGACGAAGGCAAATTTGCCATCGGTGTTGACTCAAACCAAAACCACATTCAACCAGGCACAATGCTAACGTCTATGGTTAAACGTGTAGATTTGGCTGCATACAACACATACAGCGATGCGGCTGCCGGCACTTGGAAGCCAGGTGTTGTTGTTCTAGGTCTAGCGGAAGGTGGCGTTGATTGGGCGATTGATGATAACAACGCAAGTCTAATCACAGCGGACATGAAATCTAAAGTCCAAGACATTCGCGCTAAAATCATCAGCGGTGATATTACCGTGCATGATTACATGTCAGACAACACATGTAATTACTAATATGCATGTAAAAACAGCTGTCTACTATTAAGTAGGCAGCTGTTTTTTTTGCCCTTATGTTTTATTCAGATTTGCTAAAACGGATTATGTAACCTGAGTGAACAGCTATAATAAAAATGAACATGTAATACAAAGCACTATGTGTTTTAGCCGGCGACATATCGACATACAGATATATTCAGGGCGTTCCATTTAAGCAGACGAATTACTTTTAGATATGACAAATAAAACAACGCCATACGCAATTGAATTGCGCGATATCAGCAAACGTTTTGGTGCGGTACAAGCCAACAAAGACATTTGCTTACAAGTTCCTGCGGGCTCTATTCACGGTATTATCGGTGAAAATGGTGCAGGTAAATCGACTCTAATGAGCATCATTTATGGCTTTTACGAAGCGGATGCCGGTTTCATTGAAGTCGATGGACAGCGTGTTGGTATTCACAGTTCTCAAGATGCTATCAATGCTGGAATAGGCATGGTGCATCAGCACTTCATGTTAGTAGAAAACTTCACGGTACTTGAAAATGTTATTTTGGGTGCCGAAGGTGGCGCACTATTGAAAGGTGGCATCGATGCGGCCCGTGTTGAACTGCAAAGACTTGCAGAAGAATACAGTTTAGATATCGATGTAGACGCGATCGTAGAAGAGCTTCCAGTCGGTCTACAGCAACGAGTCGAAATTTTGAAAGCCTTGTATCGCGGTGCTCGTATCTTAATCTTAGACGAACCGACTGGCGTACTCACACCTCAAGAAGCCGATCATCTTTTCCGTATTCTAAAAGCCTTAAAAGAACAGGGCGTTACGGTATTGCTTATTACCCACAAACTCCGTGAAATCATGGCTTCCACAGACAATGTTTCTGTGATGCGCCAAGGTCAAATGGTGGCTCATCGTGAAACAGTAAATACCAATAAAGAAGAGCTTGCAGAGCTCATGGTTGGTAAAAAAGTTCGTTTAACAGTAAACAAAGACGACGCGACACCAAGTGATGTTTTGTTGTCTGCGAAAGCGCTATCCCAGTTTGATGAGCAAGGCGTAAAGCGTCTGAAAGATGTGAATCTAGAGCTACGCGCTGGTGAAATTGTCGGCATCGCTGGTGTGTCTGGTAACGGACAAAGTGAGTTGCTGAATGTGCTTTCAGGCATTGAATCAATGAGCGAAGGCGAGATCCACATTGCAGGCGAAGTCATTACGGCACAGAATCCGAAGAACGCCGCTCAAATGCGCGACCTGAAAATGGCACACGTGCCTGAGGATCGTCATAAAATGGGCTTGGTAACAGGTTTTGAAGCGTACGAAGCAGCAGTGTTGGGTTATCACAATTCAGAAACCTACAACGGCAAAGTCATCATGCACCGTAAAGTGATGATAGATGAATGCAAAGAACGCATGGCCGCTTGGGACGTTCGTCCACCGAATCCGCATTTAAAAACGGCCAACTTCTCTGGTGGTAACCAACAAAAAATCGTTATCGCCCGTGAAGTAGAGCAAAACCCAGACATATTATTAATTGGTCAGCCAACACGCGGTGTCGACATTGGCGCGATTGAAAATATACACGAACAAATTGTAAAACTCCGTGACGCAGGCAAAGCCATTTTGCTGGTGTCCGTTGAATTGGATGAAATTATGGCGTTGAGTGATCGCATTATTGTGATGTTTGATGGTGCGGTTGTGGGCGAGCTTGATGCAAAAGACGCTGACGAACGTACGCTTGGTCTGATGATGGCAAATGCCTACAACGAAGAGCAAGAAGGAGAATCCGCATGAGTCAGGCAAAAGTCCCTGCATGGGTAAATATTGCGCTTATTCCTTTCTTAAATATCATGCTCGCGTTCATCGTATCGGGTTTGGTTATTTTGGCAATTGGTGAAAACCCACTAGAAGCCGCGGGTTACCTTATTTACGGTGCCTTTGGTTATGACGAAGGTGTCGGTTACACCTTATATTACGCAACCAATCTTATTTTTACTGGTTTGGCTGTTTCTGTCGCCTTTAAAGGCGGACTGTTTAACATCGGTGGTGAAGGCCAAGCGTATATTGGTGGTTTGGGTGTGGGTTTGGTGTGTTTGGCGTTCGATCAAACGATGCCATTTTACATCATCGCGCCATTGGCGATTATTGGTGCGGCGGCGTTTGGCGCTGGCTGGGCGTATATTCCAGCGTATCTACAAGCCCGTCGTGGTAGTCACATTGTTATCACAACCATTATGTTCAACTTCATCGCGTCTTCTTTGATGGTTTACTTAATTGTTAACTGGTTAAAAGAAGACGGACGCATGGCAGCAAACAGCCGTACGTTTGAAGAAAGCGCTTGGATGCCGTATTTGCATGAAATGCTGTCACCGCTTGGCATCGACATCGGTACTTCGCCATTGAATTTTGCGTTTATTTTGGCGTTGATTTTCTGTGTTCTTGTGTGGGGATTGTTGTGGCACACGCGTTGGGGTTATCAGCTTCGCACGTTAGGCACGAGCCCATCTGCTGCACAATACGCGGGCATTGATACGGCAAAAGTAACGATTTGGGCAATGATGATTTCTGGTGGTTTAGCGGGTTTTGTTGGTATCAACGAAATCATGGGCGTAAACCACAGCTTATTATTGAATTTCACTGCTGGTTACGGCTTCGCAGGTATCGCTGTATCTTTGATGGGGCGTAATCATCCTATCGGCATTATTATGGCCGCGGTTTTATTTGGCGCCTTGTATCAAGGTGGTTCTGAGTTGGCGTTTGAAATTCCAACCATTACGCCTGAAATTGTTGTTGTTATTCAAGGTTTGGTTATTTTGTTCTCTGGTGCGCTTGAACACATGTTTAAAGATCGTATTGAAGGCTTTTTTATTCGCAGAGCGGTAGCGTAAGGGGAAAATTATGTTTGAAACATTAATACTTATGTTAGACGCGACAATGCGAGTGTCTACGCCATTAATCTTCGCTGCGTTGGCGGGTTTGTTCTCGGAACGAGCGGGCATCGTTGACATCGGTTTGGAAGGTAAAATCTTAGGCAGTGCCTTTGCCGCTGCTGCTGCGGCGTCCATTTTTGGTTCCGCTTGGATTGGCTTGTTTTTTGGTATCGCGGCGTCTATTTCCTTAGCGATGATTCATGGCTTTGCGTGTATTACGCATCGTGGTGATCACATCGTATCGGGCGTGGCGATTAACACCATTGTTGCGGGCTTAACGGTTACCTTGTCTATGTATTGGTTTGGCATGGGCGGACAAACACCAACGCTATCGGGTGACGAGCGCTTCTTGTCCATCACCTTCCCATTTGCGGATGCGTTGGCGGATGTGCCTGTGATTGGCTTGATTTACTCTGAGCTATTAAGCGGACACAACTTATTAGTGTATCTCGCTTTCGCCATGGTGCCATTTACCTACTGGGTGATTTATAAAACACGTTTCGGTTTGCGTTTACGCGCGGTAGGTGAAAACCCTCATGCGGTCGACACAGCAGGTATTTCAGTGGCTTTTCTTCGTTACCGAGCTTTGATTATTTGTGGCATCTTGTGTGGTATTGCTGGCGCGTACCTTTCGACAGCACACAACGCGGGCTTCTTGAAAGACATGAGCGCGGGTAAAGGTTACATGGCATTGGCCGCACTTATCTTTGGTAAATGGCGACCAGTTCCTGTTTTGTTGGCTTGTCTATTGTTTGGTTTCTTAGATGCTGTAGCGATTCGCATGCAAGGCGTGGTGATTCCAGGCATCGGCGAAGTACCAGTTCAAGCCATCGAAGTCTTGCCTTACGTTCTGACGGTTCTATTGTTGGCGGGTTTCATTGGCAAAGCGATCGGGCCAAAAGCCGTCGGTCGACCTTATGTGAAAGAGCGAGCTTAATATGTCAGAACTTAAAACGACAGAGTCTGATATTCAGATGGATGAACAGTTGTTTGGGCTTGCCAAAGATGCAATGAGTAAGGCCTACGTGCCTTACTCACACTTCACGGTTGGTGCGGCAATCCGTACCGCCAGCGGCAATCTGTACACTGGTTGTAATGTTGAAAACGCGGCTTATCCAGAAGGTGTCTGCGCCGAAGGTGGCGCAATCTCTGCCATGGTGTTAGGCGGCGATAGGGAAATAAAAGACATTTACGTCATCGGAAAAGGCGAGCATTTAGTTACGCCTTGTGGCGGTTGCCGCCAGAAAATCCGTGAATTCGCCTCAGCGGATATTCAAATCCACATCTGTGGTCCTGAAGGTGTCCGCAAAACATTGACCATGGAAGAATTGTTGCCACACTCGTTTGGCCCTGAAAACTTACAACAGTAATTTTCCTTTCTCTGACGGCTTTTTTACTCTTATATGTTCTGCGTAGCATTGGTTGTTAAGAGGCATTTGTCTAACATGGCGTTTATCGATATGAATTAAAAAGGAAGATAGACGACATGCGACATATTGGCTCTTTTGGTTTAGTAATCATACTGTTAGCGTTGGCAGGTTGTGCCAGTGGGCCGATTTCTCGTGCCGATGCATCGGGTTTTGAGGAGCGCGGCGAGGCAAGTTACTACGCGGCAAAATACCAAGGCAGAGCAACGGCCAGCGGCGAGTTATTTGACCAAAACAGCATGACCGCAGCGCACAAACGTTTGCCTTTTGGCTCCAAAGTCAAAGTGACCAACGTGGCGAACGGGAAAAGTGTTGTGGTTCGCATTAATGACAGAGGGCCGTTTGTAAGTGGTCGAATCATCGATTTGAGCAAATCCGCCTTTCAGCGAATCGGCAATACAAACGCGGGTGTGATTGATGTGGAAATTGAAGTGTATTAACTTCTCGCTTTATTGAGTAAATCTGGCGTGAGTTGAAGTGTTGCGATCACTTGTCCAAAGTCTTCTGGGTCTCGCTGAATGGTGAAACCCAAATGACGACAGAACTCGATCATGTGTTTGTTTTCTGCCAGTACAATGCCTTTCATTACCTTGATTCCTTTGTCTGCGGCGACTTGAAAAAGTTGTCGCATAAGGTACGACGCCAACCCTAAACCTTGATATTCATCCGCTAATACCACAGCGAATTCACAGCTTTTATCGTCAAAGTTATCTATGTAACGAGCGGTGCCAATCAGCGTGTCTTTCTCATCTTTTTGAACGACGGCCAGCAGCGCCATTTCTCGGTCGTAATCAATGTGCGATAAGCTTGCCAGCATGCGTGGCGTGAGCTCTGAAATACTGGATATGAAACGAAAATAGCGGGTTTCATTGGACATGCCGCGAACAAAGTCGGCCAAAATCGCCGAGTCTCTTGGCAACACAGGTCGAATGGTCGCCAGCTCGTCATTTTTCAACAAACGTTCTGAAACCCATTGTCTTGGATAAGGGTGAATGGCCAGATATTCATAACGTCGCCAATGGCTTGCGTCTCGCAGAGTAATGGACACATCAGCGTAAATACTGCCGCTTTCATGCAGCCTGACATCGGCCAATTCCAAATGCGCAATTTCGGGCAATTCACATACCATGGTAGACAAATTTCTGAGCAAGCTTTCAAGCTCAAAAGACGTTTCATTAGGAAAAGCACGTTGAATTAAGTCCTTCGCCAATACGGTGTTCAACGGCGGCAAAGCAACCGCTTCTGCTTGCTTGAGTTGATGAGCGCCTTCCAATGACAAACCAATGGTTGGGCCGAAAATGGCGTCTTGGAACACACGCAAATGAATCGGTGCGCTAAGCAAGTGTGAAGGCTGACGACGGGTAATTAATGGAATATGAAACAGTTCAAAAATGTCTCGTAACGCATCGTTGTTTTGAAGCTTTTGGTCGCTTTTGGCCAATGCGCTTAAGGCGTTAGAAGCTTGCGATACGTCGATTTTGAAACGAAACGCATGACTGTCAGCAGATTGCTTAGCGAGTAATTGGTTGCGTTTGAATTGCACCAAAAACTGGAAACCTTCCATCGCCGTTTCAGGCGTTCTAAACGTCGGAATGCCCGCTTCGTTAATGCGTGTGCGCATGTTGGTCATATTGCCGCCGCCAAGCAAACACACCATGACGAGTTTCTTTTGGTCTTTGTGTAATGCGGTGATGAAATCGTAGAGTGACTCTATATCGATCAACGCGGTTGGGCTGAGAGTGAGCAACACCGCGCCGCAATCGTCGCTGCTCAGAGCGTCCGCGGCAAGCTGGATAAAAAGATCTGTGGCGCAGCTCGCCCAAACGGTTGTCACCGAACCAACGCCGCCACGACCAGCCATGGTGGTTTCAAGTTTCGTACGCAGTTCGCCTTCAGGGTTGAGTAGGTCGATGTCCAATTCCATGGCGCGTTGCGCCGCTAATTCTCCCGGCCCTGCGCCGTTGCCAATGATCAATAACGAACCGTCTTTGACGCGTCTAGCATTAGTCATAACAGACGCCGCGGCAATCAAATCATTCAAGCGTCGACCACGAACCGCGCCCGTTCGGCTTAAGGCCGCATCCAGCACGCGTTCATCCGCGCCAACGGAATGTTCAGTAACAACCGCAACAGGCTTGCTTCGGCCTGTGGCGCGTAAGCTGCTGAGAAAACGTGTCGGTTTACCGATTTTCTGCAAGTACATTAAAATCGCCTGACTTTCAAAATCCGTCGATAAATAATCCAATACTTGTGAAGGCAAAACATCCACTGGCGCGCCCATGGAAACCACTTGAGAGAAACCGATGCCTTGCCACGTGGCCCAATCCACCAAGGCGCTGGCAACGGTGCCAGATTGCGACATAAGCGCCAATCGTCCTGTTAACGGTTGTGTGAGGCCAAGCCACGCAAAAACGCCTTGCTTCGGACGGCACACGCCAAAGCTGTTTGGGCCAAGTAAGCGAACATTATGTTCACGCAAAACAGGCAAGAGCTCGGCGGCTGGTTCTCCTGTCCAAGACAGCATCAATAACGAACCAATATGAGCGTCGCCACAGGCAGAAATAATGGCTTTCATGTCGGTGTGTGAATGGTCGCCAACCAGCACCGCAAGCTCTGGCGTCAGTGTGTTTTGCTCCAAGAGTGAAGGCAAAGAATCGAACAAAGGAAAATGACACGTTTGATTTGGCGCAACGCCGACGATACTCACAGGACACGACTTTTTGGCACTGGAAAGCGACGCCAATAACGCCAACATGAGCGGTTCGTTTTGGTCGTTGCCCGTTAGCACCACCATGGATTTTGGGGCAAGCAAAGGTTGCAATGCATGTTGGCTCACGGGCTTCTCCTGATTCAGATACGGAATAAACGGGTTATCAAGATACCATGTTTTTCAACAATGAGAGTCTCAATTCATGGATTATAAGTTAAGAAGAGTCGTTAAGAAGAGTAGACGCGCTTTGCCATTTTATGGCTTGATATAACGCAATTAAAAATAATAAAAATCACAGGAAGATGACATGCCAACGGCTTACCTGACACACACGTATTGCGATCGACACAATATGGGCGACGAACATCCAGAATCGCCTCAACGTCTTGGCGCGATTCAAAACCGCTTGATTACGGGCCAATTGATGGATTTTATTCGTCGAATTGAAGCGACGCCCGCCACCAGAGAACAACTGATCAACACCCATGACACCGCTTATGTGGACTCAATCTTTGCTCGTGCGCCAGAAGATGGTCATGTTGAGATCGCCGCTGAAACCTTAATGATGACACACACATTAGACGCCGCTTTGCACGCCGCAGGCTCCGTTGTCGATGCGGTGGATTTGGTGATGAAAGGCGACGTGGATAACGCCTTTTGCGCGATTCGACCACCGGGACATCATGCCGAATTCGACAAAGCCATGGGCTTTTGTTTGTTCAATAACATTGCGGTTGGCACGCGTCACGCCATTCATCAACATGGATTAGAGCGCGTCGCCATTGTCGACTTCGATGTGCATCACGGTAACGGCACAGAAAACATTTTTAAAACAGACAACAAGGTTTTATACGCCTCCAGTTATCAACATCCGTTTTTCCCTTACGCTGATCCGGGCGCGTCCCACGACAACATTTTGCACATGCCATTGGAAGCGGGTTCTGGCAGCGAAGCCTTCCGCGCCATTATTTCCGAGCAATTATTACCAAGGCTGGAAAGCTTCAAACCTCAGCTCATCATGATCTCCGCGGGCTTCGACGCACACAAAGAAGACCCAATGGGGCAATTAAGGCTAGAAGAGTCGGATTTCGTTTGGATCACCGAGCGCTTAATGGCAATGGCGGACAAACATTGTGAGGGAAAAATCGTCTCGGTATTGGAAGGCGGCTACAACATCGACGCGCTTGGTCGAGCGGCTTTTGGGCATATTCGCAGCTTGATGAGGCTTTGAGTCGGTGTGAACGCCTACTTTGTATTAGAAGTAGGAAATGGCATAGGTACAAATGAACAAAAAAAGAATCGTCAATGTGAACTCGTAAAAACCTGAAGGCAGTAGATTGGCTTTGGCTTGTAACCACAGCGTAGGGCGTTTGAGCAAAGAAGGCCACTGATCGACTTGCAGCAAAGGCAAACTGATGAGCATCATCAACAGACCAGACACCAACGCCGCATTTCCCCAAGATTCGCCAAGGTTTTGCGCGCCATACCAAAACACATTCCACGCGCCGGCCAACAACGCCAACAGAGCCAAATGACCTTGATAAGATTGCAGTCGGTCACGTATCGGAGACGGCACCTTGAGCAACAAAATCACTACCATAAAAAACGTCATGACAATGCCCATAAAACTTGTTCGCCTTACTTATGCTGATTAAATGAATAAAAGAGAGACAACCATTAGACGTGGGAAGTTCAACATTCTTACACAAATGCCAAGAAAATATTAGCGGTTTGAAATGTAACGCTGTTTGAAAGAAGGTTTTAGCAGTTAAACCACATACTTCTTTATGATGTTTGCTTTTTTGCTTCGCTCTACATCTCTCAAAATCTTAAGAGATATATTTCGGTATTAGCGATTTGTAAGCGCATCATTCACATAGTACCTCTACGTCCACAAAGGCCTAGTCTCCCAATCTAAAGGGAAGCCCATTTTTGTCGTGTCTATATCATGAGTTTTTATTAAATTTTTAACACGCGATTTCCAATGATGTTCAGGAGAAATAATATTCATAATGTAGAGAATGATCGTTAAAGTGTTGTAGAGCTTTTTTAAATTTCTATTTTCGTTAGGCAGGTTCAAAAGACTATTAATCAAGTCACTTGGGCCATTTTTGGGAAGCTTCATTTGTTTAGGGAATACTCGGTTCCATAGCCTTGCATGATGAGCCGCTTTGTTCCTTACTAAAGATAAGTGCTCGCAAAAAGAGGTCATGATTGCTTCATTAAGGCTATAGGCCTGACTGATCGCCATACGATCGCTTCTCTGGCTTATATTGGAAAACCACTTAGATAGTTGTCCCATGGTCATTAACTCAACCACAGCCCATATTGGAGGCAAATCTTCTTTGTACTTTGTTCTTAGGTGGCAAATAAAGTCTTCGTCACTTTGGTTTACCTCATGTTCTAATTTCCTTCGTCCATTTTGATATTTTCTGTCGTCTTTAAAAGTCTCACTGACAAGGTGTGGATGGGATGTATTGTGGCGATGACTTAATTGATAAGCCATTTGCGTGCGCAGAGAAACCTCGATTCGCTCAATAGCATCCATGAGCAATAAACGAAGCTCCCGATCAAAAGTATATAAGTTAAGCACATCATCAAAAGTGGTTCCTTCCAATATTTGATGAGTGTCATGATCCGTTTCAAATGGAATGCAATAAGCTGCTAGACGATAGTAATTGAGCTGGGATAAGTAGAATTCAGCTTTGTTTGTGTCTTGGATAATTAAGCCATGAGATTTCAGAATAGTGACCTGTTCTGAAAATGTTTTAGGAGGTTTATTGAAAGGGATTTTGTTCTGGTCAGTCATTTTCTACTCCCCAGAAACAAGTAACCCCTCGCAGGGCGCTGATCTTACGGGTAGCGGGAGGGGTGTTGTTGCTGTTCATTATATCCATTGAATCATCAGTTGCAACGTTTTTGTATGCTCTTATTGAGCAAGATTGCAACGGAGAAAACTGGCAAATCCTTATATGTTTAAACATACTACCATCCATGAGTACGAATTAGAGAAATTTAAATTTGAGAGTTTAGCTTTTTCCTAGATTACCTATTTTTCTGAAGTTTTGCCTCAATTTAAGGGAAAGAATACGTTTTAATGGGCAGATAGCGCTTTATAAAAATTCGGGTTTTCTTCAATCGTCGCCAATACTTTCGCCGCCAGCCCTGTAGGGTTTCGGCGTCTACTTTCCCAACTCTTGATAGTATCAACACTGGTGCCAAGCGCTTTGGCGAAATCCGCTTGAGAGACTTGTAAACTCTGGCGAATGCTCTTTACATCGGTGATGTCAAAGCGCGTCACTCTCGCCGCTTTTTTATCGCCTTGGTGTATCTCTACGGCTTCTTCTAAAGAGGATTTTAGATCGTTAAAAATGCTCATGTTAAATTCCCAATGGAAAGTAGGTGTACATTGTACTCTTTTTTGTTTCATGAAAATACAAAAGAGCCATGCTTTTTGCTGTGAATGAGTGAGACTTCATGTCATTTCTAAACAACGCATTAAACGCTATTTTTCTGTAAACCTCATGTAGTCATTAAATCCCAAGACTAAGTCAGTTATCATGGGCAAATATCAGTTTAGAAAAACAGGAATTAATAAATGACAAGTTTGCAACAACGTGCCGAACTTCAACGCCAAATATGGGCGATTGCCAACGATGTGCGTGGTTCTGTGGATGGTTGGGATTTTAAACAGTATGTACTTGGCACCCTGTTTTATCGCTTTATCAGTGAAAACTTTGTTGATTACATCACCGGTGGCGATGAAAGTATTGACTACGCAACAATGGCGGATAACGATAAAAACCTTGAACTTGCTAAAGACGATGCCATTAAAACCAAAGGTTATTTTATCTACCCAAGCCAGCTGTTCAGTAATGTACAAGCCAATGCGAACAATAACGACAACTTAAACACTGACTTAGCCAAAATTTTTGCTGCCATTGAAAACTCAGCTAATGGCTATGATTCAGAAAAAGACATCAAAGGCCTGTTTGCGGATTTTGATACCACCAGTAACCGTTTGGGCAATACAGTAGAAGCAAAAAACAAACGCCTAGCAGCGGTATTAAAAGGCGTAGCTGGGCTTAACATTACCCAATTTGAAGACAATCAAAATGACCTCTTTGGTGATGCCTACGAATTCCTTATTTCTAACTACGCTGCAAACGCTGGTAAATCTGGTGGTGAATTTTTCACGCCTCAGCATGTTTCAAAGCTGATTGCACAGCTTGCCATGCATGGCCAAACCAGCGTTAATAAAATCTATGATCCTGCGGCAGGTTCTGGTTCATTACTGTTACAAGCCAAAAAGCACTTTGATGCCCATATTATTGAAGATGGCTTTTTTGGCCAAGAGCTCAACCACACCACTTACAACTTGGCGCGTATGAACATGTTTTTGCACAACATTAACTACGACAAGTTTAATATTCAGTTGGGTGATACCTTAATAGAACCACATTTTGGTGATGACAAACCCTTTGATGCGATTGTCTCTAACCCGCCTTATTCAGTGAAATGGGTTGGTAGCGACGACCCAACCCTAATCAATGACGACCGCTTTGCACCCGCAGGTGTACTAGCACCCAAATCAAAAGCCGACTTTGCCTTTGTGCTGCATGCCTTAAGTTATTTATCTGGCCGAGGCCGTGCAGCCATTGTTTGCTTCCCTGGTATTTTTTACCGTGGCGGTGCCGAGCAAAAAATTCGCAAATATTTGGTAGATAACGACTATGTTGAAACCGTGATTTCTCTAGCGCCAAACTTGTTTTATGGTACAACGATAGCAGTAAATATATTGGTACTCTCTAAAAAGCAGAAGAATAATCAAGTCCAGTTTATTGATGCCAGCGGTCAAGGCTTCTTTAAAAAAGAAACCAACAACAACGTAATGACCAATGAACATATCCAAAAAATCATGGACATGTTTAACAGCAAAGAAAATGTGGAACACTTTGCCAAATCGGTTGATTTAGACGATATCGCAAAAAATGACTACAACCTTTCGGTAAGCAGTTATGTAGACGCCAAAGACACTCGTGAAGTGATAGACATTACAGAGCTTAACGCCGAACTTAAAACAACCGTTGCTAAAATCACTCAACTTCGCAGTGATATTGATGCCATAGTTTTAGAACTTGAAGGTGCAGAAATAAAAGGCTCGGAAATAGAAGGTGCGGTTTAAATGACACTCAGTAACAGCCAAATAACCAAGCTTGGTGACAGACTCAGGCAAGGCGAAACCAGTAAAGAGGATTTAACGCTACTGGATGCATTTCGCCAAACTTTTAGCGGCCTAGATGAGCAGGCCTATCCTGTTATTCAAACAGCGCTAAACTCTAGGCAAGAGTGCACCCTAACCAAACGTAAACGTAAAACTCAGCAATCCATAGTGGATAAACTTATAAGGCAACCTAAGTTGCGCTTGCCACAAATGCAAGATATTGCTGGCTGCCGCATTGTGGTACAGGGTGGCAGACAAGCCGTGTTAAAAATAGAAAGCCTGCTTAGTGATGCGTTTGCCTCACAAGCATGGCAGGCAGAAAGTAAAAGCCGAAACTCAGAAGGTTACCGAGCCATTCATATTATTATTAAAGCGGATAAAAAATTTTACGAAATTCAGCTACGAACCTACGCGCAGGATATTTGGGCCAACTTAATAGAAAGCCTATGCGATGAAAGCAACAGCCTTAAATACGGCGGCACCGAGCAAGAGCAACCGCGTATGCAGCAATTAACAACCCTTGCCGAAAGTTTTGACAACATAGACAAGCAAGCCCATAAAGTGAATTTCACTCGCTACCAAAAAAACATAGAGGAGGCGATTAAACATGTATTATCTCATTGAGCACAATCGCACCAGCAAACAAACCCAGTGCACCGATTACAGAGACTACAGTAGTGCACAAATAGCGGGGCTAGAAAAAGAGCAGCAATACTTTCAAAACCAGCGCCATGAAATGGAAGTGGTCGTATTCGAAGCCAACTCCCTTGACGACCTTAAACGAACCCACAGCCGCTACTTTGTTGCCGAACAAAAAAACGCTACGGGAGGAACAGGCGCTTTGCTGGCCGTGGGTTTAGTAGGCTTGGCTGTTCTTTTGTTAAAAAATAAGTGAGTAAGTCGGGATGACAACAGAAAAAAACAACAAAGCCAAGGCTCTAGCTTTTATCGAAAAACTGCTGGATGAGGTTGAGGTTGAATGGAAAGCTCTGGGTGATGTAGCAGAGTATTCCCAAACGCGAGTGGATGCGTCTTGTCTATCTGCATCGTCCTTTGTTGGAGTGGATAACCTTGTTGCTAACAAAGGCGGTCGAGTCGACGCGACTTACATGCCTAATACAGAGCGTTTGACCGCATATGAATTTGGGGACATCTTAATAGGTAATATTCGCCCATACCTCAAGAAAGTTTGGAAGGCGGCCTATTCAGGTGGCTGTAGTGGTGATGTACTCGCTGTACGCATATCAGAAAACTTCAAGAAAATAGTAAGCACTGATTATCTCTACTACCTTTTGTCGTCAGACGATTTTTTCTCTTATAACATGCAGCACGCCAAAGGCGCAAAAATGCCACGTGGGAATAAAGCTGCGATTTTAAATTACCAAATTCCCATCCCATGCCCAAACAACCCAGAAAAATCACTGGCAATACAAGCTGAAATTGTGCGCATTCTGGACGCATTTACCGCCATGACCGCCGAACTGACCGCCGAACTTAATGCCCGCAAAAAACAATACAACTATTATCGAGATAAGTTGTTAAGTTTTGAAAATGGTGGCGTTGAGTGGAAGACGCTGGGTGATATTTCGGGTTTTACATACGGTTATGCGGCAAAAGCTCAGGAGTCTGGTGATGCTCGTTTTGTTAGGATTACTGATATAAATACGAATGGAAAATTATCCCCAGCAGATCATATGTATGTAGACATTTCTGAGGAAAATGAAAAGTATCTTCTAAAGAAAGATGATTTACTTATGGCTAGAACAGGCGCTACTTTCGGTAAAACAATGATCTTTGAGGAAGACTACCCTGCAATTTACGCTGGATTTTTGATCAAACTGAGTTTGGATCCAAATATTGTTAACCCTAAATACTATTGGCATTTTGCACAGAGTGATCTGTTTTGGGAGCAGGCCAACAAGCTTGTTTCAGGCGGAGGACAACCACAATTCAATGCCAATGCACTTAAACAAGTAAAATTACCAGTTCCTTTTCCATCTGACACAGCCAAATCCTTAGCAGAACAGGCCAGAATTGTATTCATTCTTGATAAATTTGATGCTATAGCAAGTTCTATCACCCAAGGCCTCCCACGTGAAATCGAGTTACGCCAAAAGCAATATGAATACTATCGGGATTTGCTTTTAAGCTTTCCTAAAAAAGAGCAAGAGACAGTTTAAGGACAAAACATGAGTGAATCTCTTAAAAACGCGGCAAAAATCCTTCGTGATAATAATAAAAAAACACAACTTATTTATGCGTTTAATGGCAGTGGTAAAACTCGGCTTTCAAGAGCCTTTAAAGAGTTATTAGCGCTTGAGTTAGAGCAGGCAGACACTGATGATTCAAGCTTAGCTCAAAAAAACATTCTCTATTACAACGCGTTTACCGAAGACCTTTTTTATTGGGATAATGATTTAAACGAGGATGAACAAAGAAAGCTAAAAATACACCCTAATGGTTTCACCGATTGGGTGTTTAAAGAACAAGGTCAAGATCGCAACGTTATTAGTCATTTTCAGCGTTATACCGATGAGAAACTAACACCAAATTTTAATGATGAATATACGCAAGTCGATAGTAACGGTGAGCAAATTACTGTACCTGCGTTTTCAGAAGTGACCTTTTCTTTTGAGCGAGGAAACAACGAAGCGGAAAACAACATAAAAATATCTAAAGGCGAAGAAAGTAACTTTATTTGGAGTGTGTATTACAGCCTAATTGAACAAGTTATCGATGTGTTAAATGACCCTGTTGAGGATAGAGAAACGGAACAATTTAACCAACTCAAATATATTTATATTGACGATCCTGTAAGCTCGTTAGATGAAAACCATTTAATGCAGCTTGCTGTTGATTTAGCGGCTTTGATTAAAAACAGCACCTCGGCTATTAAGTTCATTATTTCAACGCATGATACAACTTTCTATAATTTTCTGCACAACGAATTGAATTCAAAGTCATGTTTTTTGTTAGAGGCATCAGAAGATAAAACCGTTTCACTTGTTGCGAAAAATGGCGATTCAAACTCCAGTTTTTTTTATCACTTAGACCTTAAAAAACAACTTGAATCAGCGATACAGGAGCAACGTGTTGAAAGGCAGCATTTTATTTTGATACGTAACCTTTATGAGAAAACAGCTAGCTTTTTAGGTTACCCAAAGTGGTCAATGTTATTACCTGGAGCAAATGAAGAAAACAGAACAGCATACTTAAACAGAATTATCCAATTTTCTAGTCATAATACGCTGGCAAAAATGCAACCTTCTCAACTAAGACCTGAAGAAAAGCGGATGGTTAAGCTTCTTTTGGATAATTTAGTTGATAATTACAGCTACTGGAAGCAGGAGGTAGAAGATGCCTAACCTTAGCCTACAAGATCAAACCTCTGAATTTTTACTGTACACCTCCCCCAATGGCGATGTGAAAGTAGAAGTATTGCTCAGTGGCGAAACCATTTGGCTGACCCAAAAACGCATTGCCGAATTATTTGGTGTGCAGCGTCCTGCTATTACCAAACACCTTAAAAAGATTTTCGATAGTGGTGAATTACAAGAAGAAGTGGTTAGTTCCATTTTGGAACTAACCACTGAACACGGCGCCATTACTGGGAAAACTCAAACCAACAAGGTTAAATATTACAACCTAGATGCAGTCATTTCCGTTGGTTATCGGGTTAACTCCGCGCAAGCAACGCAATTTAGAATTTGGGCAACTGCGTTAATCAAGGGCTACATTATTAAAGGTTTTGCTATGGATGATGACCGCCTTAAAAATGGTCGCTTTTTTGGTAAAGATTATTTTAAAGAGTTATTGGAACGGGTTCGCTCAATTCGTGCCAGCGAGCGACGTATTTATCAGCAGATCACCGATATTTTTTCTCATTCCCACGCGGGAGCGTGGGAATGAGTAATAGCAATAATAGGGATAACCAGTAATGGCCTATCAACCGCCTTTTACCATCACCACCGATATTTTAAATCTGGTGGCGCAAATCAGCCAGCAAGTGGGTGAGTTAAATGCCAGCCAATTGAATGCTTCGCCGCAACTGCGTAAACAAAACCGCATTAAAACCATTACCGGCACCTTGGCGATTGAGGGGAATACCTTAACCGAAGAACAGATCACTGCGGTTGTAGAGGGTAAGCCTGTGCTGGGTAGTATGCGCGAGCTAGCTGAGGTAAAAGGTGCGATTGCGGCTTATGATGCGCTACCTACATTTACACCTAGCGCCATTGATGATTTATTAACGGCTCACGGTTTAATGCTGTCAGATATTCTCGTGAATGCAGGTGAATTTAGAGATAAAGGCGTGGGTATTCATAAAGGCGGTGTGGTGCATCACGTTGCGCCACCTGCGCATCAAGTATCCGGTTTAATGGCCGATTTAACTCAATGGCTGAAAAATACCAAAGACCACCCATTGATAGCCAGCTGTGTATTTCATTACGAGTTTGAGTTTATTCATCCCTTTGCAGATGGTAATGGCCGTATGGGGCGGTTATGGCAAACGCTGATTTTATCAAAGTGGCATCCGTTGTTTTTATCTTTACCGCTAGAAAGTGTGATTAAAGACCATCAGCAAGCGTATTACCAAGCCCTTGAACAGGCTGATAACCAAGCGGATAGCACGCCATTCATTTATTTTATGTTATCGGTTATTCAGCAAACGTTAACGCAAAATGCCCCTGCAAACGCCTCTGCAAACGCCTCTGCAAACGCCCCTGTAAATACCCTTATAAATGTAACGGGCCTCAAAACGCCTGAGGCTATCTTAGCATTGCTGAGTAGCACGCCTGAGCTGACCCGACAACAACTCGCCGATACCCTGAATAAAGATGTAAGAACTATTGGTCGTGCCATTAGTAAATTACAAAAAGAAGGCAGATTAACCCGAGTAGGTTCCGATAAAACTGGCCATTGGCAAGTAACAGAATAATGCGAGCAGTGGTTATTTTCATATTGGAAATAGCCACTGCTCACGAAAAGAGAAAGGATGTGAACGAATGATGACGTATCAAACGGTTGCTGAATCGAATAATTTTATTGTTTTAGATAAATATACACGGCAAGACCAAATAGCTGAGGGCTTTCAAAGCGAAGCGGATTTAGAGCGTGAGTTTATTGACGATTTAACTCACCAAGGCTATGAGTATTTACCTGCCTTAACCAAACCAGACGCCATGATGGCCAATGTGCGCAAACAACTGCAAGCCCTTAATAAAGTTGAGTTTACCGATGTTGAGTGGGATCGCTTTTGTGAGCAATATCTGAATACACCAAGCGACAATATTCTTGATAAAACCCGCAAGGTACACAGTGATTATATTTTCGATTTTGTCTTTGATGATGGCCACATAGAAAACATATACCTGTTCGATAAGAAAACCGTTGCTCGCAATAAAGTGCAGGTGATTAAACAGTTTGAACAAACGGGAAGCCATGCCAATCGTTATGATGTAACGATTTTGGTTAATGGTTTGCCTTTGATACAAGTTGAACTGAAAAAACGTGGCGTAGCGATTCGTGAGGCGTTTAACCAAATACATAGATACAGCAAAGAGAGCTTTAATGCAGATAACTCTTTGTATAAATTCTTACAGCTGTTTGTGATCTCTAATGGCACCAATACGCGCTATTTTGCCAATACCACTAAGCGAGACAAAAACAGCTTTGATTTCACCATGAATTGGGCAAAATCCGATAACAAAACGATTGAAGATTTAAAAGACTTTACGGCTACCTTTTTTCAGAAAAATACCTTGCTCAATGTATTACTTAATTACTCGGTGTTTGACGTTGATAAAACCTTACTGGTTATGCGTCCCTACCAGATTGCGGCTACTGAGCGTATTTTATGGAAGATAAAGAGCGCGTTTAACGCTAAAAACTGGGGTAAGCCTGAAAGCGGTGGTTATATTTGGCACACCACTGGCTCTGGTAAGACACTCTCTAGTTTTAAAGCCGCACGTTTAGCTACGGATTTAGATTTTATTGATAAAGTCTTCTTTGTGGTTGACAGAAAAGACCTCGACTTTCAGACCATGAAAGAGTATCAGCGGTTTTCGCCTGACAGTGTGAATGGCTCAGACAGTACTGCAGGGCTTAAAAGTAACCTAGATAAAGACGACAACAAGATTGTGGTTACTACCATCCAAAAACTCAACAATTTGATGAAAAGCGAAAGTGATTTAGCTATTTATAATAAGCAAGTGGTGTTTATTTTTGATGAATGCCACCGTAGCCAGTTTGGTGAAGCTCAAAAGAATTTGCAAAAGAGGTTTAAATGCTTTTATCAATTTGGTTTTACTGGTACGCCTATTTTTGGTGATGATATTGTGGATGGCAAGGTTATTCGTAAAGGGAATGCCTTGGGGGCAGAAACTACGGGTAGCGTGTTTGGTCAGCAATTACATACCTATGTGATCACCGACGCCATTCGTGATGAGAAAGTGCTCAAGTTCAAAGTGGACTATAACGACGTTCGTCCACAATTTAAGAGTATTGAGACAGAGCAAGATGAGAAAAAGCTCAGCGCCGCTGAAAACAAAAAAGCGTTTTTACACCCACAACGCATTAATGAAATATCTCAGTATATTTTGCGCCATTTTAACCAAAAGACTCACAGGGCTTATGCTGGCGAAAATGGCTTTAACGCCATGTTTGCAGTAAGCAGTGTGGATGCAGCTAAAGCCTATTATGAGAGCTTTAAAACATTACAGGCCGAGACTGAACGTGACCCAACAAGTAAACCTTTACGCATTGCGACCATCTTCTCATTTGCTGCCAACGAAGAGCAGGATGCCATTGGTGATATTGTCGATGAGAGCTTTGAAGTTAGTGCCATGAACAGCAGCGCGAAGGAGTTTCTGAGCGCCGCGATTACGGATTACAACGCCATGTTTAAATCTAACTATGGTGTAGACAGTAATGGCTTTCAGAATTATTACCGTGACCTTGCCCAGCGTGTTAAGAATAAGGAAATTGATCTGCTCATTGTGGTAGGGATGTTTTTAACAGGCTTTGATGCGCCGACGCTTAATACCTTATTTGTAGATAAAAATTTGCGCTATCACGGTTTGATGCAGGCGTTTTCTCGCACTAACCGCATTTATGATGCGACTAAGACCTTTGGCAACATTGTTACCTTCCGAGATTTGGAACAGGCTACTATTGATGCGATTACTTTGTTTGGTGACAGTAACACCAAAAATGTCGTGCTGGAAAAAAGCTACAAAGAATACATGGAAGGCTTTAAGGATATTCTTACTGGGCAAGAACGCCGAGGCTTTTTGACAATTATTAAAGAGTTGCAAGAACGTTTTCCTAATTCTGAGAGCATTGCCGGAGAGCAAGACAAAAAAGATTTTGCCAAGCTTTTTGGTGAATACCTAAAGGCAGAGAATATCTTACAAAACTACGATGAGTTTGCAGGTTTAAAAGCACTGCAAAACTTAGACCTTAGTGATGAACAAGCGATTGAAGAATTCAAAGCCAAGTACTATCTGGACGATGCCGACATCAAGAGCATGCAAAGCATCGACATGCCTAGCGAGCGAGATATTCAAGATTACCGTTCTACCTATAACGATACCCGTGACTGGTTGCGCCGTGAAAAAGAAGGCCAAGACAAAGATGAGTCGACGTTAGACTGGGACGATGTGGTCTTTGAAGTAGACTTGCTTAAATCTCAAGAAATAAACCTCGACTATATTATTGGGTTGCTTTATGAGCATAATAAAAATAACAAAAATAAAGCATGGTTAATCGAAGAAGTCCGCCGTTTGATTCGCAGTAGCATTGGTAATCGCGCAAAAGAAGGTTTAGTCATTGATTTTATCAATCAAACAGACTTAGACGAAATAGCGGATAAAGCAAGTATCATCGAAGCCTTTTATAAATTTGCTCAACAAGAGTTAAAGCGAGAGGCGGCTGAAATCATTGCCTCTGAAAACCTAAATGAAGCAGCGGCTAAGCGTTACATTACCTCATCATTGAAGCGAGAATATGCCTCTGAAAATGGCACCGCACTGAATGAAGCATTACCAAAACTCAGTCCGTTGAATCCACAGTATCGAACCCAGAAGCAAACGGTTTTTCAGAAAATTGCTGCTTTTGTTGAGAAGTACAAAGGTGTGGGCGGCAGATTGAGTGAGTAAACTGCTGCTTCAGATTATTTAGGTTATTCCTTTCTATACGGCTCTCAATAAAAATGGGAGCCGCTTTTAGCTGTAAACCATTTATCCAGTTGCCTAATGATAAGAAATGCATTACTGTACTAGTACGTGAATACATGGCGATTTCATTAAATAGAAACCCTTATGAAAGATTTGATCGAGTTTTTAAAAGACGCTGACGATGCGGTGTTGGAGAAGCGTTTAAAGGCGTTGCTGACACCAAATGAGTTGAATGAGTTGCAGCACAGGTTAGAGATTTTTTCCCTATTGGAGCAAGGTGTGCCGCAGCGCGACATTGCGAAGCAGTTGGGCGTTGGTATTGCCACGGTGACACGTGGTTCTAGAGCATTGAAGGAATTAAAAGAAGAATGAGTACACATCATAAAAAGCCGGAGCGTATCACGCTGCCGCGCAAACCTAAGTACATTACCATCAGTTCCGATTGCGATTTTTTTGCCTTGTTTAAGAAGGTGGAAAAGCGATTTGAGAACTGTTTTATGTTGGAATCCCTTGGCGAAGAGAGCTTCATTTCCCGCCATTCTATTATTGGTTTTGACCCTGAAAAGCTGATTTGGGCAGAAGGCAAAAAGCTGTTCATCCAAGAACGCACTGGCGAGACAGAAGCCTACGACTCGGACAATCCGTATTATTTATTGCGTGATATCGTGCCACAAAATATTTTGTCGCGTGGTTTTGCTGGTGGTTTAACAGGTTATATCGGTTACGACAGTATGAATTACTTCGAGCCGACTTTGGATCTGCAATCCAGCGAGATGTTTGATGCCTTCCGCTTTGGTTTGTACAAAGACGGTTTGATCCTCGACAAGATGACAGGCGAAGTTTTCTATTTTTACTACGAAGATGGTGAAGGCTCGCAAGGCAATCGTGTCGAATTAGTGAAAGCGATGATGGCGGAACCTACGCCAGAAAACGGCCCATTTGTGGTTCGTCCTGTTGGCGAATCCATGACGAAATCCGATCATGCAGATGCAGTTGCCAAAGTTAAGCAAGACATTGTGGAAGGTAAAATTTTCCAGTGTGAAGTGGGCTTTAAAAAGTGGTTTGACCTTGAAGGCGACACCATCAACTTGTACGAAGAGTTGCGCCAAGTGAACCCTTCGCCACAAATGTATTACATCAAGTTTGGTGAGCAAAAAGTGATTGGCGCGAGTCCTGAACTCTTGTTCCGTGTGCGCCAAGGCGAAATGGAAACCTTCCCGCTTGCAGGTACGGCGAAGCGTGGTAAAGACGCCACAGAAGACACGGCATTGGCTCGCGCTTTGTTGAACGATCCAAAAGAAATCGCTGAGCACAATATGATCGTGGATTTGCATCGTAACGACATCGGCCGAGTGGCGCGCTTTGGCACGGTGAAAGTTCGTTCCTTGATGGACATTAAACGTTTCAGTCACGTTCAACACATTTCCAGTGAAATTGTTGGCATCATGGCAGAAGATCACGACATGTTTTCTGCCTTGGCAAGCAACTTCCCAGCGGGTACTTTGACTGGCGCACCGAAAATCGAAGCGATGAAAATCATCGACGATTTGGAAAGTGATGGTCGTGGCCCATACGGCGGCGCGGTAGGACAGTTCTCTTTCAATGGTGATTGCATGTTTGCCATTCCGATTCGTACTGTCTTCGCAAATGGCAATAAAGCTTATGTGCAAACCTGTGGCGGTAACGTATACGACTCAAACGCGGAAGACGAATACGAAGAAATTCAACGCAAATTTGCAGGCACTAAGCGCGTGTTAGACAGCTTTGCGCCAGACGCAAACAAGACAGAAGCGAAGGTTTAAGGAAGGCAAGATGAAAGTTTATATTATCGACAATTACGATTCCTTCACTTACAACCTGTATCAGTTTATTGGCGAAGTGTTGGAAACCGAAAAAAGCAAAGGCGCGATTGATCACTTTGATGTGATTGTGAAACGTAACGACGAAGTGACGTTAGACGACATTCGTCAAGCCGCGCCAGATCGCATCATCATTTCTCCAGGGCCAGGCTCGCCAGACGACAAAGCGTATTTTGGTGTGTGTGCGGATGTGATTTTAGAGTTTGGTAAAACCATTCCACTGATGGGCGTTTGCCTTGGCATGCAGGGAATTTGTCATGTGTTTGGTGGCAAAGTAGTGAAAGCACCATTGCCAATGCACGGGAAAACCAGCCCGATTAATCACAACGGCGAAGGCATTTTTTACGACATTCCAGATCAACTGGAAGTCATGCGTTATCACTCGCTCATCGCCGAAGCAGAAAGCTTCCCTGATGTGCTAGAAGTCACCGCATCGGTTGGCGCCTTGAAAAAAGGTGACTTTGGTGACGTAAGTAAAATCCACCAAGGCGGTGATTTTGAACTCATGGGCATTCGCCATAAAGAATACCCAATTCAAGGCATTCAATTTCACCCAGAATCCTTCGCCACAGAAGGCGGAAAAGACCTGATTAAAAACTTCTTGTTTCAGATGTGATTGAGCGCCGACAGTGAAAAGGCTGAGTGAAATGACTCAGCTTTTTTTATTTTAGGTTACCACTGATACGTTGCACTCATGCCAATTTCTATGCCTTGGTTATAGTTGGATTGGATTGCACTGGAGCCTTGAAATGAGTAACTGACATACTCTTTGTCTGTCGCATTATTCACAAAAACACGGTAATTTAGGTCTTTATAAGCATA